>CAZWNJ010000010.1:0-14123 GCA_964635215.1 uncultured Candidatus Peribacteria bacterium | reverse complement strand
GCACGACGGGCTGTATGAACGCGGTCTGCGGCGACACCTTCGTCCAAACGGGTGTCGAAGCCTGCGACAGCGGCGGCGTGAACGCCCTCACTTGCGACAGCGACTGCACGGTCCCGGTCTGCGGCGATCACCTCGTCAACACCGTCACCGGCGAAGTCTGTGACGACGGCAACACGAACAATAACGACGGCTGCTCGTCGACCTGCCAGATCGAGATCTGCGGCGATGGCATCGTCAACGGTACCGAAGAGTGTGACGATGGCGTCGATAACTCCGATAGCACGCCCGACGCTTGCCGCACGGACTGTTCGCTGCCCACCTGCGGCGACTCCGTGACGGATCCAAGCAACGACGAAGACTGTGATGACGGAAACGACATCGAGACCGACGGCTGCTTGTCCACCTGCATCGCTGCTGTTTGCGGCGACGGCTTCACCGAGACTGGCGTTGAACAGTGTGATGACGGCAACCTCGTCGACGGTGACGGTTGCACGGCCACCTGCGACACGGAGTACTGCGGTGACGGCATTGATAACAACGGCACGGCCGAGGAGTGCGACGACGGCAACGATGACAACTCCGACGCGTGTCTCGACACGTGCGTCGCTGCGGTCTGTGGCGACGGCGTCGTCCACGACGGCGTGGAAGACTGCGATAACGGTGTCGACAACTCCGACACGACGCCCGACGCCTGCCGCACGGACTGTTCGCTGCCGACCTGTGGCGACGGCGTCCAGGACACTGGCGAAGCGTGCGACGACGGTAACGACGTCAACGACGATGATTGCTCCAACGCCTGCACCCTCCCCACCTGTGGTGACTTGATCGTTCAGGCCGGCGAAGAGTGCGACCTGGGTAACGACAATAGCGACACCGGTACCTGCACTACGGCTTGCCAATTCCCTGCCTGCGGCGATGGCTTCCAGCAGGATGGTGAACAGTGTGATGACGGCGGCCTGATCGACGGTGACGGCTGCAACAGCCTCTGCGTCGTTGAAGTCTGCGGCGACGGCGTCGTCAACAACAACGGCACGGAGCAGTGTGATGACAGCAACACCACCCCTGGTGACGGCTGCAGCGCCACCTGCCAGAACGAGGTGCCGACCTGTAACGGCCTTGAGGCCACAATCTACGTGAACGCGAACGGCGTCATCGTCGGCGGTCCCGATGACGGCGACCTCTACGATGACACGCTGACGGGCACGAACGGTGACGACGTCATGGTGGGTACGAGCGGCATCGACCACATCAATGGTAAGAAGGGCAACGACACGATCTGTGGTCGCGGCGGCAACGATAAGATCGAAGCCGGCGACGGCGACGACTACGCCTGCGGTGAGGACGGCAACGACGACGTGAAGGGCGGCAAGGGCAACGACGTCCTCTGCGGCCGCGCCGGCGACGATAAGCTTGAAGGCGGCGACGGTGACGACCAGATTGACGGTGACGACGGCTCTGACGACCTGAAGGGTGGCAAGGGCGATGACATCTGCGTCAACGGTGAGCAGCTCAGCAAGTGTGAGGACACCACGACGCCGGTGACGGCCTGTGACGACAACTCCTCGAGCTCCTCGTCTTCGGACAGCAGCTCCAGCGACAGTAGCTCCAGCAGCTCCGACTCGAGCTCCAGCGACAGTAGCTCCAGCAGCTCGGTCGCCTGCGACGATGTCTCGAACCTCCTCTTGGCCGGCTACTGGCCGCTCGATGAGGGCAACGGCAACACGACGGCCGACCTGAGCGGCAACGGCCAGACCGGCACGCTCAATGCTGGCCTCAGCGGCCACTGGACGTCCGCCGACACCGCTCCCCTAACCTTCAGCAACCCGAACAACCTGACCTTTGACGGCAGCAACGACCTCATCACGGTCCCGGCCACGGGCGCGATGAACGTCACTGACCTGACGATCAGCGCTTGGATCAAGCCCGCTAACGTGAGCAGCGGCTACCGCATCATCCTGCGCCGCAGCCGCGACAGCACGGGTGAGCAGTACGCCCTCTACCAGAACGGCAGCGAGATTGAGTTCTGGGGCCTCGATATGGGCCTGACGGGCGACCACCTGGCCACGAGCGGCCTTGGCCTGACACCGGGTGTCTGGCACCACGTCGCCGCCGTCTTCAGTGACAGCACGAACGTCCTGAAGATCTACGTTGACGGCACCGCGGTGGCCACGGCCCTCTCGGTCCCGAACTCCATTGCCAGCTCCGCCCAGGATCTCGTGATCGGCGGTATCAGCGGCAACTACTACTTCGACGGTGACATCGACGACGTTCGCCTCTACGACCGCCCGCTCAGCCTCGACGAGATCGATAACTTGAGCCTTGGCTGCGGCGGCACGGACAGCAGCTCCTCGTCTTCGAGCTCTTCTAGCTCTAGCTCGTCGTCCAGCTCCTCCAGCTCTTCGTCTTCCAGCTCGTCGAGCTCAGAAGGTAGCAGCAGCAGCGAGAGCTCCTCGACCAGCTCGTCCTCCTCGTCCGAACAGGGCGGCGGCGGTGAAGGACCGTTCAACAACCTCCAGCAGGAGGGTCACCCGTCCAACCACCTTGGACACCGCACGACGGAGTTCCGCGTCCTCCAGCACTACTTCGATGGACACTTCGGCGGTCTGCCCCCGGGAGGTTTCGGTGGTGGCCCCCTCGGTGAACTGACTGACCTGCAGCGCGAAGCGATCTGCTCGCTCAAGACCTACCTCAGCAATATGAGCCCCGCTCCGTCTCGCGCCGCGATCCGCGCCTTCGCCGCACAGCTATCGCAGGTGATCGGCACGCTCCCCTCGCGCATCACGGAAGCAATCGATGATCGCGACTTCGACTGCAGCGCCTTCTAAGACAACGCAGCAACGATCAGAGAAGGGCGGCCTCCGGGCCGCCTTTTTCGTGTATCAGATCGAGGCGTGACGCTGGATGAACGGGATCGGATTGACCGTGTGGGTGGCGGCCGCGGCGCTGAGGACGTCCACGGACGACTCGAAGGGCACGTGGGGGCGCACACCGTCGTCGCGATCGATCTGCAAGTGGAGGTGCGGGCTGGCCGTCTCGCCCGTCATACCGACCGTGCCGATGATTTGGCCGGCGACGACGTCGTCGCCTTCCCGAATGCCCGAAGCGTCGGTGTGACCGTAGATCGAGAAGTACGTCTCGCCGTCCGTGTGGTGCTCGATCATCACGTAATGACCTAAATCATGCGTCTCAGCGATCCGAGCGACCCGGCCGCCGCCGATGGCGGCAATGGGCGTGCCGAAGGCGAGCTTGATGTCGATACCGCCATGCTTGCCCTCAAATTCGCCGCTATCGAGGTCGTAGCGCCCGTAGTAGCGCGTGGAATAGGCATACTTGGCCGTGATGAGGCGCACGTGGTCGGGGGTGCGGTTGTCCGTCAGGCTCGTGAGCGGAACGGTGAGATCGGCCAAGCGATAGGGCGGCAGCGGGACGAAGTCGCTTGCGTCCATCTGGCTGTAGCTACGACTCCACTCCGCAGAGGTTTTCATCGCACCCCAATTGGGGACGACCGATATCGGCATTGTGGCCAGGCCAAACTCCGGGAAGGCCAGATCGGGCGCGGCAGCGTGGAGGCGCTCGCTCGGCAGTGACGAGGACAAGAGAGGCGCCAGCGACGCGGCCGACGACATGAAGGCCGGCGACTGCCAGGGGCTGGGGGCACGAGCAATGCGCGCCGGAGCACTTGAAGAACGGCGCGAGAGACGCGACCGAATCCGGTCGCTGCGGATCGTCGTCCGGGCGTCCGTCCGGGGGCCGGACGTAGAACCGGGCGACGGTACGACGACGCGCGGCTGCCACTGCGTCACCACACGGGCCAACGGGCTTTCGGCACTTTTCAGTAGCAGAAGCGGCAGCAATGACACCGTTAGGGTCAGGACCGTCATGACGGTGGACCGCCATTTGGACGCGCGAGCATTCGCCTGTTCTGGTGTTTGTTTGTACTGTATTTGTTACATTATATCACTAAACGCCATAATTATATAGTAGTAAATAGTCGACCGAGGACGGCCGAATCCTTCCACTTTTAGCCAAAATGTGATCCAATAGACCCGGTCCCACACTCCGAGGAGAAACACGTGAAACGCAAGATTTGGGCCTTTCTCAGTCGGGCAGTAGTGATCATCGGCACGTCCATCTTCCTCGCTATCGCTTGCTGGTTCGTGCTCATGATCCTGCTGCTCTGGACTCCGGTCTGCCTCACGTATGCCATCCTGTTTGGCTGGAGGCACGACGGTCGGCGCCCCTCCCACCCCGCGGTCTAACCGCGGGGTGGTTTTTTAAAACACCACTTATGGCCATTATTTTCGCCTCAATCGACTTTTCACGTCTTCGGAAACCGAAGTCTTGACAACTGTCGGCCGGAGGAATGAACTACGGCCGCCCCGCCCGCCTGGGCGGTTGCTCCTTGAAAGCACCCCGACTCCATTCGCCATTCTTCACGCCCTGGAACTCTCTGGCTCCAAGGCGTGGGGAACGACGAGGAGTCCCCACGTACAAAACACCTCTCTCAAGGAGTCGTCATGCCTGTCACGTTGGTCGCAGAGACGCACGTCGCAACGTCTCACCGGAGTGACACCGTCACTCAGCCCATTCGCCACGCCCGCCCGCGCCGCCGCTGGCGCCCGCCGCAAGGAGTTGAAGTCTGGATGTTTCTGGTCAGTGCAACCTGCGCACTGCTCGTCGCCACGGTCATCGGCTGGGCCGTGCCGTCGCTACAGTATTTTGCTTGGGGGGTCGCTGCTCTGCTCTGCACCGCTGAATTCTTCTCCTGAACTGTACGTGCCGTCTGTGCTTTCTATTGCCCTCCGCTTGTCGGAGGGCTTTTTTAGGCCCACTTCTTGGCCTTGAGGCCAGCCTTGGCCGCCGCCTGTTCGGCGCGCTGCTTGCTGCTGCCGCTACCCTCGGCCACTTTCTCGTCGCCGATGAAGACGGCGCAGACGAAGGACTTATCATGATCGGGGCCGGTGGCGTCGACGGTGACGTAGTGCGGGGTGATGCCCATGCGATCCTGGGCCTCCTCCTGGAAGACGCTCTTCTCGTCGCGGTCTTTGCCCTGCGCGAGCAGATGCTGAAGACGTAGGAGAATGAAGCGTGAACAAAACTCCTTGGCCGCCTCGAACCCGCGGTCGAGGAAGACGGCGCCGATGACGGCCTCGAGAGCGTTGGCCAAAAGTGAGTCACGCTCGCGACCGCCGCTCGCCTCTTCGCCGCGGCTCATGAGGAGATAGTCGCCGAGCTTCAGATCACGGGCGACCGCAGCCAGGTGTTCGCGCTGGACGAGGGCCGAGCGCCAGTTTGTCAGTTCGCCTTCAGGCTTGGAACTGAGGTGAAAGAGATACTCCGTCGTCGCCAATTCGAGCACGGCGTCGCCGAGGAACTCCAGACGTTCGTTATGGCCGTGATTGCGACTTTCACGCGCCGCACTGCGGTGCGTCAGGGCCTGCGCCAAAAGATCCTTCTTACGGAAGGAGCAGTCGATCGCCTTTTCCAGCAGGACGAAGGGGCGGGGCGTCGCGGACATGATGGCAGCATACCGCAGTCCCCCGGGGGACATCTATCAGTTCTGTTCCGGCGCCTCCGGCTCAACCGGTTTTGCCGGACGGGCCTCTTTAGGACGGAATTCCTGAGCCAGAGCATTCAAGACACCATTCACGAACTTGCCGCTCTCGTCGGAGCCGAATTCCTTGGCGATCTCGATGGCTTCGTTGATGATCACGGGCACCGGGGCGTCCGCACTCTTGGTGAGTTCGAATGTGCTGCACTGCAGTACACAGCGCGAAATAGGATCCATTCGGTCCAGACTCCAACCCGGGGCGTGCTTCTGGATCAGGTCTTTCAGTTCGGTTTCATTCTGGAGTGTCCCAGCCAGAAGTGCTTGGGCAAATTCATCATCTCCGCCGCCGAGCTCTTCTAAATTGCGCTTCAAACCAGCATCGACATCGATCTCCGGGCGGACCTCACGCTCGAACAGCACTTGCATAACAGCAATGCGCGACAGGTGACGGCGGCGAGCCATGGCGAGGGGGAATGAGGCAAAGACCTCAGGCCTTGATGCGCGTGATGCTCTTGAGCGCCTTCTCAGCTTGGCGCTTGGGAACGGCCGGGCCGGCGTACGGCGACTGGCTCTTGCTGCGCAGACGCTCGACTTCGAGTCCCACGTAGTGGGAATGCTGGAGACGAGTGGCGCGCTTCGCGCGATGCTTCTTTGGTGTAGGCTTCTTGGCCATAGGTCGGAGGAATGATACCGCAGGCGCCGAATCGGCGCCACCGCGCGGGCCGTTACTGTAGCGATGGCAGCCAAAAGCCGCAAGCAGGCTTTACAGAGGGTTTTCCTGGTCTGGAACGGACTGGAGAAAAGGGCAGTTTTACGCTATACTATCTAGATTATGTTCGTCTGGACCCTCCTGCCGGCCCTCCTCGGAGCTATGACCGGTCTGGCCCATGCCCAAATCAATCCTTGCCCGTTTACCTACCTGCCCTGCGGCACCGGCGGATCGGCGGGAGTTGGTAGCTATCTGCAAGATGTTGTTTTCCCGACGGTGCGCATTGTCTTCGTGGCGGGGGCTCTGGGAAACTTCTTCTACTACGCCTTCCGCCTCCTCTTCCAAGCCAACGACGATGAGGCCACGAAAACGGCTAAAGGTGGTTATGAGCAAGCGATCTACGCCTGCGCCTACATGAGCTTGGCCTCGTTCTTCGTGGAGGCCTTCGGCTCGTCGGCCCGCACGACGCTCGTCAATCCCGAGCCGCTGCAGACGGCAATGGGCAATGTCACGCTCTACATCAAGCTCATCATCGGCACGATGGTGACGGTTGTCATCGTCATCTCGGCGTTCCGCCTGGTGCTGATGCAGGATGACAGCGAAAAGGAAAAAACGAAGAAGCGCCTCATGCACGCCTTCCTCGGCGTGGCCGCCATTACAATGGCGAACGTTCTTGTGGAGTCGTTCCTGCCCGAAACGGGCGCCGGCGTCCTGAATGCCGAAATTGTAGGTATGGCCAACTTCTTACTCGAAATCTTTGGTGCCCTCGCGGTTCTTTGGTTCATTGCCGCTGGCATTGTCTTAGTGGTGTCGGTGGGCGACGACCAGACCGATCGAGCGAAGAAGGGCATGTTCACCGCCGTGATCGCGTTTGCTGTCGTCATGAGCTCGTACGTCCTTCTAAACTTCTTCCTCGCCCTGTGAAGCCGTCTCTTCATCACACCATGGGCACGTTGGCCTTCGCACTAGGCGCGGCACTCCCCGCCGTCGCTATGGCTCAGGGAATTGCCGGGAACGCAGCTGATGCGGCCGCGGGGCCACTCCAGGCATTCTTCGGCGGCAGCTGCAGTGGCGCAGACTGCGCCCTGAGTCTTGTGGAATACGCCATCGACCGCTTCCAGCTCATTGTGGCAGCGGTGGCTGCCTTCGCGATTGTCCGCAACGGCTTCACGCTGATCTACTCCTCGCAGGAGGAAGAGCGCGAGAAATCGAAGAAGGCCATCGGTGTCACGCTGGCAGGCGTGATGCTCGCCTTCCTCACGCCGCGCTTCATCGAGGCATTCTTCACTGCTGGTGGGGACACTGGCGTGCTCGCCAGTCAGGGAGGTGCCAATGCGGGCGCCCAGATTCTCTCGGCCGAAGTCTTTGGTGTTCTGCGCTGGGTCCTGACGCTCTTCGCCACGATCTGCATCTTGCTCGTCATCATCACGGGCGTGAACGCCCTGACGCGCGGCGGTTCTGAGGAGGGCAGCGGCAAGCTGAAGAATGCGCTCATCAGTATCGGTGCGGCCGGCATCCTGCTTATTTCGGCTGAAGCCATCAAGGCAACACTCGGTATCCCCGACTTCGGCGTGCCGGGACAAGCGTCACCGGCGCCAATCATCTTGCGTGCGGTACAGATCATTTCGGGCATCCTCGGCATCATCGGTCTGGTAGCCCTGGCGGTCGTGGTCTACGCCGGCTTGATGATGATCCTCTCGGCCGGCAACGAAGAGCAGTTCAAGAAGGCGAAGGGGCTCATTCTTCGGGCCGGACTCGGCCTCGTGATCATCCTCATCAGCTACCTTTTGGCGACCTTCATCGCGAGCCTCCTTGCGTAAGGCTGTTTGGGCCAGATTTCCGCATTGGAAAGACGGAAAAATGTGAATACATATTGTATACAATAAATCTCACTCTTCGCTCTCGAAAAGGGGGCGGGGTTGGCCTACTCTGCCTGGCGTATGACGACCATCGACCCCCGCGTCTTCCGCGCCTACGACATTCGCGGTCACGCTACGGATCAACTCTCCCCCGAGCTCTACCGCTTGATGGGACAAGCCTTTGGTTCCGAAGTTCGCCTTCGCCGCGGTGTCCCCCACCCGCGCATCGCGGTCGGGCACGATTGCCGCGTCACGAGTCCGGCCTTCGAACAGGCGCTCGTCGACGGCCTCGTGGCCGCCGGCTGCACGGTGCTGCGCATCGGCCAAACGCCAACTCCCCTCAACTACTTCGCCATCTGTCACTTCCAGCTCGACGCCGGTGCTCAGGTGAGCGCCAGCCATAACCCGGGTCATGACAACGGACTCAAGCTCTCACTCTGGAATGCGAACGGCTTCTTCGGCCCCGACATCCAAGTGATCCTCAAGCGCGTGCAGGAAAAGCGCTTCGATGAGGTGCCCGGCGGCTCGGCCGAGAAGCTTGACGCCACGACGCCCTACAAGCAGCGCTTGGCCAAACAGTTTCCGCACGCCGCCAAAGGCATGGTGATCGGTGTCGACGGCGGCAATGGAGTTGCCGGTCCGCTCTACGTGGAGATTTTGGAAGCGGCCGGGGCCACCGTGCACGGGCTCTACATCGAACCCGACGGCACCTTCCCCAACCACCACCCCGATCCGAGCCAGAAGCACACGCTCAAGGATCTGCAGGCGCTGGTGACGAGCCAGAAGCTCAACGTCGGCTTGGCCTTTGACGGTGATGGCGATCGCGTGGGCGTCGTGGACGAACAGGGTGTCATCCGCTCGAATGACGAGATCCTCCTGCTCATGGCGAAGGACATGCTCTCGCGACATCCCGGCAACGCAGTGGTCTACACCGTCACGAACTCCGGACTCATTCCGTCGGAGGTGGAGAAGATGGGTGGACGGGCCATTATGACGCGCGTCGGCCGCTCCTTCGTGCAGCAGGTCATGCAGCGCGAGAAGGCGCTGCTCGGCGGCGAAACTTCGGGTCACTTCCTCTTCGGCGAGGACTACTTCAGCGTCGACGACGCTGTGATTGCCGCCCTGCACGTTCTGGATATCGTCCACCGCAGCGGCAAGCCGCTCTCAGCCCTGCTGGCGGAGTTCCCGACGGTCCACCAAGCCCAGGAGCGCCGCCCGCACTGTGCCGATGACCGCAAGGGCGACGTCGTGCGCCACGCCGTCGAACACTTCTCACAGTCGTACACGGTCGAGACGATGGACGGAGCGCGCATCAGTTTCCAGGAGGACGCCTGGGTGGGCATCCGCCAGAGCAACACCACGCCCTGCCTGACAATCAACATCGAAGCCCGCAGCGCCGCGCACTTGGCCGAGCTCGAAGCGCTCGTGCAGGACTACTTCCAGACTCACCACGGCATGGCCGTCTAATCCTATGTTTTTCCGCAAGAAGAAAACTGACGGGGCCCCCAAGAAAAAACGCTCGAGCCTGATCGAGTCGCTCGTCGTTGGTCTTGTGATCGGCGGCGCCGTCGGTTCCATCGTCGGCAAAAGTTTGATTGAAGAAAAAGAGAAGAAGAAAAAGAGTGAGTAAATAGCTTTGGTTCCGTTTTGCCTGCGGAGGGGGGGCGCGCCGCCGGGGGTGAAGGGGCACTACCCTGAATAGACTCCGGGATTTTTACTTGAGCACCGCCAAGCAGACGCATGGAGGGGCACTCGGCGCGCCAGCGCTTTTGGGCACTTTTGTCACGCCTGACAAAAGTGCCAACGAATCAATAGTGGCCTACTGCTGAGGGACGATCATTCATCCAACTCCCCGACCAAATTCTTTTCCATCAATTCGCGCAGACGCTTCTCGGAATTCGTCTGCTTGAGCGACCACATCAATTTGGCGATAGCGCACTCCGTCGTCATATTCTTGCTGGAGATGACGCCAAGCTGTTCGAGCGCGAGCTGCATGTGGTAGTTCTTCAAATCGATGTCGCCACGTAGCAGCTGCGAGGTAATGACGACAGGGATCTTGCGTTCACTCGCGCGGCGCAGCCAGGGTAGGAGGTCTTCGGGCAGCAGGCCCAGTCCGTAGGCGCGAACGACGATGCCATGCGGCGCAGCATCAAGAATGGCGTCGAAGATCCGCACCGGCGCACCGGGATGGAGCGTGATGCAGGCGATGTTGCTATCGAAATCAGGGCGGCAAATGAGCGTTCGCTTGCGCCTCATGGTGCGGAATTGGTGCAGCTTCACGCTCGTGTGAAACTCAGCAAGTGCTGGGAACTTTGGACTATCGAAGGTCTGGAAGATCGAGTGGTCAGTCTTCACGGCGCGTGTGCCGCGTAGCACCGTCGGGCCAAGTGCAATGCAGACTTCAGCCAAATCCAACTGAGCCGTACGCACGGCGTAGACGAGGTTCACACGGCTGTCGCTGCCGATGTCATTGATGGGCAGGATGGAGCCGGTGAGAACGATGGGCTTGCTCAGATTCTGGAGACCGAAACTCAGGGCGGCAGCGGTGTAGCTCATCGTGTTCGTACCGTGAATCACGACGAAGCCCTCGTAGTCGTCGTAGACGCGAGCGATGGTCTCGATGATCTCGGTCCAGTGCTCGGAGCGGATCTCGGACGAGATGATGTTCTGGAGCGAGAAAAATTCCAGCGCCACTTCCTTCTGCAATTCAGGAACAAACCGATGGATATCGGTCACGGATTCGATCTGGTCGATGCGCCCGGTCTTCTGATTGCGCACCATGCCGATCGAACCGCCGACGTGGATCACGGCGATTCTCGGACGAGACATGCGGGCATCCTACCGAAGGGAAGGGAAACGCAACATGGTTTTCAGCCCTATTTGTAGAGCAAACTTGTCACTACGAAAAACGGGTACCGTCCCAGTGGGACGGTACCCGGTTCGATCTCGATCACGAGGATCGAGAGTGCAACCGGCCAGGTTGCGCTCCCTACCTGCTTGGTACGAGTCGGCGTACCACCGTTGTGTGTTTGTTGCATCCCGAGGGCTCGGGAATCGGCTCCTTCCTTTGACCCGAAAGGTGGGGATATGTGTGTGTTTGTGCAGGTAGTACCCTCCAGTGGAGGGATCCTATTGGGTGCGGGCGGCAAGTCCGCAGGCATAGGCAGGGAGGGGTGAGGGGCGACTGTTCGCGGAAAGCAGGCTCCAAAGATGGAGTGTCCGCCGTCGTCCCTCGCCTCTCCCGCCTACGGGAGCGATCTGGTCAAAGAGCAATCTTTCTATTCTACAGGAAGAATGGCTTTTGCGCAATGTCCCGGAGGCCTTTAGGATGGGCAAACATGGCCCAAACAGCGCAATCCATCGGCAGGCTTGTCTTACTCGTCGGCCCGAGCGGCGTAGGCAAGAGTTCGGTGGTGGCGGCCCTGCGCCAGCGGCACCCGGAGTTCCGCCTGCCGAAGTCGGCGACCACGCGGCCGCGCCGCCCGGGTGAGGGCGACGACACGTACTACTTCTTGAGCGAGCCGGAGTTCGACCAGTGGGTCGCGGCCGGCAAGTTCCTGGAGTGGCAGGTAGTCCACCAGAGCGCGCGCTACGGGACGGTCGTGGCCGAGATCGTCGACCCGGTGCGCGCCGGCCAGACGGTGTTGCGTGAGATCGACATGCAGGGATTAGAAGCGCTCAAGACCCATCCGGTCTTCAGCGGCGCGCACGCCTTGCCGCTCCTCGCGATTTTTCTTCTGCCCGAGAGCACCGAGCAACTCGTCGCCCGCATCACGAACCGCGCGCCGATGTCGGCCGAGGAACTGCAACACCGCCTGGAAAGCATGGAGAAGGAACTAGCCAAGGCCAGCCTCTGCGACGCCTCGGTGGTGAACCGTGACGGGCACCTGGAGGACACCGTGAACGCCGTGGATGAGCTGATTGCCGGCCACGGAAAGTGACTTTTCACCCTCTTTCGGTGGAGATTTCGGCAATACGAGTGAAATACGACCAGGAAGAGCGGCGATAGTCGCTTGTGAAGGACAAGTGTCCTTGATACCCTGCCGGGGCTCCGTCGTCGCTACGGGGCAATCGTTCATTCCCACCGTGCGCCCGTAGTTCAGCCCGGATAGAACGCCAGATTGCGGATCTGGAAGTCGTAGGTTCAAATCCTGCCGGGCGCACCATTCTCTCACTCTCTCAACACCGCTTACCCTCGTGGGGCTGTAGCTCAGTTGGCTAGAGCGCTTCCATGGCATGGAAGAGGTCAGGGGTTCAACTCCCCTCAGCTCCACCATTCTCTCCTCATCGGAGGTGATTTTGGCGAACATGCGTGTGTATGGCCTCATAGAGCCAAAAACCATAGGATCGTTTTTGTGGCTAACAGATGCCAATAAATCTCAATCGAGCGACTTCCTCCCGCCAGTTTTGCGACTGCTTACCGCGTCGAATTTTTTGTAAAATCACTTAAATAGATACTTTCTGGTCATAATTTTAATATTCGCCGACCGGAAGATTCTGGGGTCTAAGAGCCTTGCAATCTTTTTTCTCCCATGACACCGTCGGCGGCGCTCTTTGACAAATTCGGCAAAGAAGCAGGTATCGATCTGCACTCAGCGGCGCTTGGAGCGCCACATCCGGGACAGTCCCGAACGAGTGCAGGTGTCCTGCCTGCTTCATCACCCCATTTGGAGAAGTCCGATGTTGACCACCACCCTGCTGGAACCGAACGCACTCACCGAACTGCTGCGCGAACCGGCCGCACCGGCTCGCTTCGAGTCGGTCACCCAAGTCTACGTCCGAAAGCCCTATACGCACCGCCCGCTCGGCCTCTATGGCCGCATCTACGGCTTCGACCTGCGGATGACGACCGAGCGTGACATCATCCCCCTCTCCTGTCCGATCCCGCCGCGCGCGGTGCGCTACTCCGAGTTCGACGACTACTTCGGCTACCACGGCTGCGACACGTTCGCCGCCCGCCTGCTCGGCTTCGCGGTCGTGCGCAACGTCTGGTGCGCCTTCACGGCCCAGCAACTCAGTTCGTACGAGCATGAGGATCGCAACCTCCGCTGCCTCCACGTCTTCTGCCAGCTCGGCTACCTCGTCGAACTCAAGGGTGAGTACCACTTCACCATGGGCTTCCTCGCCGTCGTGCTGGCCAACTGCAAGAAGGCGAACGAGCCGAACTCCTTCCTCGACCACATCGACGACTGACCGAAGGCAGGACACATCAACCTTTCCGTGACTCCGTCACGGTCGACGGCAATCCCCCGGATTGCCGTCTTTCTTCGTGCTAGAATCGCCTGCCGTGCCCGACACACTCTCGTTCAACGACCGGCTTTTGCATACACCCGCCTACGTGGGTGATGTCCTGGAGAAAATGCGCCTCCTCGAAGGTGTAGTCCTGAGCACGGGCCTGCACGCCGGGTACGAGGCGACGGACGTATCGGCCGCCTTCGCGGCAGTGGAGTCACGACTGCGCGTGATCCTGACGAGTGACCAGCCCGATCTGACCATCACCACCCTGCGCGGACTCCATGGACTTGTAGCGGAGCTGCAGCGATCCGCACCTGACCACCCCTATGCTCAGCGCCTCGGCGGACACCTAGAGAACGCCATCCTGGATGCGAAGACGCACGCGTTTCTCGATCGACTGCCGGAGCCACAGTACCGCCGGCTCTACCGGAAAGCCGCCATGACCCTCCTACGAGAGATGGCAACGATCGACGTGCCGGATCACGCCGCATTGGACGATCGTGACGCCGAAGCGTTCATCCTCACACTCCAGGAACGTGCCCGCGATCATGCCGCCCTCGAGCCACCGGTCGCGCGCGCCGAGCGGCCGATGGATTGTGTCCGCAGTCGGCTGCAATTATCGGTCCGCTCGCGCCTGCTACGCCTCATGCAACGTCAGGAGGTTCCAACGTCGTAAGCCGTGCTACGATGGTCGCCGTGCCCGCCCCCCAGACAATCGGCGAACTTCGCGAACAGTTCCTCCAGTGGAAGGGCTGCGCCCTGAGCGCCA
>CAZWNJ010000009.1:0-16469 GCA_964635215.1 uncultured Candidatus Peribacteria bacterium | reverse complement strand
AGCCTCTTCTTCTCAGAAATCGCACAATGGACACCCTGTCGTGATTGCTGGTTCCAGCGGATCTTCATGTATCCGCAGGTGATCCTGCTCACGATCGCCCTCTGGAAGAAGGACCCCAAGGTCGCGATGTACGTGCTCGTGCTCTGCTTGATAGGGATGATCATTTCGATTGATCACTACTCCGAGCAAGTGGAAGCCGCGCTGCATCCCGTCCCGAAGGAAGCCGGCGTGAACGTCCTTTTCAAGCCCTGTGACGCTAGTGGTATCTCCTGCGCCTCCACCGAAATCGCCTTCACCTTCGGCTACATCACCATCCCCATGATGGCCCTGACAGCCTTCATCTTGAACACACTAGGATCGATCGCACTCCTCCGCCGTCGCTGATCGATGCTTCGTACCATCCGCCGCTGCTGGCACGCCTTCACCGATCCACAGACGCCCTTCGTCGCAAAGGCGGCCGTGATCATCGCGGCACTCTACGGCCTCACGCCATTTGATTTCATCCCCGACGTCCTGCCCGTCCTCGGACAACTTGATGACCTGGCTGTCGTACTCGTAGCCGGACTGATCTTCTGGAAGCTCGCATGGCAGCAGCGATCCTGACCGAGAAGAATATTTACAAATACTATTAAATATAGTATAATAATATAAACATCCCCACCCACTCATTTATGGCTGAAATGCATGTTTCTCATGGTAAATCAACGGACGAACTCCTGACACTGGCCTTCGAAAAGGCCGAGGAATTTGTCGATCCCAATGTTCACGATGAGGTGGTTGCGGAACTGACGGACATCACATCACACATCGACGGCATACCGCTCGAACAGACTCGCCCGGTGCACAATAATTTCCGCACACGCATCGTGCGTCTGCTCGAAAAACTGGCCGCTTAACACGGCCACTCAGAGCGAACCCAGATCGAGCGTCGTCGTCATGGCAACCTTCTTGAGGAACTCTTGGTCGTGACTGACAAGGATCATGCCGCCTTCGTACTCGTTCAATGCCTCGGCGATGACGGGCAGGTGACGGAAGTTGATGTGGTTCGTCGGTTCGTCGAGGATGAGCAGCGTCGGCTTCTGAAGCATGAAGCGCGCAAAGCACAGGAGCCCCTTCTGCCCCTCAGATAAAGCGCCGACGCGGGCTTTCACCTTCTCGCCGGGTAGGAGGAAGCGCGCCGCCGTCTCGAAGACGAGCTGGTGGTTCGGCTTTTCCATGGCTTCTTCCAAAACCTCGTAGACGGTCTTATCCATCGGCAGGCCGGAGAAATCCTGGCGGTAGTAACCAATGTTCACGCCGGGCGTGATGACGGCACCCTTCTCGGTCTCGCTGGCCAGCGCCTCGAGCAACGTCGTCTTGCCGATGCCGTTGGGACCCGTGATGAGCACGCGGTCGCCGCGGCGGATGACGAGTTCGGTCTTCTTTTTTGTGGGCTTGTGATTCTGCATGACCGTCACGCTCGAGATCGTCACAAGCGGCTTCGGAAAGGCCGGCGCCTCAATCGCGAAAGGCGGGATGGTCTTATCCTCGCGCCGGACGTCGACTTTGTTCTCCTCGGCCTCCTCCACGGCATCACGCATCTTGCTGGCGAGCTTGCGCATCTTGCCGCCTTTGTGTGAGAAGAAGTTAATCTTCTCCTTCTGATCGATGATTGCCTTCTCCATGCGCACGTTCTGACGCTGCTCAGCCTCGATCTGCGCGGCGATGCGTTCCACGACGTCATAGTAGTCGCCGACGTGCTGTTCGATCTTGTGCAGGTGAGTATCAAGATAGAGCACGCCCTGCGTGAAGCTGTTGAGGAAATCCGCGTCGTGTGAAATCACAATGCAGGTCTTCTCGTACATAATGAGGAACGTCAACAGATGGTCGATCCCCTCTTTATCGAGGTTATTTGTCGGCTCATCGAGCAGAAGGATGTCCGGCTCTTGGATGAGCGCATAGGCTAGCAGCAGACGGGCCTTCTGGCCACCGGAGAAGGCGCGGATCTTCTTATCAAGCGGAGCGTGGAGGTGCACGACGTCGAGGACGTTACTAATGTGGCGCTCGATGTCGTACTTCACATCGGGAAACGCCCCTTCGAAAAACTCGCGCACGGTCTTGTCGAGATCGTCGTGAGCCACAACCTGTTTGGCAATGCCGATCGTGGCACCGCGCTTGATGTGGATTTGCCCTTCCTGCGGCTTCAGCTCGCGCATCATCAATTTGAAGAGCGTGCTCTTGCCTGCGCCGTTCTGTCCCATGATCGTCAACTTCGCGTTCTCACGCACCGAGAAACTCACCGTATCGAGAACGGGTTTATGATGGTCGTACTCAAACGATACGTCTTCAAAGCGGAGGATGACATCGCCGTGGTCCATGAGAGAAGAAAGAGGGAAGGTCGTGCGCGCCAGCATAAAGATTTCGGTCGTCCGTGAACAGTGCAGGAGTGAAATTCCGCGCCAATCCAAAGTGCGGGCAAATTTTGACAGAACAGGCAAAATCCGTACTGTATTACTATTACAGGGTCGATCCATCACACCATTTCAAGGAGTAGCCATGAAATTCATTGCGGGACTCGTCGTCGCCTCGGAGGATGCCGAGGGCCCGTTCATCCTTCTACAGCGCCGCGGCGAGTGGGATTACGAACGCAACCGTGCCGAGAGTTATCCGGGCGGCTGCCAAGTCACGGCCAGCGGCGGCATGGAAGATGACGATGAAGAAAGTGAATACCGCGCGATGCTGCGCGAGGTACGTCAGGAACTCGGAGAGGATTTCGCCGCCATCGCCATGCTCGCCGGCATCATGTCCCTGCTTGTCTGGCGTTGCGATGAGATGCAGCGCGAAGTGTCGTTTTACTGGGTAAGGGTGCCGTCGGAGGCCCTGGGCGCGATCCGCCTCCACCCTTCGTCCGGCGGTCTCGTACGATTCAGACCCGGGATGCCACTCAAGAACCTGTACACGAGATTTCGGCGCGAGGACGGCGTCACGGACCGCACTGTCATCGCGGTCTTCCCCGAAGCCGAAGCGGCCATCATGAAGATCTTCTCCCTGCTCAAGGAGAAGAAGAAGTAACCCCCGCCCGTCGACGATCGTCGACGGGTTTTTTAGCGGACCCGTACGTCCTGAGATTCGATGTCGGACGGCTCCTCGAGGATGAAATCGATGGTCTTGCGGCGACTGGCGCGGACATCGGCGTGTAGCTCAATCATCCTCTCCTCATGTGCCTCAAGTCGCAGCGGCGTCGTCAGCCACAGACGGGCCGTCGAACCATCGAGCGTGGCCAGCGTGTCGGAAATCGTCTCTGAAGCCGACGAGTACAGTGTCAGGTGTTGCAGATCGCTATCCCTGGCCGAACCGTCGTTCGTGAGTGTCATGGAGGTGATGTCCTGTGTGTCGGACCCGTCGTTCGTCAGGCGAAGGCGTGCGACCGTGCGGTTGGAGCCATAGAGCACACTCGTGTGAATGGGCAGAAAGACGGCCGAAATCGTGCTCGCGCCCACGTGGGGCGTGACGGTCAACGGCGTCTTGGCGGTGGAGAGGATGATCGTCACCGGCGCGCTCGCCACGATCTCGCGCAGACTGAGCCGGTGTTCGCCGCCCGCTGCTGCCGTGGGCGAAAAATCCGCGGCCACGACAAGGTTCGTCGTCTGGCAGGCTTTCAACGTGAAAGATCTCAAGCGCAAGGTAGCCGGCGCATAGTCGGACGGAACGGCACCACGCGATACACGCTGTAAGCCGTTGAACACATAGAGACGCGACAGATCGTGCACGTCACCGAGGCCCGAGTGCGAGACAATGAAGGAAGAGATAGTGATATCAGCAGCACAACTCGCCTTGAGCGAGACGTTCAGCATCCCTACTCGTTGTGCACCCTGAGGCACAGAGGCAGCCGGCGGCACCGTGACAGTGGCCGTGATGGTCGGCGTTGCAATCGCCGCGAGACTCGTCACCGGAAGGAAGAGGAGCGACAGAATGACGGCAGAGGAGATGCGCATGGACCTACTCTAAACCGTCACTCATCGTCGATCGACGAAAAAAGCGTCAAAGGAGCCGGTGGAGCATTGTCAGAATAAGAAAAAATGATACCGTGCGCTTAGTTATCCGCCCCTTCACCCACAGGAGGTCACCGTGAACGCTCGCAGTGTCGCCGCACTCGCCATCGCCTTTGTCGTTCTGATGTTCCTGCTCGCCGTGCAGACGGACCGAGCCCCCCGCCACTATGTCGAGACCATCGAAGCCGAACGCGGCTGCTACATTGTCCGCGTCTACCGCATGAGTGCTGACCCGAACGGCCAGAAAATTCAGCGCCGAATCGAGGGTTACACCCGCTCCCTCGTGAACAGCAAAATCGCCGAACTGGAACGCGAACACGGTCGGCAAGCCACGATCTTCGTCATCGTTCTGCCTGTCCGCATGTCGGACGGCAGCATCGAGGGACACCCGATGGAAGTCCTGGTGCTCTTCGAGCGCCCAGGCAAGATCCAACCCCCTCCTGACGGCCCTATCTTCTAAGGACCGTCCCGCGCCCACCTTCACCGGTGGGCGTGTTTTTCGTTCAAATGCGTGATCTCGTCAGCACTCGACCAGCCATCAGACCGACGAAGAGCGCGAGGCAGACCATCGCGGTAACCGCCAGGACCATCCGCTCGCCACCCGAGGCACTGGAACTAGCGCGGCCAAGGAGCGTGGCCCCCAGATCAACTCCCGTCTGAGGCAAATCCTGCTGAACAGAAATCGACGTCGTCACTACGGCACTGCCGCCAAGGTTGCCACCGCTCACACGAGCGGAGAACGGCAAGATGGCACCAGTGGTCATGTCGCGCGCCACGCGCACAGCGAAGTGCAACGTGTACATTTGGTTCGGAAGCAGGCTATTGAAGCGCCAACGTACCGCGCGACCGTCGATCTCACCGAGAACAGCATCCACCACGGTCACGCCTTCCGGCACGAGGACTTCGACCAGGAAGCCGTCCGCGGAACCAGCTGAGTAGTTGCGCACCGGAACCGAAAGCTGGAGCATGCCGCCCGGCGGCACAGCCGACGCATCGGATTCAAGGGAAATGACGAGATTGTTCGTGGACTTCTGCGTCGGCAGATTGGCACTGGGCGACGTATTCTTAGGGGGCGTGACGACCGACGTATCTTTGGCCTCGACCATCGTGTCGGAAGCCGACGACGCCGCAGTCACGGTGGCACCAGTGACGGTCGCTACAGAAGACGATGAGGAAGAACTCTTCTTCGGAGCTGCAACCAGAGCGCCGCCTGTCCCAGCCGCCACAGAAACGCTGCTGGATGAGGACGACGACACGGCAGCGGTACCGCTGCCGACGATCACCACGCCAGACAGTGACTTATTGAGAACCGGAACGATCGCACCGCTACTGCCAAACGTCGGCTGGAAAACCGTCGAGACATTCGTCAGTGCGCCAGATCCCGAAGAGGAACTGGCAACCACCATCACGCCACTCTGGGTATTCGACATCACCAGTACTCCCGCTGATCCGGCCTTGGGTGGACTCAAGGCATCCTCACTGACATCGCGGAGCGTCGGTGCCGAGGCCGTCGTGCCAGTCTGGACCGCCGGGGTCGGGAGAGGCTGTGCTTGGCGAGGAGCGACAAGGCTGCAGGCCGAAAGGAGCACTGCAGGAATGGCGAGGAGGGAGAGTTTGCGCATGGGCGTAGCCTAGCAGGCCAATCCGGCGCGGTCACTCCCCGAAGGTAAAGGCGTACGCGGCAACCCCGGATTTGGCGAACGTCAGCACAATATCATGTTCGCCGTACGCCCCTTTGAAGAGCGTGTAGAGGTCATGCAGACCGATTGTCAGCGTCGGACCGGGCTGGCCGTCGACCGTCACTTGTGCCGGGATATCGGCTACATCTTCATCCTCAACACCGAGGACAAGATTCACTTCGCCGGCCAGGGCGTGAATGCGAATGGAACCACTTTCGCTCAGGAGCACCTGACGCTCATCGTCCCGCATCTGCCACTGACCGCCAAGCGCGATGCCGTTCAAGGGAACACTGGCAGGTAAGACATACTCAGTCGCTTCATCGGTCGGGATGGAAGGCGCGTTGACCAAAGATGACCAGCCGTGCACACCAAGATACGTCTCAGGCGTCAGGGCGCGTCCGCCCGTCTCGGCGACGGGTTCCATTTTCGGCACAGCGAATGAGTACCCCGCCTCCTCCAAGAGTGACTGGATCGCCAGCGCCGTCTCCTCGTATCCCCCTTCACCGAAGTGCTCGTAACGGATGCGACCAGTGGCATCGATTAGGTATTTCGCCGGCCAGTAGTGATTGGAAAATGCGCGCCACGTACCATAGGAATTATCCTGAGCGACAGGATATGTGAGGCCATGATTTTTGATTGCCGCTGCCACATTATCCGGATCCTGCTCGAAGCTAAATTCCGGCGTGTGGACGCCAACAATGAGGAATGGACCCTCCTTGAATCGATCCCAGTAGCTCTGGATGTATGGCAGGGTACGAATGCAGTTAATGCAACTGTATGTCCAAAAATCCACGAGGATGACTTTGCCCTTCAATGCTGATACAGGCAGCGGCTCAGAGTTGTGCCATGGCCCCAGACTCTTGAACTCGGGCGCTGGACCAAGATCGGGCAGTACGCCGCCGGCTTCAAACACACTCGCCGCGCCGCCTGGTTTCTGATTCGGGAAAAGGCTGTCTTCAATAGTATTCGCAACAGTCGCCAGGCGCGTTCCCGCCAACCATACTTGGAAATTTGCGAGCAGATTCCACTGCAATGCGATGGCCGTGAAGATGAGCAACGTGCCCGCAATATGCTTCACGACACCGGTATAACGATTAAGAGAGCGAACCGATGAGACGGCATACTGACCGCCATATCCGACGATGAGCAACGGCACGCCAGCGCCAACGGCGTAGGCTGTCAGAGCCAAGAAAGCCCGCAAGCCTGGCTGGTCATGAACCAGGGCCAACGCAAAGCCAAGTGCCGGTCCGGCACACGGGACCCACACCAATCCGAGCGTGAGACCAACGATGAATGCGGTGACGAGTGAGTCCGCCCCCTGAGATTGGCGTACCACCCCCTGAACGTCGGCTCCGAGCTGCTGTAAACGCCCCGCAACCACACCGCCAACTTCCATAACAATGATATTTAATCCGGCAGCAGCGATAGCGGCTGGCCATCCGTAGGATAGAAAGAATATCCCACCGAACAGCGCGATCGGTGTACGAACGCTCCGTCTTTCGGAAAGGAACCCCGCACCGAAAAGCAGTAACGCATCGAACGTCGCCGTCTGTACGAGCACAGCTAGAGCCACGAACTGTGCCAGTAGGACCTGAAGAATCGCCGTCACGAAGACGAATCCGATGATCATCCCAACAACCGTCACCAGCGGCCTCCAGCGATTCTGACCCGCGATACTCACACCGAGAACGATCGGCACAAGCGGCAAGATGCACGGCAAAAAAATTGTGAGCATGCCGGCCAGAAAGAGCGTGAGGAACAGAGAAGGCATAGAACGGAATCAGTCTAGCAGAGGTCGGATGTGCCAAGGCATGATTTTTCGCAGCGGATAGCCATAAAGATATGGAAACATAATTGAGAATTTTCGCAATGAGAAGCCCCGAAGAATCTGCCCTGGAATGTGGTCAAAAACGCCCTTCCGTGCTATAATCAAAAGATTTTCGCCGCGCGCGAAAAGACACACACATCCATGTCACTACGAACCCTCATGTTCGGCTGGGAATTCCCCCCGATACACTCCGGTGGACTCGGCATCGCCTGTGAGGGTCTGGTTCGAGGACTGCGAATGAATGACATCGATGTGACGCTCGTCCTGCCAAAGGTGAGTGCGGACGGTACAGACCATCCCGATATTGTCACCGCGGACATGAGTGGGTGTGCCGTACTCTCGGTACCAAGTGCCATCCGCGCCTACGACGACGCCCGTTCATTCGCTGAGCGCCTGGGGCATGCCGGTAGCAAAACACATGACCTCTACGGACCGAATCTAGCGGCGGCTGTCGAACAGTACACCGTGGCGAGCGTCGAGGCCTCAAAAGACATCGTCGCCGATGTCGTGCACTGTCACGATTGGATGACCTACGCCGCCGGTGAGGCAGCAGCAAAGATGCGTCAGGTGCCCATGATCGCACACATCCACGCCACCGAACTCGATCGCACCGACGGCCATCCTGACCCGTGGATTTTCAAGCGCGAGAAGCGCGGTTTCAAAGCGGCCCACACGATCATCGCCGTCAGTCAGTACACGAAGAACGTACTGGTGCGCGAGTATGGCATCGATCCGCAGAAGATCAGCGTCGTCCATAATGGCCACGACCCCGAGGCGGTGCGCTCCGCACCGGCTCTCATGAGTCGACATGGAAAGAAACGCCACCCGATGGTGCTGTTCCTCGGCCGTCTCACGGTTCAGAAGAACCCGCTGCAGTTCATCGCTGTCGCCAAACAGATTCATCAACTCCGCGGTGACGTGCAATTCGTCATGGCCGGCTCGGGCCCGATGCAGGGCGAGCTCATGGAGCGTGCCTGTGCCGACGGACTGGGGGGTTGCATGGTCTTCGCTGGCCAAGTGGCCAAGCGCGAAGCCAACGCCCTCTATGCCGCTGCCGATTGCTTCGTCATGCCCTCACTCTCGGAACCATTCGGACTCGTGGCCCTGGAGGCCATTGCTCAGGGCACCCCGGTCGTGCTGAGCAAGCAATCTGGCGCAAGCGAAGTCCTCGACCACGCCTTTAAAGTTGATTACTGGGACACCGACAAGATGGCTGACTGCATCCTCACAATCCTGCGTGAAGAGCCGCTGGCCCGTCAGCTGCGCGCGGAGGCGCCGCGTCTCTTGAAGCGCCTCTCGTGGAGCAATCAAGCTGCTGCCGTCCGTTCGATTTATCACGATTCCCTTCACTCCTAATCCCCCGCCCATGAGTAACCGAGTCTGCTTCTACTTCCAGGTCCATCAGCCCTATCGTCTGCGCGATCTGCGCGTGACGGAGATCGGCCAACCCAATCTGCAGTATTTCGATGATGTGAAGAATCGCGAAATCTTCCGCAAGGTCGCGACGAAGTGTTATCTGCCGACGAACGCATTACTCCTAAAGCTCATCGATCAGCACGATGACTTCCGCGTGTCATTCTCGCTCTCGGGCGTCTTCCTCGATCAATGTCAGGAATACGGCAAGGACGTGCTCAAGTCGTTCCAGCGCTTAGCCAAGACCGGTAAGGTCGAGTTTCTAGCCGAAACCGACGCCCACTCACTCAGCGCCTTGGCCTCGACGGAAGAATTCGCCGCCCAGATCAAAGCTCATTCCCGCAAGATCAAGAAGCTCTTCGGCAAGACCCCGACGATCTTCCGCAACACCGAACTCATCTACAGCAATGAGCTTGCCAACCAGATCCGCCTGCTCGGCTTCCGCGGCATGCTCGCCGAAGGTGTCGACCGTCTACTCGGCAACCGCACGCCCAATGATCCGGTGGTGCCGCCTCGCTTCCGTCTGCCCCGCCGACTCGAGCGCACCCTCGCCGGTGCCCGCAAGCAGCCGCGCCCCGCCAAAGCCTTCAATGTCCTCCTGAAGAACTACCGCCTGAGCGATGACATCGCCTTCCGATTCTCGGACCGCAACTGGGTGAGTCACCCACTCTCCACCGAGACCTTTGCCGGCTGGGTGAAGGACAGTCCAGGCCACTGCGTCAATCTCTTCATGGACTACGAGACATTCGGCGAGCACCAATGGGCCGACTCCGGCATCTTCGACTTTTTGGCCGACTTGCCGCGCGCCCTCTCGAACATCGGTATTCACACTGTCACTCCATCCCAATCGCTGAAGGAGTGGAAGGGCAAGAGCCCCATCTACGACGCGCACGCCATCATCTCCTGGGCCGACACCGAGCGTGATCTTTCTGCTTGGCAAGGAAACACCATCCAGCAAGCCGCTCTCCAGAGCCTCTACGAACTGGAGGCCGACATTCTTCAAAGCGGCTCGGCCGCTCTCCTGCAGACCTGGCGGCGCCTACAGACCTCCGATCACCTCTACTACATGTGCACCAAGTACTGGGCGGACGGCGACGTGCATAAGTACTTCAGCCCCTACGATTCTCCCTACGAAGCCTACCGACGCTTCAGCCATGCTCTCCACGACTTAAAGCTTCGCCTCGCCGCTCTCCCCTCCTCCCACTAACCCATGCCCCGCGCTCTTGTTCTCGGCAACGGCCGGCTGCTTGCGACCTTCGACAGTCGCCTGCAACTGCGTGATCTCTACTACCCCTACGTGGGTATGGAGGATCACACGACGTACGGCAATGCCCATCGCTTGGGATTCTTTGTGGAGGGCCGCGGCTTCTCTTGGGTCACGGACCCCGCCTGGACGGTGAAGACGGGCTACAAACTCGAAACACTCAGTGGCGACTCGGAGATGCAACACCAAGGCCTCGACCTGCATGTCCGGGTCGAAGATTCGATCCACCCTGTTCACGACGTTCTCGTCCGACGCTTCTTCCTCAAATCCCTCAGCCCGGGCGAGCGAACAGTGAAAGTGTTCGCGCACCATGACTTCCACATCTACGGAGACAAGCAGAAGGACACCGCGTTCTACGAACCACACACAAACACCATCATTCACTATCGCCAGACGCGCTATTTCCTCATTGGTGGCACCTGCAGTCGCCCCGCAGTCTGCCGCACCGGCGCCCGTGGTGAATTGATCGGATCAGTCCTCCATAGTCTGCAAAAACTCAGCCGTTGTGGGATCTCCAGCTTCGCTGTCGGCAAGAGTAACTATCAAGGACTGGAGGGCACTTGGCGCGATGCTGAGGACGGACACCTGTCGGAGAACACCGTCGTCCAGGGCTCGGTCGACTCGTGCGTCAGTGTGGATGCCCTTGTAAACGATACCGAAGAAACGGAGGTCGCCGTCTGGCTCTGCCTCGGCCAATCCCTCCAAGAGGTTGTAGCACTCCACGAACGCGTGATGGACGAATCGCCTGAGCGCCTACATCGCAACTCGAGCAACTACTGGCGCAGCTGGGTAAACAAGACAAATCACGATTTCGGCAGCCTACCGCTAGAGCACGTCGCTCTCTTTAAGCGCAGTCTCCTCACGCTCCGCACTCATGCTGATGATCATGGCGGCATCGTGGCCGCAGCCGACAGCGACATCATGGCTTTCAACCGTGATACGTATACCTACGTCTGGCCCCGCGACGGTTCGCTCATCAGCCTCGCCCTCGATCGGGCCGGCTACGGTGAAGTGACGCGTCGCTTCTTCGAGTTCTGCGCCCGCGTACAGATGCCCGACGGATATCTGCTACACAAATTCAACCCGGACGGCTCACTTGGCTCCACCTGGCACCCCTGGTTCCGCGACGGCGAAACCCAATTGCCAATCCAGGAGGACGAGACGGCCCTGCCCATTGTGGCCCTCTGGCAGCACTTCCAGTCCACACAGGATTTCGAATTCCTACAGACAATGTTCGAACGCTTCGTGAAGAAGGCTGCCAGTTTCCTCTGTGCCTTCCGCGAGAAAGAAACTGGGCTGCCCATGCTCAGCTACGACCCATGGGAGGAACATAAGGGCATCTTCACGTACACCACGGCGACTGTCATCGCTGGCTTGCATGCCGCCGCCCAGATCGCCCAAATCCTCGGCCATACGCACCACTCGCAGGACTACCAAACGGTCGCCGACGAGATGCGCCAGGCGCTGTTCTTCCATCTCTACGACGAAACAACGGGCCGCTTCCTCAAAAAAATTAAGCGTCATGACGGCCAAACAACCGAACGTGATCTAACAATTGATGCCTCCATCGCGATGGTCTGGCGTCTCGGCGTCCTCGCCACCGATGACCCACGCGTCATCTCGACAATGCAACAGCTCGAACGGGGCCTATCAGTACGCACATCGGTAGGCGGCTTAGCCCGGTACCAGCGGGATTACTACCACAACGCCGTCCCACCAACCGATGACATTCCGGGCAACCCCTGGATCATCACGACGCTCTGGTTGACGCAATGGAAGATCGCCCGCGCCCAAACCCTGGCAGAGTTGGAACAGGCCCGTAGCGGCCTCGATTGGGCCCTGCGCGCCGCCAGCCCCTCAGGACTTTTGCCCGAGCAACTCCATCCGATCACAGGTGAACACCTCTCGGTCAGTCCGCTTGCTTGGAGTCATGCTGCCTTCGTCGACACTGTCCTCGACTATATTGAACGCGAGCGGGCGCTGAAGAAGGCATGATAGGATGAGAGACATGCGCCGCCTCCTTGCCGTTGCCGTCGTCGCCACGCTACTCCCCTCCGTCACGTTGGCCGCCAGCGGCGACGTGTTGTCGGGAAGTGGCACCAATAGCCTGTCCGCCACAGAGACGCAGGCCGCCCTCGAAGCCCTCCGGAATTCACTTTCGCCCTACGACGATCTGGCCGCACCCGCCGCTCACGGCCTCTTTTCGCCAGCGGATCAACGAACATTCGACCTCCTCATGAGCCGCCGCCAAAGTGCGCGCCAGACGTGCCGGCTACGCGTCCGCAAAGCCAGTGCTCAGACACGATTCAGCGTCTTGAGTGGCTGTGTCCGCGACGATCTCGTCGCACAGTCCGCCTGGTTGGCGTCACTCAAGAAGAGCGTCGCGAGCCTCGTAGGCACGCTGCCCGGTGCTGTCCATCGCACCACTACGGCCATCACCGATGAAAATGACGCCATTGACGCCCTCCTCGACGGTCTCGACGCCCACCTCTACACCTCCGAAGCTGATCTGCAGAAGGCCCGGGGCCGCTTGACCGAGAAATATGTCTCACCGCGTTGGCTCAGCCTGACAGCCCTTCGGGCCGACATCGCCCTCAGCTGGACGGCCCGACTGACACGCGATGTCCAGGCCTCTGTCGCCGACAGTGATACCCTCGCCCCTCCGACGATCGACTGCCTTGTGCAGGCCGCGGCTCATTTGCGCGCCGCCGAGACTGGCACGACGCTCGCCGATACACGCCAGGCCTTGCGCCAGGGTCTCGACGCACTCGCCACATGCCAAACTTCCCTCGCGGGGGTAGAATGACGGGCTGATGGACACCCCCCGCCTTCCCCATCAGATCGAACGGACGAAGAACAAGCATTCACGCGCCGTCTACGTGGGCGACACGGTGGTCATACGTCTGGCGCGAAACCTCACGAAGCGTGAGGAAACTCTGCATATTGAGTACCTCCTCAAGCGCATGCACGAGCTCGTTCGCCGTGAGCGCCAGAAACACGCGATTCACCCCTTCCAGCCTCTACTGGAAGGCGCTCAAACTGCCACCGTGCACTTGGCCGACAGTAGGACAATCACCATTACACTTCGCCCCGGCGCGCGCACCCGGCTGCAGACTCGTGGCCCCGAGTGGACACTCACCGTCGCTCCCGGACTACGCCGCAGCGCCCTGCACCGCTTACTCTGGCGCACACTCAGCGCAGAATTACAGCCCAGATTGGCCGCTTTAGTGGAACAAACCAATACCGAGACGCTGCGCGTTCCCGTGCACGGAGTGCGGGTCGCCGTCGCCACTTCGCAGTGGGGCAGCTGCTCATCGCGTGGACTCATCATGCTCAATACCGCCCTGGCCTTCCTGCCCGAGCGTCTCGTCCGTTACGTCATCATTCACGAACTCGCTCACCGCCTCGTCCAGGGCCACAACGCGCACTTTTGGTCAGTCGTGCAGCAGGCTTGTCCCGATTACCGTGACTGCGTGAAGGCTCTCAAAGGCTATCGCCTACCGCGTCTCTGAGACTGGAGGTGCCCAACTCTCCGCATCCCAGAGCGGATACTGCAGCTCACGGAGCAACCTGCCCAACTCGAAAACCGGCAGACCCACGACGCTCGTGAAGTCGCCTTCGATCTTGCGGATGAGCAACTGGGCCATCCCCTCAATCTGGAAGGCGCCAGCGCAGCCTTGCCAGCCGCCGTGCCGCACCCACCAGTCGATCATCTCGTCACTCAGATCCGTGAACGTGACGGCCGTAGTGCAGAGTCCGCGCGCAATACGCTCGTTATGGACGACGCAGATTCCCGAGTGGCACAGAGCGGTGGAATCACTCAGTACGCGGAGCATACGTGCAGCGTCGGCAGCGTCGACCGGCTTCTCCAGTAATTCGCCGGACACGGACTCCACCACCGAATCACAACCAATGACGTATGCCCCTGGATGGGTAGCAGCCACATCTTTCGCCTTCAGAGCGGCCAGCTCCGCGGCCCGTCGAGCCGGCTCTTGCTCGGGGTGAGATGGCTCATCGACCGTACTGGGAACAACATCGAACTGCAGCCCGAGACGTCGGAAAATCATGGCTCGGCCAGGGCTTCCTGATGCCAAAATCAAGCGAGGTGCAGCCATAGTCTTCAGCGCAGGCCGACGGCCGTTCGCACGCGATCCATCGTCGCCCTCGCGATCGCACTTGCCTTCTTCGCACCGCTGTCGGCAATGGCCTGGAGTTCCTTGGGATTCTTCTCAAGAGACGCGCGCTTAGCGCGCAGCGGCGCGAGGGCATCGAGATACGTCGCAAGCAGACGTTTCTTCGCCTCGCCGTAGGGCAGGCCGTCGCGGTACTCATGAGCCAGAGCGGTCTGTTCTTTCTCCGAGAGGAAGAGCTTGTGGATCTGAAAGATTGGACACGTCTCAGGATCTTTTGGATCATTCATGCCACGACTGTCGGTAACAATACCCATGATCGCTTTCTTGGCCGCTGATTCTTCACCAAAAAGTGGAATGGTATTGCCGTAGCTCTTACTCATTTTCTGCCCATCTGTACCAGGCACAGCCGCTGCGTCCTCACGGATCTGGACGTCGGGAACGATGAGTGCTTCGCCGAACTGGTGGTTGAACTTCAATGCAATATCACGCGTCATTTCAACGTGCTGCTTCTGGTCTTTGCCCACCGGCACAAGATCGGCATCGTAGAGCAGAATATCGGCCGCCATCAGCACGGGGTACGTGAAGAGACCAACACTGGCCGAAATCCCCTTCTCAACCTTGTCTTTGTAAGAAACGGCCCTCTCCAGTAGGCCCATGGGTGTCAGAGTCGAGAGAATCCAGCTCAACTCGGTGTGCTCCGGGATATCAGACTGGAAATACATCACGGCCTTATCGGGATCGAAGCCGCAGGCGAGGTAATCGAGGAAGACATCGTGGCGAAAGCGCTTGAGTGCCGCCGGATCGTGAACCGTCGTCAAAGCGTGCAAATCGGCGATGAAGAAGAAGTTCTCCTCCGCGCGTCCGAGCCAGGCCAGATTCGGCTGGATTGAACCGAAGTAGTTGCCAAGATGGAGAGCCCCTGACGGCTGGATACCCGAGAGAACGCGCATGACAAGAGCGTAGCAAGGTCAGCGCTTCTTCGGTAGGCGTTCCCCGCGGCGGCGGAAGCGCGCAATTGCCTCTAGGTAGGCGGCGGGCAATGGCGAGGTGATTGAGACCTTCACACCCGTCATCGGATGTGGGAATTCGACGCGCAACGCGTGGAGGAAAAAACGCCGGAAACCGTATTTCTTCGTAAATGAAGCGTTAAACTTCTTGTCGCCGTAGAGCGGATCGAGAGCGAGAGCGTGGCGGATCGAGGCGAAATGGCGGCGAATTTGGTGATGGCGACCTTTCTCGAAGTGTGCCTCGACGTCGCTGCAGTCATCGAACTTCTCCACGACCGAGTAGGACGTTTCGGCCTCAAGCAATTGCCCGGCTTCGTGCCCGGCGAGCTTGGTTTTGATCACGCCGGAATTCGTCATCATCTTACCGGCCACGATCGCCCGATACGTCTTCTTCCAGCCGGAGAATTTCGAAGTAATGATTGTCTCAAGTACGTCTTTGCGGCGTGCGAAGAGAATCACGCCCGACGTTTCAAAGTCGAGACGATGGATGGCACGAATCCCTGGCTCGTCATGACGGAGGAAATCGAGGAGTGGCAATTTGCCCACCTCACCGCGTCCACGCACTACGAGTTCCTCGGGCAACTTGTGCACGGCGAGAAGGTAGTCGTCGCGGTAGAGAATACGGGCGGGGTTGATAGGCATTAGTCCGAGTGTACAGCACAAAGGGACTCAGCACGCCGACGGTGATCATCAGGAGCGGGAACATGGTGTACGAACGGTAACCTGGCAGCCGAGGGACTGGATCTTCTGCCGCAGCGGCCGAAGTTCCTGGCGGGCCGGGAGGCGAACGGATAGACGCTGCACGGCTGGTTGAGCCTGAATCCACGAGAGCAGCTGCTCACCGCGAGCGGCGTAAGCCGGGACGGCCCACTCGCTGCAGTCGATGCTGACGGTCATCGGGGAGATGGAGATGAGGGTGGCTGGGGTCATGGCCTAAGTGTACGCACGTACACCCTTTGGTCAAGGATGCTGTCTACAGCAAAATAGCCTCAAGCACATAAGCAAAAACTGGCTACGTGAAAAAACAGTATGGTGTACATTCATTCACCTTTCTCCGCCCAAACAAAAAGACCACTCTCGTGGCCTTTTTGTGTTTGTTTGCCGTCTCTCCTGA
>CAZWNJ010000008.1:30658-42921 GCA_964635215.1 uncultured Candidatus Peribacteria bacterium | reverse complement strand
TCAGGAGAGACGGCAAACAAACACAAAAAGGCCACGAGAGTGGTCTTTTTGTTTGTATGCCCTTAGGCGGTTTGTCGCGCCAGGGCACCGATCTCGCGCATGAACGTCCAGATTTCCAAGAGCGACGGGAACCAGCCGGTTTCGTAGTACGAGATACCACGTTCCGCGCAGAACTCGCGCACGATCTTGCTGGCGGCGCGCAGACGGTTTCGGGGCATCGTCGGGAACAAGTGGTGTTCGATCTGGTAGTTGAGACCGCCGTACCAGAAGTCCGTGACGGCGTGAGCCTTGATGTTGCGCGACGTGAGCACCTGCTCACGGACGAAGTCGATCTGCTGGTCGGCGCCAATGATCGCCATGCCCTTGTGGTTCGGGGCGAAGACCATACCGAGGTACGCGCCGAAGAGCAGCTGGTGAACGACGATGAAGAGGACGGCCTCGAGAGGGCTTAAGAGCAAGAACAGTAGGCCGAAGTACCAGACGAAGTGGCCGAAATACATCGCGACATCGAGCCAAATTTCCTTGATGGGGCGTGTGAAGAAGTAGTGCAAGCTCGTGAGCCGTAGAGAGATCGAGACCAGCGGCAGCAGGAAGGGGAAGAGCCAAGCTTGGTGCTGAACGCACCAGAGCTTCCAGCCTTTCTTCTCGCGGACTTGTTCCTTGGAGAAGGCGAGGATGGGGAAGTCGATATCTGGGTCGTGTCCCTCGCGGTTCGGGTGGGCGTGGTGGCGGTTATGCTTCTCGGTCCAGCTCTTTTGGCTGATGCCAACGAGTAGGCCACAGGGGTAGGACACGATGTCGTTCAGCTTCGTCTTGTTGAAGATTTGCTGGTGGCCGGCGTCGTGGCCAAGTAGGCCGATCTGACCGTAGACGAAGGCCATGTAGACGGCATCGAGGAGGAGGATGGCGAGGTTACGACTGAAGACAAGAACGGCGATGCCGATGCTCCAGAGGAGTGCGACGACAATGATCTTGCCGACAAAATAGGCGAGCCGGCGCTGGAGGAGGCCGGCGGCACGAATGCGGCGCTGTAATTCGCCGAAGTCGCTGGTCAGAGGGGCGGTGTTCATGTGGCAGCGAGTGTACCGATGACGGACTTGGACGCGCAAATACGATCGGATCCTTCTGCGTTCAATGCAGAGAGGCGAGTCGTTCCTTGGCGCTCTGGAGATTGGGATTGATGGCGAGCGCTTTCTCTAGAGCGGTCTTCGCTTCGTCCTTCCGACCGCCGGCGCCAAGAGCGAGACCAAGGAGGTCGTAACTGCGGCCGTCGTCGGGCCAGCGTGTGACGGCGGCTTGAGCGACTTGGAGTGCTCCAGGAAGGTCTTGGGCTTGGATCGAGAGTGTGACAGCGGCCTCGGCGTCGGTGACCGTGGCGTCATCGAGGGCAGCGAGAGCCTGGGCCTGGGCCAGGCCCAGGGAGACGTCCGATGTGGTCTTGGCTTCATCGAGCAGGGCCTCGCGGACGGTGCGTTCGGGCTTAAATCCATTCACAAGGGCGTTATTCAGGAACGTGACGGCGTTGTGATGGTCGCCGGCGGCGCTGTAGGAGCGGCCGAGGTAGTACTGGGTCTCGGGCTTTTCAGGGTCGATGGTGTAGGCCTGACTGAGCGAAGCGAGGGCGGCATTGCCCTGGCCGGAGGACAGCTCACAGAATCCGCGCACGATCCAGGCATCGCGATAATCAGGCTGCTGCGTCGTGACTTGGCTCAGGAGTGGCAGGGCCAGCGGGCACTCTTCGATCTGGGCGAGGGCGCGTCCGAGGAGGGTGACAAGGTGGATGTTCGGACTATCAGGAAAGAGTGCGTATTCCTGGTACGCGTTTGCGAGAATTGATGCGTAGTTCTTCAAGAGTGGTTCATTGCCAGCGGCCACGGCGGCGAGCGCTTCCTGGGCGCCCTTGTGATCGCCCTGGAGGATGGCCAAGAGGGCCGAGGCGTAGCTTTTCTGCACTGAGCCTTCGGGTAAAGCGCCAATGCCTGTGGCAGCAGCGGTCATATCACCGGCGCGTAGGGCGATGATGACTTCGAGGAGCTGGATGTCGGTGCCGGTTGCTCCGGCGGCACGCATCTGTTCGATCGTCTTGCCGAGAGCGTCCTTATCACCGAGTTGTAGTTGGGCCTGGGCGAGTTTGCGTAGCGCGGGCAATCCGCCGCTGGCCGCTACGGCCTGTTGGTACGAGTCGCGCGCGGCCGTCCATAGGCCCTGGAGCGCCTTTACATCACCTTGTCGCATGGCCATGAGCGCGGTATCGCGTGGGTCAATTGTTTCGATGACGGGCAGGACACTCGACGTCTGTTGGCCGGTCGTTTTCGTGTTGTCGTTTGCAGTTTGAGTCTCGCTCTTCAGTTGCCAGAGCAGGGCAAAGAACAGTGCCACGACGCAGAGGATGGCAATGACGACCGGAAAGACGAGGCGGCGAGAGGGCACGGGGTCAGGGGGCAGCGGATACGGTGACAGAGAGTCGGCTGTCAGGATAGCAGATCGACCACTGCGCCGTCCCGCGCCGCGCAGAGGCGCGCCACTTCGTCCATTAAGGCGCCGGCAACGTCGAAACCGGTGGCGGCTTCGAAACCCTGGAAGCCCGGCCGGCGATTAACTTCAAGAATCAGGGGGACGCCGTCGCGCTCGCGGATATCAACGCCGGCGAACTGCCGCCTGAGCGTGCGAGCGGCTCGTTCGGCGAGCGTTTGAAGGTCGGGACGCGCAGCTAAGGGCACGGGTGTGATCGTCGAGTGGAGATCGAAGTTCGTGCGGAAATCTCCGGGTGGGGGACGGCGTTCGACAAAGACGGGCAATGCCCGTCCGCCTACGACCATGACGCGATAGTCGCGGTCGGCAGGGAGAAACTCCTGCACCATGAAGTGGCCGGGTGTCTCTCGGCTGAGTACATCTTTCAGATCCTCCGGCTGATCGACACGGTAGACCTGCGTCCCGCAGGCGCCGAAGGTGCCTTTGACGACGCACGGGAAGCCGAAGACCGCGGCTGCTTTCGTGCTCTCAACGACGTCGAAACACTGCACAGTGCGAGGCACGGCGAGGCCCGCCTCGGCCAGCACCAAGTAGTCGTGCATCTTGCTCATGGCGTAGCCCTCTTCCGTCAGGCAGCGATCGAGCACGACTTTGCCGGCGGCGCGGAACATGCGGGCTACTGTCAGTGTCTCGGAGACGAAGGGCATGAACGACCGCAGGATGACCGCGTCGAAGCTGGCGATCAGGTCGGCGCCGGTGTGCGTCGTCAACGACGGACCACGTCCATCCGTGCGGAAGACGAGGTCAGTCATCGCGTGTGGCTCCACGACAATCCCGCGTTCCAAGCCGGCTTGAACGCCGCGTCGGATCGTGTAGAGGTCACCGGATTCCAGCCAAAGGAGACGGAGCGACGTGTTCGGGGTGACGTGCGGAAGTGGCCCGTATGATCCGGGGTTTGGCACCAGCCGTCAATCGGCGCCTCACTCGGCTTTCTTGCGGCGCTTCGGGGCGGGCTTCTCTTCAGCCTCTTCCTCAGGCTCAGCCATAGCCGGGCTCATTTCGCCGTCCGACTCGCGGCTAGGCTCGATGAGTACGTCGCGGGCGGCGGCTTCGGCGAGGTGCTTGGGAATAACGGCTTCGACGGCGCCCCAGTTGGCGTCGCCCTTTGTGGGCAGGAGGATCGTCACCTGGTCGCCGACTTCGGCGCGGTAGAACGTGACCGAGGCGAGGAGGACACGGAAGGCTTTGCCTTCGGCGAGTACTTTGTACTGGCCGTCCTCTTGAATGAGGACGCCCTTCACGAGGCGGCGGTCGATGGGGGCGATCTGCTTGTAGATGAATTTCCCTTCGTCGGTGATGGTGAGCTTCATGCCGTCACCTTCAACGAGCTTGCTCTTGCTGGCGTAGTTGGCCGGGACGGGGTACGTCTGACCGCCGGCATCGATCATATTCTGGCCGTCGAAGACGCCTTCGATGATGCGGCCGCTGGCAGTGGCCGTGGTGGCCGTGCGGCTGGCGCGGGCCGTGAGGCGCTCGCGTGACACATCGGAGACACCGGTTAATTCACGCAACATGGCGTTCGCCGTTTTGAGCGAAGACATGGCGCTGTCGAGCAATTCCTGAATCTGGACCAGCTGGTCGTCTGACATACGGAGTGGAGAAATGAGTTAGAGGGTCGTGGCCTTCACCGTGATCGGAGCGGACCTGAGTGCGAGGTGCATCTGAGTGTCTGTCAGCAGACCCGGTTGAGCGCCGATTTGGGACACGACGCCGGCTCCGTTTATCGTACCTGCTAGGAGCGAAGTTGGCAAGTCGTGACCGGTCGCTAGACCCCACGTGAAGCCTGCACCAAAAGCATCACCCGCACCCGTTGTATCCACCACTGGGGCGGGGGCAATGGGGCAGGAGTAGAGCGTCTTCCCGTCCGTGGCGACGGCGCCACGTTTGCCATCTGTGACGCAGACAATCTTGGTTCCGGTCTGGAGGAGTGTCCGCAGTGCCGTATCGACGTCGCCGACGCCCGCGAAAGCGAGAGCTTCTTCTTTATTGAGGAGGAGTATGTCCGTTCGTTCGAGGAGGCGACGATTGCCAGCCTCACGCAGGCCGGCGTCGATCTGGCAGCCACCCGGGTTCCAGGTCAGGCGGATGGCGCGATTGAGGTGCAGAGCGTCGACGATCGGATCTTCGATGGTGCAGCTGTCGGGTTGGATGTGATTCAGATAGACGACATCAGCGGCTGCGAGCGCAGCCGCGTCGAGCGTGGCCGGACGGAGGTGCTCATTGGTGCCGGCGCTGTAGACAATGACGCGCTCACCGCTGGCGGCGGAGAAGACGAGCGAGAAGCTTGAGGTCTCATCCTCGACGACGGTGAGGTACTCGGTGTGGACATGTTCGCGTTCCATCTGCTTGAGCAGCAGCTGCCCCCACTGATCATCGCCGATGACGGCGCAGCAGCCGGCATGGAGGCCGAGGCGGGCGAGGGCGGTGGCTGTGTTGCAGGCGCCGCCGCCGCTACGGCCATGAACGCCTGAGGCGCGGACTTTCTGTCCGAGTGGCAAGAGCAGCATTTCTTGATTATCAACTTTCTTCGTGCCGGCTGCCGTCGCGACGAAGACGTCGAACGTGGCGCCGCCGATGGAGAGCGAACGAAGCGGTGCAGGATGTGAGTGTGCGGGCATAGCGGGGCTCAGAGGGGCGGAGGCACTGGGAGACGATCGCGGCGGCGGGACGACCATTGCCAGACGCCGAGAACGGCGACGATGCTGCCGATGATCCACCAGATCCAATCAGCCGGTCCGTTGTCCGTCATGGCTGGGGGAAGAGGGGCGCCGCCGTGCGGGACGTACGTGCCGGGCGATGCGTGGCCGGAGCCACTGGGAATGCCCTGTCCGGTGGCCGTCAGTTCCAAGAGGGGATTGCCGCCAGCCAGCGGGGTTAAGCTGACGTAGTAGGTAAGACCATTAATGAGATCTGTGAGAATGTAACTCTCCTCCCCTCCGCTCTGGGACGTGATGGGTAGATTGCGGACGTCATTCAGAGCGTCGGGTTTCAGACCGAACTTCAATTGATAGCCGCTGACGGGGATGGAAGCAGGCAATGTGCTCCAGCGCAGAGCAAGAGCGCTGTCAGCCGGCGTTACGCCCAATCCCAATCCCAGGGAATTCTGTTGAGCGGACGGACTGAGGTCGCTTTCCAAGTCGCCCAGAGCTGCTGAAACGGCGAAGAAGTAGGACTTACCAGCATCAAGATCCTTGATTACAGCGCTCGTGGTGAGAGGAGTGGCGGTCTGGCGGGTGTCGAGGGCGAAGGTCCAGTCGCCTTGCTTCTCACCGATGTAGACGCGGTAGCCGTCGAGCTTGCCCGTCGGCGCGGTCCAGCTGACTTCCATCATGCGCCCCTTTGGAGTGACGTTGACGGCCGTGGGCGCCAGAGGGCGGATGAACAGATCCATAACTGTACTGCCGGTGTTGCCGACCAGATCCACGGCCTGTCCTGTCACTTGGTATTTTCCAGCTTCGCCTGCAACGAAACTCCCTTGGTACACAGCGGAGGCCGAGGGGATAAGCGGGGCGGCGGCGAAGAGGGTGCCGAGGTTATCGCGGATGAGCGCGCCGGCATCGACGACGTCCGTATCAGCGGCAGAGGTTTGCAGTACTACTTTGACGGTGGTGCCGGTGACAGGGCGCTCCGGTGTGAAGACGAGCGATTCGATCTTCGGTGCGGTCGAATCGACGAGGAGATGGAGGTTCGGGGATTTGAAGCGGCCGGAGTCGTCACTGATGCTGAGCGTCACTTCGCTCTGGTCGGTGGGAAGCGGCACAGTCAGTGCGAAGGAACCATCATCCATCGTTGCCCCTCTCGCTATCGTGAGGCCACCGCTCGAGGCAATGTTTGCCAACGGTGGACCCTTGCCAATGAGCGTGACCGACTTGCCCCCGACGGCGGCGTTCTGAGCAGGGCTCGTGATTTGGATCGTGCCGCCGCCGCTTGAGGCGGAGCCTGTCACATTGACGGAAACACTCCCTTTAATGGAGGGATCATTGGCGTCTTCCACAGTGACGGTCTGCTGGCCTGGGGTGCCAAATTTTACCGCGAGAGCAAACGTCTTGCTGCCTTGGTCTTTCGAGATGAAACGGTAGGTGTCGTCGAGGCCGGGGAGCTCGGCAAGAGGATCGGAGGAGCGGAAGCGGACACGGTTGTTGTAACTGGGGACTACATTGTCAGTGGCATCGACGGCGGAGACGGTGAATGCTTGGGCTTCGATGCCCACCTGCATACTTGCAGGGAGAGCAACCTTGAATTTCTCCACCACCGTTCCAGCACCGGTGACGAGTTGAGCAGTTAAGGGGGCGACGTCATCACCACCGATGCCGTCACCAGGGAGGGCTTCGACCGTGATGACAGTATCGAGTGTTTGGCCGCTGACTAAGTCGGTGGCACGCAGAGTCATCGCGCCTGCTTTCGTGGTGCGGACAACGAAGCGTTGCCAACCATCCCCGTCAGTCTGAGTGTCGAGGCTGACCACGATGTCTTGGCTGCGGCTGGGGACGAGGATGAGTGGCCGATCAGCAATGCCGTTGCCGAATTTGTCCGTCAGATGAACGGCTACGGCGACGTCATCCTGGCCATTGGCGACGATGGTCGTGCGGTCGGCGGCGATTTTGGAGAGCGAGAACGACGGTTCATCGGGATAGATTGTGAAGGTCGTCTGGGCGCCGGTGGGCGAGCCATTCTGGAAGACAGAGGCCGAATACAAGCCGGCGCGCGTCAGGTTCTGGCCGCTGACCGTTGCCTGACCGGCCCCCTGGGAGCCGAGTGTCACGGGGAGGGCCTGGATCGTGCCGTCAGGTCCACTCACGCTCACGGTCGCACTGCCGGCACTTTCAAAACCGTAGACGTCGACGTTGAGACTCAATCCCGCAATGGAATCAGCGATTTCCAGCGTTCCACCGGCGAAGACTGCGGCCGGGAGGAGGAACGCGGAGAGAAGGCCGGCGGCAAAGAGGGCGCGTCGCATGAATCTCTACAGTATATCAGTCTAGCAGTAGCCATCCAACACGCCTCTACGATGTGAAAATGTTTCCGTCGCGTGTCCAGCGATGACGTGCGGTGCGAGTGCGTTCCGCCGTCTGCGGCGGTAGGATCGGGCCATGTCTCGGCGCACGCTCCTCAGCCTCCTCGTCCTTCTCCCGCTTCTCTCGGCGTGTTCATCATCGGGCACGAAGTCCGCGACCACGGCGGCAGTCTGTCAGTCTCGCTACTGGAACGGCACCATTGGAACTTGTCTTCCGCAGGGCTGGCATGCGGTTGATGCCTCACTCATGCAGGACCGTGGCCTCCCGCCAGAAGTGGTGGCGGCCTTCCAGGCGGATGCCGATACGTCCGGCGTCTATCCGACGGTGACCGTGACGCGCCAGGTCATGCGCGCGACGATGACGGCGGCCCAGTTCTCGGCGGCGAGCATCCAGGCGGTGAGCGTTCTTCCGGAATATAAGCGTCTCGACCAGCGTACGGTGACGATTGATGGCCAGGAGGTGGCGATTCATGTCTATAGCGCGAAACTCCGTCCCGATCGCCCAGTACAGCGGTACTATCAGTTGAGTTCCGTGAGCGGCCGCAGTGGTTTCACGTATACGGCGGCCTTGCCGCTCTCTGTGGATACGGCGCTGGAGCAGAAGGTGCTGCTCATCCTCCAGAACGCCACGTTCATTGAACCGGCGATCGCGCCGGCGGCCGCACAATAGTTGTCGCCGGTTCCTCAGCGACGCTACACTGCGCCTGCTTTCCGGTGCCGTAGCCAAGTAGTAAGGCAGAGGTCTGCAAAACCTCCATACGCGGGTGCAATTCCCGCCGGCACCTCCACTCCTCCGCACTATGGCGACGATTGAGGATTTTGATCGCATCGATGTGAGGATCGGCAAGGTGCTGAGTGCCGAGCCTTTTCCGGAAGGGAAGTATTCGACACACATCCTGGTGATCGATTTCGGTCCCGAGATCGGCCAGAAGAAATCACTCGCGCGCCTGGCGCCGAATTACCAGGGGCCGGAGCTCGTCGGCCGGCTGGTAGCGGGTGTGGTGAATTTCCCGCCCCGCCAGATCGGCAAGCACACCTCGGAAGTCCTGACACTCGGCTTCAACGACACGCAGGGAAATACGGTTCTGATACAGCCTGAACGAGACGCTCCCCTGGGGGCGAGGCTGTGTTGAATGTTCGCAGTGGCGTTGGGCGGTCTTTCGAGTATTCTGCAGTCACCTTGGGGCTGTAGCTCAGTTGATAGAGCACCTGATTTGCAATCAGGGGGTCAGGGGTTTGAATCCCCTCAGCTCCACCAGGTTTTTACTTGTCAAAAGACAATACATTACTACACTCGTCAAAGTTTCTTCTTTCCACTGGCTCCATTGCGAGGTGACTCATCATGTCCGCCATTCGTATTCATGGTATCCCGTCCACGACGACGGCTACGATTCTGCTCTCCGCGCAGGACCGCCTGCGGCAGGCGATGGTCAGTATTCCGGATCTGAAGTGCGCTCTTGAAGATGTAACTGTGCTGTTTCCCACGGACTTGTTGCCGAGAGACGGTCTGCATCTGATCGCGTATGTTGAGGGTATCGTGATTGATCAGCCCTGTCGCTGTGCCCTGAAGCTGCGGGAGACGATCGCCGACGCTGTCGGTACGACCATCCTCGACGTTTTCGTCAGGACGGAAACGGTCGATGTGTTCGTCCTCGCCGCTGACGCCCCGAAGAAAGACGTTCACTTGAAGAAAGCCCGAAAAAACGTCGCCTGAAAAACGATCGATCTACCGACCCCCGGAGCCTGGTTCCCAGGCTCCTCTTTTAAAAGTCCTTCGTCTGTGGCGTGATACCGAGGACGTACGTCAGGAAGAAGAAGAGCGTGGACGTGGAGCCGGTCATTTCGGCGACCGTCCAGAAGAAAATGATGATGGCGAGATAGACCACCACGGCGTAAATACCACCGAGGACATGGGTCCATTTGGGGTCACCAACCATATCGCCGATCGCCTCACGGTAGCGGATCATGAAAAAGGGACCGATGAGGCCGGCGGCGTAGAGGAGGTAGACGCCCATGGGGCTTCAGGCGGCGATAGCTTTGTCGCATTCGGCCTTCACTTCTTCCTTGGGACGGGCACCGATGAACGACGAGACAGCTTTGCCATTTTTGAAAAAGATAAACGTGGGGATGCTCATGACGTTGAACTGACCGGAGACGTCCTGGTTCTCATCAACGTTGATCTTCACGAACTTCATCTTGCCGTCATATTCCTTCTCGAGCTCCTCCATGATCGGGAGCATCGCCTTGCAAGGGCCGCACCACGGAGCCCAAAAATCAACCAATACGGGGATCTTGGCATCGAGCACTTCGGTCTGGAAGTCGGCGTCAGTGATGGGGTGCGGCATGGGCGAAGGGGAAACGGGTGAAGTATAGCGTGTCACTTCTGGACGCCAAGAATTTGTCGTGTGCGCTTCTTGCCGAGTTCGACGGCGGGCTGACCGTACGGATCGAGGCGGTAGAGTTTGCCGAGCAACACCACTTCGACGAGGAAGAGGAAGAAGAGTTCGCCGAGATGCTGTTCATCCAGACGCTCAAGCGTCAGCGTCAGGTGCGGGCGTTTCTGACTGGTGAGAGCCTGGGCGGTACCCTCGGTGCAGGCGTCGAGAAGATCGCCGAATTTCCTCTTCGAGAGCCATTTGAAAGCGGGGTCGGTGATCTCGGGCAGGGCGAGCGGATCGTGCTGGGCCTCGCGGATGAAGAGGTGCCAGCAGCGGCGCGGGCCAGCCAGCCACTGCTGCAGGAGCGAGTGCTGATCCTGCGTGCCGAGAGCAGCCATGGGAATCGGGTTCTGGGTTTCGGCTTTGCCGAGACTCTCGGCGATGAGCTGCTGGTTCCAGCGGCCGAGCGACTGGAGTCGGTGGCCATAGGGCATGATGACACGGATGGGGTAGTGCTTCTTCGTGTCGAGCAACCACTGGGTGGCGGCGAGTAGGGCGGCCGGGTTCTCTTCCAAGATGAGTGACTGACAGCGCGTATCCATCGTCTTGGCCCCACGAGCAAAGGCATCGATATCGCCGCCGAGGAGTGCCAGTGACAAGAGGCCGACGGGCGAGAAAATGCAGTAGCGGCCGCCGACACCGGGCTGAATGGGGAGGGTCTGAATGCCTTGTTCCAAACAGAACGTTTTCAGGTCACCGGCCTTGGGATCGGTGATGGCGATGACACGGTCTTTGGCGGCGGCTTTGCGGGCCTTCTTCAGGAGATCCCAGAAGAGGAAGAACGCGCTCATCGTTTCGAGCGTCTCGCCGGACTTACTGACGACTACGACGAGCGTGCGGTTCCAATCGACGACCGAGGCGATCACCTTGAGCGCGGCCGGGTCGATGGTGTCGACGACGACGAACTCGACCGAGGCCGGCAGTTCAAAGGCTTCTTGGATGACGCGCGGGCCGAGGCCGGAACCGCCGATGCCAACCCAAAGGACGGTATCGATGCGGGCGCGCTTCACAGCCGCGGCAACCTCCTTCACCTGCGTGACAATTTTTTTGGCGTACGGATCGAGGCCCCAGGCATGTTGGCCTTCTTCGCGTTCGTGCAAAAATTGCTCGATCGCCCGGCGCATCGGCGTGCGCAGTGCCGTTAATTCGCTCTCGGCCAGGCCCATGGCCGGCGTGATGGATTTGCCGAGTGCGCCATCGATGGAGAGGGTGATCATAGGCTGCGGAGAGCGGCGGTGACGCGTTCTTCGGTTGTCTTGAGGGAGCGGGGGAGAGCCTTGAGCGTGCTGAGGACAATCTCCTGGGTGTAGCCCAGGTGCGTGAGAGCGGCGATGGCGTCCTGGTCCAGGTGCGGACCGAGCTCGCTCATCTGCGCGGGTGCGGCAAACAGTGACGGGTCTCGCTCGGACAGATTCTTCAGTTCGATGAGGAGCTTCTCGGCCGTCTTCTTGCCGACACCTTTGACGTTTGTGAGAAGTCCGGCGTCGTCCTCGGCGAGGGCTTGCAAGAGGATGGAGCGCGGGACGTCACAGAATTCGAGGCCGGTCTTGGGGCCGATACCCGAGCATTCGATGAGTGCTTCGAAGAGCGCCTTAGTGCCGACGTCGCTGAAGCCAAACAAGTCGAACCGATCCTCGCGGACGTAGGCGACGGTGTGGATCTCGGCGGTCTCGCCGTCGGTCAATGCGTCCCAGACGGACATCGGCACGAGGACGCGGTAGCCAACACCCTGGACATCGACCGTCAGCTGTCCTGGCCTCCCCTTGCCGACGGTGCCGCGGAGCCGGGCGATCATCGTTCATGATGATAGCAGATGGGTGACCGTGTCGATCGCAGGAGGAAGCGAACGTTCTTGACGATCTCTGATGCCGGTGTTTCTGTTCACGATCGAGCGTTTTTCTGCTACAATGAGAGGAAATGCACATCCATAAACGGGCCATGATCGTGGTGTCGTGCTTGGCGTTACTGGCGCCGGCGTCGGGACTACTGACGGCACGGCTGGACATGACGGCGCGCGACCAGGCGCAGTCGACGCTCCATGAGGCGATCGCCACGGCTGCGGACGAGTACCGCTCAGGGATGGGTACGCAATTACAGGGTGATCGAGCCAAGGACGAGATGCGTGCCGCGGCGCGGCGCCTCTCGCATCTGCGCCAACATGAGCTCGCCGTTCGCCAGCGTCTCATTCACCTTCGTGCCGCCGAGGGCACGCTTCGGGCGCGTGCTGGTTCGGGCGAAGTGCTGACGGCTTCGGGTGTGACGTTGCGCTCGCAGAAGAT
>CAZWNJ010000008.1:14781-30558 GCA_964635215.1 uncultured Candidatus Peribacteria bacterium | reverse complement strand
GGCGATGTCGTCGCGGCCGGCGAGGTGATTGGCCAGAGCGGTGGCACGCCGGGGACGCATGGCGCCGGTCCGATGACAACGGGTCCACACTTGCACTTCGAAGTCATTCAAAACGGCCTGCACATCGATCCGCGTCTGATTCTTCCCTGAGCGTTTAGGCGCTGATGCCGAGTTCGCGGCGCATCGCGTCCTCGATTTTTTTGATGTACCCGGCGATCTGCGACACGTCGCCGCCTGTCGGCCCGGCGTTCGGGCGGTCGAGTTCGACGAGCATGTTCGCCGTCTGGAACCACATGCGCGGGATGACCGTATCGGACATCAAGAACTGGGCCGAGTGGAGCAATGCGTTCAAGGCGTCGTTCGAGAGGGTACCGTCGATCTTCTGCCCCTGGGCCTTGAGTAGACGTAGGCGCAGGGCGAAGAGGACCTCGGTGTACTTCTGCTGACGCAGGTCGAAGAGGCGACGTTCGGTGTCCAGCTGCTCACGCGCCTTCACCAGGTTCCACGTCAGAATCTGCGTCAGCGTCACGGCCAGAAGGATCAGCAGGCCGGTGAGGAGAATGGCTTGAGCGGTGTCCGACATAGGCGGGGCCGAGGATGATAACGAACTCTCCCTTCTGCGTCACGCGATCGGCGACGTTCGGCAGTTCGGCCACGGTTGTTTGGATGGTTTCCTCGTGGAGCTTCGTCAATTCCCGGGCGATGACGACCGGGCGTTCGGGTTGGACAGCGAGTAGTTCGGCCAGTTCGTGGAGTGTGCGTTGGATGCGATGGACGGACTCGTAGAAGACGATCGTCCGCTCCTCCTCAATGAAGGTTTTGAGCAGTGTCTGGCGGCCTTTCTTGAGCGGCAGAAACCCGAGGTAGAGGAAATGGTGGATCGGCAGTCCGCTCACCGAGAGTGCCGTCAGGAAAGCGGCCGCGCCGGGAACACCTTCAATTTTTACGCCGGCGGCGCGCGCCTTGGAGACGAGGACGAAGCCCGGGTCGCTGATGCCCGGCGTGCCGGCGTCGCTGACGAGGGCGATGTGCTCTCCCTGGAGCAGGCGAGCGACGACGGCCTCGGTGCGCTTGGGATCGCTGTAGCCGTGCAGGCTGATCAGTTCCTTCTTCTCGAGCCCCAAATGTTTGAGGAGCTGGCCGGTGACGCGCGTGTCCTCGCAGGCGATGGCCTGGCAGGTTTTGAGGGTTTCGATCGCCCGCAGCGTCATGTCGCCGAGGTTGCCGATGGGGGTGGAAACGACCGAAAGCATCATGGGTAGGGTAGCGGCTTGCTGTGGGACTCGGTAGCGCCTCTCCTCGATTGAGAATTTGTGTGAAAAATGGTACAATGAGTGGATTTCTCGTCATCCCCTCGCCACACTTCCTCTCGCCATGCCCACCCTCCATCTCACCGTCGCAGAACAGGCTCTTCTTGAAACTCTCTCCGCCGAACTGCGCGCCAAAGCATCGGTTGAACTCGAAACTCTCACTTTTGTGGATAATGACCAGCATCGCGAAAGTCGCCTGCGCAACATGCAGCTGCAGGATCCGACTCTGAAGCGCTTCCAAGACGAAGCGAAGTCGAAGGCCTATTCGCCTGAGGATCTTCTGAAGATGGCCGAGACCGTCGATCTGTCATCCATTTCGAAGGATGACGTTATGGAGCTGGCGTTTGCCTGGGGCCCTGATGTCTTCACGTCGCTGATTGCTGAGGCAATCCCTGCTGCCAAGACTGGTCAAGACTTGCAGGAAATCGCCGATCTTTCCGATCTGCGTCACGGTCTACTCCTTGCGTTCAATCATTCCCGCTGATTCCCCCTCCACCCATGTCCCGCGCCACCGACAATACCCAGAATCCTGAGCGGTCCGATCGCCGTTCCAACCAGCCGGTTGACCGTCGCGAGCTGTCCGATTCCGTCGAGGATGACCGCGTCCGTCAGGAGAAGGGTTGGTTCTCTGAATATGTCTACAGCCGTGAGCGCCCGGTGCTCGGTACGCTCTGGAAGTGGCTGACGTTCAAGCCGGTCGAGGGGCTCCTCGGCGGCGGTACGGTCGGCAAGATCGGTCGCGCCGCAGCCATCGCCGCCGCGCTCTACTTTGGTACACCGTATCTCTTCAAGGCGTTCGGTATGGCCGAAGGCGCGGCGACTGGTCCAGGCATGAGTTGGTTCAGTCGTTTCAACAAGGCTGCTACCAAAGTGGCCTCGCCGGGCGTTACCGGCGGCAGTGCCGGCAAAGCGGCCGAACTGGGCCTCTCCGGCGGCGTGTAATATCTCGCAATTCAAACACACATCCTCCACCCACACACTATGGCAGAAATGCCCGAGAAAAAGGACGTCGTGAACACTCGCGATCCGAAAGAGGTCCCCCTCCCGCCGGATATTGACGTCTTGCGCGCCGGCTTCCCGCAGTTGCAGGAGGCGCGCAAGCTCTTCAGTGGTACGGGCCCGACCGCCCGTGAGTATCTCGACGGCAAAAAGCTGACGCCCAAGACTGTTGTTGATGAGCGTCACGTCGATACGCTCAAGGAACTGAAGCTCAAATTCGAAGGCAAAGACAATCGCACGCTTGAGGCGCTTGCCGTCATTAACCAGACGAACGCCCAGCTTGTTCGCCTACAGCAGGTCAACGACAAGACGCGCGCCATCCCCACCGATGAGGAACGCGCTGTGCTCTCGAATGAGGTGATTTTCACCGTCTTGCCGGGCTTGATGGATCGCAATTTGAAGATGCTCGATCGCTACCTCGTGCTCAAGAAACAGCACGCAGCCTACGGTGTGGCGGCTGATCCTGCGCTCGAGAAGACAGTGCAGGACCAGCTTCAGAAATTCAACGCTGCCTCCACCGCGCGCCTGGCTCTCTGGGGTAGTCGCGATGTGGCCGCCTTGCAGAAGGCGACCGATGCCCTGCAGGAGGCTATCAACCCGCTGCCGGTCATGGTGAATGCTCTCTACGGCGACATCATCGACCGCGCGCTCCGTAAGAACAATGAACTCATCCTCAGCAAAGCCACGGAGTATGAGGTGGCGCTGAAACTGAAGTTGAAAGAGGGCACCGTCACCGACGCCGACAAGAAAGCGCTCTACGAGAAATATCGCGCCGAGATCGATGAGCTACAGAAAATCGGTTCGTCACTCGGTGTGGAATTGGAGTCGCTCCTACGCCATAACGGCCTCGAGAACATTGCCGACGTCGAAGAGCTCTCTATTCCCGAGGGCCAGCGCGACTACCAGACGCCGGCCAAGGTCAATCCAGCTGAGAAGATTGATCCCAAGCGTGCCGAGGACGCCGCCGTCGAAGGTGAGAAGATCGTGAATTCGAGCATTGACGGTCTGACCGAGAATTTCCGTGAACACTTCGACATGGTGCTCGGTCCGCGCAACGGCCGCCCCGCCAAGGACTACGAGAAAGATTACCTGCTCAACACCAAGCGCTGGGACATTCGTGCCGAGGACGTTTGGACGAAGCACGCCAGCATGCGTGTGGCTCAGGTGCTGACGCTCTTGTCCAAGTATCGCGGCGGCGTTCGTTCGATGGTGGTGAACGGCCCGCGCAAGGTTGCAACGGGTATCACCCGCGCCACCGTCGGCGATAAGGCGGCCGACGCGCTCGACTACAGCATGAAGAAGGTGCTCTCCACCAAGGAGGGTGGCGAGTACGCCAAGGACCAGATGGCAGAGATCGTGAAGAGCTTCGGCCTACCGGAAGGCTTCGATCTGACGAGTCAAAAGGATTGGAAGGATCTTGAGGAGGACAAGCGTTGGCCCGGCGCGAAGGCCCGTCATGAACAGAAGATGATGACTGTAAAGGACAATATCGAGAAGTTCCGCGCCGAGATCGAGGTGCCGGCGCGGGCCTTCGAGAGCGACCTGGACCTGCTCGATGCGCTGCGCAAGAAGACCAATCCTCGACTCCTTGTTGGCAAGCGCGCCGATCAGGCGATGGTGCTTGAGTTCCAGAAGAAGGGTCTGACCATGGACGACATTGCCAAGCTCGATCCGAACGATGCCAAGACGCTCCTGGCCGCCTACGTGGCGCTCTATCTGCAGATGCGCGGTCACTGGGACGCTTACTGCCGTGCCATGGGCAAACTCGAGGTTGGCATTATGGGCAATATCCAGCGCCACCAGGACACGGCCGTTGCCGCCAGGGTGGCCGGTGCGAACCAGCAGGCTGAGGATGATGATTTCCTCAAGTGGCTGATCTTCGCAGCAGCCGGGATCGCCACCTCGTACGTGCTCGGCGGCCGCGGCGGCGCAGCCCGCCCCTTCGGCAACCGCATCGCGATGAACCGCCCGATTGGTCGCATTCTGAACGGCCCGCTCAGCCTCGTTGACCGCACGTTCTACGCCGGACCCAAGCGCGCCATCGAACGCGGTTCGCTCGGCGGTTACGTCAGCGGCTTCCTCAAACCGGGCCAGACGCCGGCCGAAGCATTGACCGATACGAAGACCGAGCTGGCCAAACTGAAGGCTGAAGCCAGCGCTGATAAGGGGAAGATTGCCGAGCTCGAGGCGAAAGTTGCCGAGCTTGAGCTGGCTATCGAAGAAGCAAAGATTGAAGCTGACACCAGGGGGCGCACGGCCGAGACCGAGATCGATCCTTCCAAAATCGACTTGGCCAAGCTTGATCCCAAGGCTGTCATCGATCTGGCCATCAAACTCGACATCAAGGTTGACGGCCGCACGGATACCGACGTGAAGACCGATGTCGAAGCTGCCTTGAAGGCCGGCACGCATCCCAAGATCAAGCGTAAATAAACTCCCTATGGCAGAGATCCCCGCAGCTCAGCCGGCACCTGCCCCCGACGACTTCGTCGGGCAGCGCCTGCGACTGCAGGAGAAGCTGCGCGCTCAGCCCGAGGCTCTCACAGGCGACCTGAAGGTACTGCACACGTTCCTCTCGCGTGGTCGCCCGAAGGCGGCGCCGTACTTTCCGACTCCTGCCCAGCGGGAGACGCTCGACAAGACCTGGTCGGCTCTGCAGGCCGCTGGTCACAACGATCCGCTGAAGATGCAGGAGATGTTCGGACAGATTGAGCAGCTTGTAACCGCACTTGAGCAGAAAGACGGCCCGATCGCACAACAGAAGCTGGCGTTACTTCTCAACCTGGAGATCGTGAAGGCGGCCATCGCCCACGAGAAGGCCTATACCGCCGCCCTCGATGCCAACGTGGCTACGCTCACGGCCTACGGCGCTATCAAGGGTGATGAGCATGCGCCCGTGTTGCGCTTCCTCTTCACTGACGGTGTGCCGTTGCCACCTCCAGCTGGGGCTCCGCCCGAGTTGACGAAAGAGTGGGAAGAGCTGACCGCCGATGCCAAGGCCGCCCGTGCGGCGTTGGTGCCAGGCTTGCGTCAGCCCGCGCCCGCCGCTTCGCCCGAGGCCGGCGTCAAACTCACCGAGTTCGCGCGCCGCTACGACAAGTACGAGCGTGCCTGCATGGCGGCCGGACGCACGTTGTTCTTGAAAGAGATGGGCTTCCCGCCTGATTGCACTGAAGAGGAGTTGAACCGTTTCATTATCTCACTGGCCCGCCCCATCATGGATCCCTCACAGGCGGTCGATGAGAAGAATCGCACCAAGCCCGCTGTCCTCGAGCAATACAAGAAGCTCAATGCCGTGCGCCAAGAGGTCTCGAATCGCGTGGCCCTGGCCATGCGTCGTAACCTTGCTGGCGAAGTAGGTAAGAACCAGGTGGAAGGCATCACGCAGTTTCTCGTCAATCGCAACCTCTACGAGCGCAAGGTCCTCCAACGCCCGCAGTCTGATAACGATGAGTGGCTGCTGTACATGGGCGTGGTCGTGAACGAGGCAGCCGAGGAGATTCTCGAGGAGTACATCAGTTGGGAAGCGGTGAATAAACGCACACTTCAGAAGATTCCAATTCTCCGTGACCTGCCGCCGGCCGCGCGCACCGGCGTCATCAAGGGTTGGGAACAGGTCTGCGCCCAGATGGGTCGCGCGCGCGTGCCCGTCGAGACGCTCGGTAAGCTCTTCAGCTTCTTGAACAAGATGCCGCTCGGCGGCAAATTCTGGGGCGAGCTGCTTGCCATCGAGAGCCCGGTGACAGTGTTGCTCTGGGGTCTCTTCCTCCACGAATCGCCCAACAAGGTGAAGTCTACGATGCAGTTCGCATCCTTCATTATGGTGGGCAAGGCCACCTCCAAGGCGGCGCTCGCCGCCGGTCAGGCCCTCCGCGCGGCCGGTATCCTCAAGGTTGCCCCCAAGAACCCCTACGCCCTCTTTGCCATCGGTATGGTCGTGGCGATCGCCTCGGCCGACACGATCGACAAGCTCTGTACCTGGGCCGATAAGAACATTCCCGAGTCGGCTACCAAGGATTTCGTCGGCAATCTCTTCGCCACGCTCTCCGGCGACTTCGCCATTGGCGCGCTCGAAGAATTGGCTGAGATCAGTGGCGTTTCGACCGTTGATCCTGACCGCGATTTCCGCTCCTACATGACGCGCCCGGCCAATCTGGCCGCGCCCGGAGGTATGCTCGACGGCGACTACTTCCACACCATCGACGACTGGAACAAGCGCGTCGACCAGGCCATGGCTGACGCTGGCGGCAAGGAGAGCTCGATCGCCATCAAGCTGATGGAGATGCGCAAGATTACGAACGTGCAGGAGTGGGCCAAGGGTCAGTCCGTCACACTGCACATCCACGTCACATCATTAGCGGCTCAGGAGCGCGAGCTCGAGGCAGCCCTACGCGCAGCGGGGGCGCTTGGCGGTGGTGAAACACTTGGTGGTCTCGAGTTGGCCACACGTGACGGCAAGGGCTTTCGTAACGATAAGGCCGTGCGTTACGCGTTCAGTGGTACCGGCAAAGATGCCCTCAATCTCAAGAAAGCGCGCGATCACATCGAAGGCATCGCTTCGAAAGCCGGTGGTGCGAAGAACGTGACCGACCCGCTCTACAAGCAATTCGCCGCCTATGCTGACTTACTGAACGACACCGCCAAAGACGTGAGTCTCTTCAATCATCTTGGCGTCTTCAGTCGTGAAGAGTGGCTGGGTTCGCTCGATAACTACAGCAAGGACTACGTTGAACCGACGGAGTTCGTACGCGCCGGTCTCGTCATCAATATTGCCGACGCCATGCGCCGCAACCGCGCCGTCTCACGTGCGTCCTACCCTGGCATGAAGGACGAGGAGTACGCGGCCGAGCTCGCCAAGGCCCTGAAGATCCAAGAGAAAGTGAGTCTCATCGGCGGATTGGGCGATGATTTTTCGGCTCTCTACAAGGAGTGGAAGGGTCCTGGCATCGACCTGATGAAGGGCGCCCAGTCTCTCAATGTGCCGAACATCACCATTCGCGACGAACTCTTCCAGCTCATGATGCAGATCTCGCTGACTGCGCAGGATCTCGCACGGTCGCTCTCACCTGAAGTCGCGAACGCGCTCTTGGCCGATACCTACACGGCCGTGCAGCAGCTTGTCGCTTCGCGCGAGATGGTGACCAGTGACCAGTTGAGAGCAATCCGCGCTAAGCTCACCGAGGCTGTGCTGAAGGGGAAGGTCGATACGCTCAAAGCCTGGCAGGCTGACGTGAAGGACCGCTTCGAAACCGGCGGGGCTGCCTTCTTGGTGCAGGGCGAATTGCCGGGTCTGATCGATATGGATGCCGGCTTCTATGGTCGTCGCACCGTCGATTATCTCGCCTCGCTCGTGAGCTACGGGTACGCCGTTCGTCCGCAGCTCATGCTGCTCCAGTCACGCACTAATACCGGTGACCTGCAGCTCTTCTCGTTCGTCTGTCCCAGCAGCGATCGCAACAACTGGAAGGTGCAGATCGACAGCGCCCAGCGGCAGTTCTACTACCGTGGTAAGCAGCAAATGAACTCGGTGACCCATAATCCCTCACGCACTATTTCCTACGTCGATTTCTGTAAATCATATCCCGGCTCGGCTGCGGGTGTGGAGCTTCACCTTAAGGCGATTCAGGACGCGCGCCGGGCTGAAGAGGAGGCGAAAAATACCATCGAAAACAAGCGCGACGAGGAGAAGGCCCAGCTGAAGGCTGACTACATCAAGGCCAACGAACCCGAGCGCATGAAGGACCTGAGCAAGGTCGTCCTCAAGCGTATGACTACGCTGAAGGACCCGCGTACGGGCGAAGCGATCATGGGGCGTGATAACAAACCGATCGTGTACGAAGAGACGCTCGGCAATGCCAAGGACTTGCTCGACATGGTGAACAAGGCCGGTCCGGAGCTACAGAAGAAGCTTGAGGCCACCAAGGTTGCAGAATGGAAGGCGAAGGACGTCCTCGATCGCGTGATGAGGCTGATGGACTATCTCGCGAACGACCGCACGATTGGGAAGGAATACTACGATCGCGGCCTCGACCCGCGCACGCACACCCTCGATCTCTTCATGAAATACGACTCGGAATATCGCGATTACGCCGAAAAATATAAAAAGGCGACCGGCAAAGATCTCTGGGAAGGCTTCGGCGTGCCGACGCTGGTTAAGACGGTCATCCCGTTCCTGGAGCGCTTCACGCCTGAAGAGCGTGAGGCGGCGCGCATCATTCTCTCGATGCAGAACCTGAAAAAATTTGAGACGATGCTCAACGAGAAGGGCGCCGGCGCGCTCAAGGCTGGACTCGAAAAAGAAGCCAACGAACACGCCGAGAAGATCGCTGGCTGGCGGTACAACGTCCGTAAGGCCGCCATGAATGACAAGAACTTGGGCCTCGTGCCGGTTGCCCCTGGTTCGGCGCAGATGGTTACGATCGGCCGCCTCAAGGATCCGGCGGGGGAATGGATTATCCTGGCCAAGCCGAACGGCTATGTACCGGGGAATGATGCCAGCGACAGTAACGATTTCTCGGCCAAGACGCACCAGCCCGAGGAGGGCCGTAACCACTGGCTACGTTACTACCGGATTAAGACTAAGGATGTGCCTGATGCCGCCGCGCTCAATCTGGCCGATCCCGAGAAGAACGCTGGCGTCGAGTGGCTCAATATGTCGAGCGATATGCTCTATTCCGACCTGGGCGACGATTGGAAACGATTGGCCAAGCACGCGCTCATGGCCGATATGAGTGGTGGATCGTCCGGCCGCTTGTGGCGCATGCTCAACCTCTTCCCCTATGAAATCTCGTGGCGCGGCAACAAGAACGCTAAACACAAGCTGCATGATGCATTGACGGCGCTTATGCCGTACGTGGTGAACGAGGAAAAATTCTACGGCAAGCTCCTCTCCATGCTCATCGATCTGAAGACCGGAGGCGAGGGCGGCATCACTTGGGACGGTCTCACGAAGATCCGCAAATCGATGTATTCCAAAAATGATGAGTTCGACCAGTGGGGCATGACGAACGGCACCTTCGATACCCGGCGCTACGCCGAGTCGGCCCGCCAAGTGATCGTCCGGGTCTTCCCCTAAAGCCTGAATCGGTCTTTCGGGCCGTTCAAGCTGCTTTCTTTCGTCGGCCGACGACGCTCTGGTAGACTGCTCGGGTCACCCATTTTCTATGCCTGAAAAGGACACTCCCCAGAATTCCGAGTCACCCGAGGCTAGCAAGCCGTCGGTCCCGCAAGTCGGCGGCGAGACACTCTCGTCCATCGGTCGCATCAAACCGCGCCCGGTCGTGAACGAAATGGAGGAGAGTTACCTCAGCTACGCCATGAGTGTCATCGTCTCGCGCGCCCTCCCGGACGCTCGCGACGGTCTCAAGCCCGTGCACCGTCGCATCCTCTACGCCATGAGCGAGATCGGACTGCGCAGCGGTGCCAAGTTCAAGAAGTCCGCTGCCACCGTCGGTGACGTGATGGCCAAGTACCACCCCCACGGCGACGCCCCGATCTACGAAGCTCTCGTCCGCATGGCTCAGCCGTTTTCCATGCGTTACCCGCTGATCTTCGGACAGGGAAACTTCGGCTCCATCGACGGCGACGGCGCTGCTGCCATGCGTTACACGGAGGCGAAGATGGCGCGTATCACGGATGAGATCCTGCAAGACATCGACAAGGACACGGTCGGCTTCCACCTGAACTACGACAGCTCCAAGAAAGAGCCCGACGTCCTGCCGTCCAAGATCCCGAACCTCCTGCTCAACGGCACCGTCGGCATCGCCGTCGGTATGGCCACGAACATCCCGCCGCACAACTTCACCGAGCTCTCCGAGGCGATCTTGCACTTGATCGACCATCCCGAGGCGACGGTCGAGGATCTAATGCAGTTCGTGCAGGGTCCCGACTTCCCGACGGGCGGCATGGTCTACGACAAAGAGGCGATCAAGCAGGCCTACCTTACGGGCCGCGGGTCGGTCGTCATGCGCGGCAAGGCGGAGATCGAGGAAATCGGCTCCTCGGGCCGTTACCACATCCGCATCAGCGAAATTCCGTACCAGGTCAACAAGACGACGCTCATCGAGCGCATGGCCACGCTCGTCACCGACAAGGTGATTGTCGGCGTCAGCGACATCCGCGACGAGTCCGACGAGAACATCCGCATCATCGTTGAGCTCAAGAAGGACGCCTATCCGCAGAAGATCTTGAACCAGCTCTTCCACCAGACGGAACTGCAGTCGAGCTTTGGCTACAACATGATCGCCCTGGCCGACGGCCTGCAGCCGCGCCTGATGAACCTGCAGGAATTGCTGGAGATCTTCGTGAAGCACCGCCGCGAAGTGATCACCCGCCGCGTCACCTACGAGCGCGATCGCGCCAAGGAGCGCGCCCACATCCTCGAGGGACTCTCCATCGCCCTCGACCACATCGACGAGGTCGTGGCGACGATCCGCAAGAGCGAGACGAAGGAGATCGCGAAGGAGCAGCTCATGAAGAAGTTCAAGCTGTCCGACCTGCAAGCCGCCGCCATCCTCGACATGCGCCTGCAGACCCTCGCCGGTCTTGAGCGCAAGAAGATCGAAGACGAGCTGAAGGAGAAGAAGGCCTTCATCGCCGAGTGCGAGGCTATCCTCAAGGACAAGAAGCGCATCGATAAGATTTTCAAGGAAGAGCTCGCCGACCTGAAGGCCCGTTACGGCGACGTTCGTCGCACGGTGGTGGTGCCCACGGCCGCCGGCGAGTTCAGCGCCAAGGACACGATCCCGAACGCGCCGATGATCGTCACGCTGACCAGAAGTGGCTACGTGAAGCGCTTAAGTCCGGCTCAGTTCCGCGCCCAGCAGCGCGGCGGCAAGGGCGTGAAGGGCGTCGAGATGAAGGAGGACGACGAGGTCCTAAGCCTCTTGCACGTCATGAACCATGACGACCTGCTGTACTTCACGAACACGGGTCGCGTCTTCCAGTTGCCGGCGTACGAACTCCCGCAGGCGGGTCGCGTCGCGCGCGGTCAGGCGATCGTGAACCTTCTCCAGCTGAAGCCCGAGGAGCGCGTCACGGCCATCCTCAAGGCCGACCTCTCGCAGTACAAGTTCCTCTTCATCGTCACGAAGAAGGGGACGGTGAAGCGCACCGAGGTCTCGGAGTTCGACAACATCCGCCGTTCCGGTCTCATCGCCCAGAAGGTCCCGCCGGGCGATGAGCTGAAGTGGGTCCTCGCCACGAGTGGTAAGAACGAGATCCTGCTGCTCTCGCGCAAGGGCAAGGCCATCCGCTTCCCCGAGGAAGACGTCCGTTCCATGGGCCGCGCGGCGGCCGGCGTGCGCGGCATCAAGCTCGGTGGCGGTGACGAAGTGGTGGAGGCGGCGTCGATCACGGATTCGGCCAAGAGCATGGTTCTCGTCGTCATGGAGAATGGACTGGGGAAGATGACGCCCGTCGACCAGTATCGCTTCCAGGGTCGCGGCGGTACGGGCGTGAAGTCTGCCCAGCTGACGGCTAAGACCGGTGACATCATCGGTGGTTGCGTGTTGGAGGAAGGTTCGGAGGGCGATCTGCTCTGCATCAGCAAGCAAGGCCAGACGATCCGTATGGCGCTCTCGAGCATTCCGGCCCGCGGCCGCGCCACACAGGGTGTCATTGTCATGCGCTTGAACGGCAGCGATAAGGTGGCGACGATGAGCGTCGTCATGCGCGACCTCGAAGCCGAGGCAGCCATCGCTCAAGCGGCAGCCGATGAGCGCGCCGAGGAGGTGGAGGCGATTGTTGACGAAGCTGAAGCTGTGGCCGAACTGAAGGCTGCCCAGGAGGAACCGAAGGCCGTGGCCGCCGGTGCCGGGAAAAAGAAGGCTCCGGCCAAGAAGAAGAAATGAGTCGCCGCTTAGGTCAAGAATAGCTTGCATTCCACCTTTTGACCGCTAGAATCCCCCCACTCCTATGCAGACCACGATCCATCCGACGATGCACCAAGACGCCAAAACGACCTGCACCACGTGCCAGACGGTCTATCTGATCCCGTCCACGATCAAGGAGCAGACCGTGGAAGCCTGCAAGGCCTGCCACCCCGTCTACACGGGCAAGAAGCAGACGACCACGAAGGGCGGACGCATCGAGCGTTTCCGCAAGCTTCAGGCCGCTTCCAAGGGCGCCTGAGTCACTCTCTCCACTGCCTTCCAGAAGGCGCCGCCAGGCGCCTTTTTCGTCCTCTGCCATTCATTGGCTTTAATCCGGCTTTCATGGCACTCAGAGCCCGAGAGTGCTATACTGGAAGGGTATGAACAGTCGCCAGGCGAAGCTTCTGACAGCCATTATCGACCAATTCATCAAGACCGCGGTGCCGGTCGGTTCGCAGGAGCTCCTGAAGCACTCCAGTTTTACGCTGTCGTGCGCCACGATCCGCAACGAAATGCGCTTCCTAGGTGAGGAAGGCTTCCTCGAACAGCCCCACATCTCTGCCGGCCGCGTGCCGACGGCTAAGGGCTATCGGTTCTACGCCAAAGAGACGGCCATCCAGCCGGCCAGTCACTTGAAGCTCGTCGAGAAGAAATTCCGGGAGTTGAAGGATCACTACTTCAAGCAGAAGGACCAGGAGCGCGCCTACGAGGCCGTCGCCCTGATGTCGCACATGATCGCCAACGTCGCTTTCGCCACCGTGCCGCACAAGCCGGGCGTCTACTTCCTGGGTCTCGCCCAGACGCTGCGCCAGCCAGAATTCCAGCTGAACCCGAGCCTGGCGAGCGGTGTCGTCGAGGTGCTCGAGACCAAGCTCACCGAAGTGCTGGAGAACGTGCCGAACGACGACACTGTGCAGTACTACATCGGCGAGGAGCACATCCTCCCGCAGATCCAGAGCTGCAGCGTCCTCGTGAAGTCCTACCGCTTGCGCGATCACAAGGGCTTCCTTGGCATCCTCGGTCCGATGCGCATGGACTACGCCTACAATTCCGCCGCTTTGAATCTCGTGAGTGACTTCCTCTCCGCTTCGTAACGTCGTGGCCTCCTCCATCCTCCACCTCTGGCCGAGTCTGCCCAACGACAAGGAGCCGATTGAACGCGGCCCCGTGTACATGGAGACCGTTGCCGCTGCTCTCCATACCCTCAAGGGTGCCGACAAGCAGGTGTCGCTCGAGATCGGCATGCGCGACGGCAAGGTCGGCTTCTACATCCGCAGTTCCAAGCGCGCCGCGCCGCTCATCGAGAGCCAGCTCTACGCACAGTACCCGGACATCGACATTGAGCAGATGGCGAAAGAGCCGTTCGAGGTGAAAGAGAATGAAGAGGCGCTTTCGCTCGATCTCATGCTCAGCGGTCCGGAGATTTTCCCGATCAAGCGTCATCCGCAATTCGACGACATGATGAGCCGGGCGAACGTCGATCCGCTCTCGGCCATGACGGCCGCGCTCGCGCGCTATCCGTTGCCGGGCATGCGCGGACACATCCAAGTCGTCATCGAGCCGATGGCGGGGTCGTTCCGCAAGCGCGCACTTCGCTTCCTGCCGCTCCTAGAGCGGGGGATTCCCAGTGTCTGGTCGTCGTACGCCAAGCTCTTCGCCAACATTCAACTCGCTCGTGGCTGGCGCCGCACCGCCCTCTGGCCGCTCGGCATCCTCATGGGCGGTTGGAAGTCCTGGGCGTTCTTCCGCAAGATGGCCGCGGCCACGGCCGAGAAGGCGCCGCCGCCCGGAGACAACGACAAGACGAGTCGCTCGCACGAAAAAGAGGACAGCGTTTCGGGCGCCAAGGACAAGGTGAACCGTCTGCTCTTCCTCGTGAACGTCCGCATTACGGTCATCGGCCCCAAGGAACAGGCTGACTTCCTCCTGCAGAAGCTCCAGGAGATCGCCAGTACCTTCCAGCAGTTCACGCTGCCGCAGAGCAACGCTTTCACGGCGGGCAAACTGCAGACGGCCGCCGCTGTGCCTCAGGGCATGCAGGTCCGTCCCTACGCCATGTCATCCGAGGAGGTGGCCACGCTCTGGCACGTGCCGACGAGCCTCGTGCAGACGGCCAACCTGGAGCGCGTCATTAGCAAGAAGCTCGAACCACCGGTCAACCTGCCGATCCCCGGCGTCACCGATCCTGAGGACACCCTGACCCTCCTTGGTGAGTCGGTCTTCCACGGTCATCGTATGCAGTTCGGCATCCGCCCGGATGACCGCCGCCGCCACGTCTACATCATTGGTAAGACGGGTATGGGGAAGTCGACCGTGCTCGAGAACATGATCTTCAGCGACATCATGGCGGGCAAAGGCGTGGGCGTCGTCGATCCCCACGGCGATCTCATCAATGCGGCTTTGCGCTTCATGCCGAAGTCGCGCATGAACGACGTCGTGCTCTTCGATCCGGCCGACCGTGACTTCCCGATTTCGTTCAACATGCTCGAGTGTCCGGACCCGAGCCAACGGCCGCTCGTCGCCTCAGGGCTCATGGGCGTCTTCGTGAAGCTCTGGCCCGAGGCCTTCTCGGGACGCATGGAGTACATCCTGCGCAATACCCTCCTCGCCCTCCTCGAGAACGAGGGTTCCTCGATGCTCGGCATCCTGCGCATGTTCGCCGACGACGCCTACCGCGTGAAGATCGTCAGTAACATCACCGATCCGGTCGTGAAGACCTTCTGGGAGGCCGAGTTCACGAGCTGGAGCGATAAGTACCGCACCGAGGCTTTGGCTGCCATCCAGAACAAAGTCGGTCAGCTGATGTCGACGCCCGTCATGCGCAACATCGTCGGCCAGGTGCGTTCCACCCTGAACATCCGCCAGGCGATGGACAGCGGCAAGATCATCCTCGTGAACCTCAGTAAGGGCCGCATCGGTGAGGATACTTCGGCCTTCCTCGGCTCGATGCTCGTCACGAAATTCCAGATCGACGCCATGAGTCGCGCCGACATCCCTGAGAAAGAGCGTCGCGATTTCTACCTCTACGTCGACGAGTTCCAGAACTTCGCCACCGAGTCCTTCGCCACAATCCTCTCGGAGGCGCGCAAGTACCGCCTCAACCTAACGATGGCCAACCAGTACGTCGGCCAGCTCATCATCGGGCAGGGGAATACGACGCTCCGGGACGCCGTTTTCGGTAACGTCGGTTCCATGCTCAGCTTCCAGGTGGGTAGCGATGACGCCGAGATCTTGAGTCAGCAATTCGAGGAGATGGTCAGTCCCAAAGACATCCTGAGCCTGCCCAAGTACCACGCCTACGTCCGTCTGATGATCGACGGTATCCCGAGCAAGCCCTTCTCGGTGGGCACGCTCCCGCCGCCGAAGTTCGAAGTGGATAGCGGTCGCGAGGAGATGGTTCGCAAGCTCTCGCGCGAGCGCTACAGCGAGCGGCGCGAAGTGGTGGAAGAGAAGATCGCGCGCTGGGCGGCTGGCGCCTCGCAGGCCAAGCAGCAGGCCGTGGCAGCGACGAAGTCCAAGGAGAAGGAAGAAGAGGAATTGAAGAAGGCCCGGGCCAAGAAGATGACACTCGACCAGTACCGCGCCTGGCGCGACCG
>CAZWNJ010000008.1:0-14681 GCA_964635215.1 uncultured Candidatus Peribacteria bacterium | reverse complement strand
GGATGGACGCTAGGGTAAGGGTGATGTTCGCGGAATCGGCTCACGGACAGTGTGTTGCTTGGTTGACCCCCATCCGGGTCGGTAGACAGTTCCTCAGACGAGGGCGAGCTTGTGCCCCTTGGCCGACAGAGCGTCGTCGAGGTACTTGTAGCCGTACTCCTTGGCGACCTTGAAGCGGCCACTGGGGTGCGCCCACGGGTCATCGTTCATGAGCTTGCGGGGGATGGCGAGGAACAGGGGGGCCACGGTCGGGTCCACGTCGATCTTGAGGCAGCCGTTGGGTCGCACGAAGGCTTCCATGAGCAGGAAGCCGGGTTCCGGCGGCACCCACATCTTGGGGACGATGACGGCATACTGATCATCTTGGCGGACGGGGATGCCGTCGCCGGACTTGAGGAGCTGCACGAGCTGGAAGCGAGCGCTGCAGAAGTGGGCCATCGCGAGGACGGGGTCTTTCTCGGACTGTTGGGTCAGCGTCGTACCGACGCTGAGGAGGACTTTTCCTTCGGCGTTGTGGGTCAGGACGGGGACTTGCTCGGCGACGAGACGTCTCGCCGAGTAGTCCTGTCCGACCACGGCGGGTCGAAACGGGGTCATGTGTGAATCTCCTTCACTTGGGTTGGGGGTAGTGTGAGCCGATGTTGCGAACGAACATCGTCGTGACGATACGCCTTTTCGGCCGTCCGGCGAATGATGGGTTTCTGAAGTGCACCCGAACGACGATTTTTCTTTTCCAGACAAGCAGGCTGACCCGTCGTCGAAGTCTCCTATCTTAGGAAGTCACCTGACGACGACATTCAAAACGCCCCCGGAAAACTGCCCTGGCAAGCGATGTTGCGGCCGGGATCGCTTATGATCAGCGTACTTCCCTCCCTTCCATGATGTACTCCTACGGTTCTGTCGGTGCAGTCTTCCCGGCCTTGCACGTGCTTGGCGCGGTGTTCTTCGTCTGCGGCGTGGTGCTGTTGCTTGCCTGGGCTATTCGTCATATGAGCGGCGAGCGTCAGAAGTACTGGGGTGGGATGCTTATCTTGGCCGCCGCTGTTCTCTGGCTGATCGGCATCGCGGCGTCCATGGCAGCCGGCGGCATCGGCCGCGGCGGCTTGCTCCGTCCGGCGATGATTGAGGCGAAGCATCCGGCGATGAAGGGGACGAAGGGTTACAACGCCTCCACGCGTTCAGCGAAAACGTCTTCATCTCGCTCCAGTGTGAAGCCGTCGACCAAGTCGACCACGACTGGCGAGCGCAACACTCAGCCGAAGTCTGAAGGGACGGGAACGAAGGAGTGATTTGAGTGTGGTGCTCAGAGGTCTAGGTACGAAATCCGCGCCAGCTTCAGCTTTGTGAGCAGCAGGGCGGCGCTCTCGTCCGTGAGCATCTGCAGTTCCGTCTGGCGCTGTGGGTCGGTATCGAACGGTAGGCCGATGGGGGTGGGGCTACCGGGATGGACCATGAGTTCGATCGTGCCTTCGTCCGGCAGACGTGAGAGGACATGGCGCAGGTTCTTGGCCGATGCGCGTCCGACGAGGGTCGCGCCGCGGAACGTATCCGTGCTGGCGATGCCGTCGCCTGCAAAGAGCGCGCGGGCAGCAGCGGCGCGGGCGTTCACGACGGCGATCGGCGCCAGTTCGGCTGCCGGTACTTCGTAGCCAAAGGGCGGGAGCGGCTCCTCGGGGATGCGGACGTGCAACACGCCGTACCGCAGGAGGATCGGCGCGACGACTTGGACGATGGCGGGATGGACGTGCATGTGATCGACGCTCGAGAGGTGTGTCGGTTGGCCGTGGGCGTCGAGAAACCATTCCATTTGGGCGCGGATTTCGCGCTCCAGGTGGGCGATGTCTAGTGTGCCCTCATGGAGGCGTTTCTCCAGTTCTTTGCGCTCGCAGAAGCTGCCGTTTGGCATCAAAAGCGTTGCCACGGTGTCCGGGGGCGAGAGTGGTTCGCCGCTTGTGAGCGTGAGGTGCAGGCCGGTCGGGATTTTCCGCTCGCGGGCGCGCTTGGCAGCCGTCTGGCTGTCTGAGCCGTTTGGCAGTAGGCCGGCGTTCGTGACGAGTCCGTGCTCGGCGCAGAGGAAGATTCCGTGCGAGCGCGGCGGGTTGGCGCCCAGGTCGTCGGCGGTGATGATGAGGCGGCGAGCCATGGGCGACAGTGTACCCGCGCGGGCACAAAGAAAGACCCCAGCACGGATGTGCTGGGGTCAAAGGACAATTGGACAGTTACTGGGACGATTGGTGGCCTGGCCGAGGCCAGGCCGCGTGTAGAGCGGTGAGTGTGAGGATCATGGCGAGTCCGCCGCCGAGCGTGATGACGAGGAGGGTCGGGGAGAGTCCCGGCCCGTCGAGCAGTACACCGACACCGATGCAGGCGAGGGCGGTGAAGCCGCGCAGGATGGTGCCTTGCAGCGCTTGCACCCGCGAACGGATCCGATTCTCGATCAGGCGGTGGAGCAGGTCACTCCCGAGCGTCGTGATGGCGCCAAAGCACCCGCGCGCGACGATCAAGAAGATGATGCCGACGAACCCACCGACGAACGTCATGATCACCAGCGAGCTGGCGACGATGACGAACGTGCCGAGGAGGAGAATGCGGTCGTCCACGAGATGCTCGAGGCGGTGCGTGAACTTCGACGTGACCGAGGCGACGAGCAGTGCCCCAGCTTGCACCGCGCCGATCACCCAGCCCTCAACCCCGATGGAGAGTTGGTAGGGTTGGCCGAGCCACGTGATGGCGGTGATGACGCTGAGGAACGCGACGTTCGTCAGGATCACGGTGCGCAGAGTCCAGCCATCTTCGCAGATGGCACTGAGCGTTTCGCCAAGTGATACGTGCCGTTCGCCGTGCTTCGCCGGTTCGCGGAGACTCAGGGCCAGAAGCGCCCCAAGCGCGAAAGCCGGCGCCGTCAGCCAGAGGGTCAAACGCAGGCTGATCATGGCGGCGAGACCGCCGAGGATGCCAGTCAGGCTTAAGCCCCCGAGCGACACGCACATCAGGTTGCCCAGCGTGCGGCGGAACTCCGGCGCGCGGTCGGCTTCGAGCAGGCTGGCGTAGGCGATCGATTCCATCCCGGCGCTCTGGCAAGCCACGAGCAGACCGAGGAGAATTTCGCCGACGACAAACCACGCGAAGCAGTGACTGCTGCCGAAGATCGTCATGCTGATGGCGCCAGCGACGAAACTCGTCACAAGCACAGGTTTGCATCCGTAGCGGTCGGCGGCGATGCCGGCCGGGAGCTGGAAGATCATGATCGAGAAGGTGAAGATCCCTTCGAGGACGAACACCTCCTTCCAGCTCAGGTTGTTCTCCCTCAGAAACAGATAGAACACGGGCAGGAAGAACTGCATGCCGAGACAGAGCTGCATTCCGAGCAGGACGCGAATGTTGTGGACCATGGAAAACCTCCGTTGTTTGTTCAGGGTTTGAGTCGACCACGCATCAGTTGGGCACGACGCGTGTCCCAGTTGTCCGACTGTGTGAATGAACGACAGAACAATGCGGGAAATCGTTCATGCGCGTGATTGAAGAGGATTTTCACAATGTGTCAACTATTCGCGTCACTTTTTTCCTCAGGCAGACGCCAAAAAAACCCTCGCCGGTGCGGCGAGGGGGGTTGGGGTTCGCGGGACTCTGAGAATGTTCTTCAGGACGGCAACTGCATCAGACCGTCCTTGCCGTAGGGATCGAGGCGGCGGTACTTCTTCAGGATGGTGCTGCCGGTATCGATGAGGTGCAGCTTGTCGTCGCTCACGATGAGACCCGGGTAGATGGTGTTGGGATTCGGTTCTTCCACGGGGGATTGCATGATGCTGAACGCGTCCCACACGAAGCGACCGGTGCGGCCGAGCTTGTCCTTCGGACCGACGATCTGGAGTGGCTCATTGGTCGTACCGCACGTCATCGAGACGCCGTCCATGTGCTCCTTGTGCGTCTTCACCCAGAAACCCTGACGGACCTCCTCGGCGCTGCACCAGCGGTGACACTTCGCCTCGGGGCTGAGTTGCAGTTGGCCGCTGGCGATCTTGCACAGGTAGCACACGGCCGTGTCGTCGCCGAAGATGAGGGGTTCGCCGAGCATGCACAGGATCTGAATTTCGATGTGGCCTTCCTCGCGGCACTCTCGGCGCAGGGCCACCTCGTCGCTCTCGCCGTCCTCCACGCGGCCACCCAGCAGGTTCCAGCCCTTGTTGTCCATCCGCTCGCTCAGGAGCTGGTACCCGGGCTTCATGTGCGGGACCATGTTGCTCACGAAGGCGGCGAACACGCCGCGAGTTTTCTTCTTCTCCGACATGACACGTTCTCCTTGGGGTTATTTCACTCGTCTCTTTCTCAGAGCCAACGATGTGAATGGTTCGAAACGCTGGGAATCAGCGCTATGATAATAAATCATATTATTATACTATTGTCAATTTCTGGGGTCAGGTCAAAAATGCCTTTGGATTGCGTAAGAGACCCAAGAAGTCGGCATTTGTCGCTTGTTCTACGATTTTGCGACGCGTAGCGTTTTGCCCATGCGTTCCCTGCGTCTCATCGCAGCAACGGCCAGTCTCCTCATGCTCGCGGCCTGCAGCGCCACGGTTTCACCGACATTTGATGAGACGAACGCCCCGCTGCTTCCGCCACCTCTGCACGATCAGACGCAAACTGGACAATCGGATTCGTCGCGTAGCCCGAAACGGCCATCCACCGGTAAGAAGTCCGACATTCCGATTCCGAATAAGCACAGCAGTAGTCGCCCTTCGTCCTCCTCCTCTCTCGCCGCGGTCTTCGATGGCAACTGCGAGGCGGTTGCTGATTGCACCCGCCAGATGAAGTCTTGCCCCAGGGGGACGATGTGCATTTTCACCGATCTGGAATCCGATGACGGCTCATGTTTGACGCTGATGCAGCGTCGTAATTGTTTGTAAGAGGGGTATGCTGGCGCCATGAGCACCACTGAGACCAGTAAGGAGCCGTCGATCGTTGATATGCGCATGCGCCTGGCGGAGGACGCGCAGACACGCCGTTATTCGCATCACGTGCTCGTCGCTTTCATGCGTGCCCTTGAAGAGGTGGCGGATTCTCGACCGCCATTGAAGGATAGCCCTCAGCCCACCGCCACCGTGACGATTCAGGGTGGGGATTGAGTGTTACGCTGGGCTTTCACCGCTTGAGTAATTGACGAAATACAAATTAATTTTATTATCATCTCGCTGTTTCTTCACACAACGAGGCTTTTGCTTGGAGAGTGGACTGTGTCGAAAGACGATTGGTGGCTCGGTGGATGCTTGGTGGCCTGTTCGGCGCTCGGTGTGATCGCCGGCGTCGCGGCGGGGTACTGGGGCGCGGAGTTCCTGACGTGGTGGCTGCTCTCGCTCGCGCTCGGCGCGATCGGCATGGTGAGCTGGGTCATCGCGAAGCGACTCATCCGTTGGGCCGGCATCGATCCCGAGAGCAGCGCGGTCGAGGGTGCGGTGGACATGGTCGTGCTGCTGCTCGAAAACGGCTTCCGGACATTACCGTTCGTCGCCTGGATGGTCAGCTTCTGGATCGGGACCGGGATCGGGACCTGGTGCAGCGGCGACTGGCTTGCGGCACTGGGGGTGTTGGCTCTCTGGCCGGTCGTGACCATCTGCTTGCTCTGTGCCAAGGGTCGTATCGACGACTGGCGAGAGGAGCGACGGGAGATGAAGCAGAAGAAACTCGGTTAGCAATGGCGCCATGAGGCGTCCCATGAAGCAGACGCGGGGATCACCATACGGTGGTCCCTTTTCTTTGGCTCTCCGACGCTAGGAATGAGTGATTTCCAGATGCTGCATTGCTCAGCCTCTTTCAATGGTCCAGCCAGTTGTTGATCTGCCGTTGATTCTCCAGTTGGTCTCTTTTCGTAGTACGCGGTTTAGAGAGCCAATCACATTCGCCATCCTTCCGCTGGCATACCCAGTGCGTTGACTGAGGGATTCCGGAGTTTGAGGTTCGGTTGCTTCCAATAAAGCCCCGAGAACGGCCAATCGAACTCTTTCCCCTCTGAGACGGTAATTTCCGTCAATCTCGACCAATTGAGCGAGCACATCATCGGAAAATTGAAGATCGACCGACTGGAGGTTTGCGACATGTGTTGAGTGGGCAAGTCGCTCTCGCATTCTCGCGATAGCCTCTAGTACGACGCGGTCATCTGTTTCAGTAAGGATCTTTTCAATTTTTTCATTCAATATTTGTCGCAGTTCATGCACATCTGCGCCTTCGTCTAGCTCTGCAAACGCTTCATCAATCGCGGCATGTAGCCTGATGCGCGTAGCGGGCAGCAGTCGTATGGTCTCATGAGTAGCCGCTTGTTCAGATCCTTCTGGCAGCGATGGTCCTTCCGATGCATTCATATGTTCATTGATGAACTGCGCATGTGACGATCACAACAGATCAATGGCATCACGATGCGGACAAGGATGGTGGACGATACTGGATTCGAACCAGTGACCTTTCGAATGTGAATCGAACGCTCTAACCAGCTGAGCTAATCGTCCAAGAATATGTAAACGTGCCGGTGCGGCGCAGTGTAGCAAGAAGACGGAGGCGTTGCCGCAAGTTTTTCATGCGTCCTATTGCGGCTAATTGACATATTAAATAACAATGCTATTTTACCAATAGTTCCTTTCCCATCTCCGTTCCTCGTTCAGCAGGAGACCTGGCAATGTTCAGCATTACCGAAACGCGCGTCACGCTTGCCTTGCCCGAACACGAGCCGCTAGTGGCGTACTGCGATTTTATTCTGGACTGTTCGCTGATTGTGAAAGGGTTTCGAATTATACGGCGGCGTAGTGGACTTTTTCTCGTCGCCCCCTCGCGTAAGCGGATGACGTCCTGTGCCGCCTGCGCAGTGAAGAACCCTCTGAAGAACGCTTTCTGCGGCCACTGCGGCAGACCTCTGCCGGTCCCAGCGTCGGATACGGTTTTCCATGTGGAAACCGCCCATCCACTCAGTCGATGCTGCTGGCGTTTGCTCGAAGAGCACGCCTATCCCGCCTACCAGAAGGAGCGACAGAAGGCTCATCCAAGGATGGTCATGTCCGACGACGATTTTGACATTGACGACACATGGCTCACGGTCGAAGACCGCTACTGATGCCCCGCTGCCCACTCGCGAGAGTGGGCAGTATTTTTAGGCGGGTGTTTTCTTCATGAACTCCATGTCGGCGGCCAAGCGACTCTCTTCGGGGAGGACTTGACCCTGGTACTTGCTGCCGACCTTCTTGTTGTAGGGCGTCTCGGCGGGACTCGTCATCTTCTCGAAGGCGAGTTGGCAGATGCGCATGCCGGGATAGAGAGCGACGGGCATGCGGTTCAAATTGCTGATTTCAAGTGTGATCGTGCCGGAGAAGCCCGGATCCACGAAGCCAGCGGTGGAGTGGACGATGATGCCGAGGCGTCCGAGTGAACTGCGGCCTTCGACGCGGACGACGAGGTCGTCGGGGACGGTGATCGTCTCGCAGGTGACGCCGAGGACGAATTCGCCAGGTTGGACGATGAACGCCTCCCCTGGGGGCACGGTGATGGCACGCATGTTGCCGGCGAAGGTTTCGGGTTTCATTGGGTCCAGGACCGCAAAACGACTGTGCTCGTAGAGCTTGAAGGTGTTGCCCAGGCGCAGGTCCAGGCTGGAGGCGGCGATGTGCAGCTGCTCCAGCGTCTGGTCGCAGTCGATCTTCACGCGGCCGCTGCGAATGGCTTCTTTGATGTCCTTATCCGAGAGGATCATGGGGGCAGGATAGAGGGGGGATCGCGCTTCCCTCAAGTCGACTTCGGATCTTCCGTTATCTGCTATGCTCAGAGGCCCATGGTGAACCCCCGCCAAGCGACGGCCGATCTGGACGACATGGAGCCTGAACACGACGATCGTGAGGAGTTATTGGCAGAGATTGAGGAGCGCGAAGAGGCGCGTGAGCAGCGCGCCGAGAAGCTCCGCGAGCGCCAACTCCAGCGTCGCATCCAGCGGATCAAGAGCAATGTCACACGCTACGTCAGCATCTCCTTCGGCCAGCTTGGTGTCGCCGGTGAGGCCGAGACAGCGTCGCTGCTCTCGGGCCTACACCATATCTCTGAAGATGAGAACGACGTGTCGGGTTGGGAAAGCTTCGTGCGCATGCTCTTCACCGAGCACTTGGCCTCCGCTCGTATTCTCTACTCGCGACTACACCGCGAATTGCAGCGGGGGATTGGGTCCATCAGCGTCTCGGATATGCACGAGTGGGAGTCGTTCTTCCGCAGTCCTAGCTACGACTACAAGCATAAGGAGTATCAGATCGAACAGGTCCTACCGCATGAGATCGACCAGGCCATCGCACTGCGTCTGGAGCGTGACTTGCTTCTGCGCGAGCCCGAGGCCGAGCATTTGTCTTCCGCCCGCGCTGTTCAAGATGACGCGCTGTTCCTGGCGCGTCCGCTCTCGAGTCGCCGTACTCTCATCGCCTCGCTTCGTGAGGATATCCGTAGTCTCTCGGCTGAACTCAGGACGGCGCATGGCGAACTGCGTGGCTTCCTTGTTCGCTACGCCAGCGGTGAGAAGGCGTCGATCAGTCTGACTGAAGCGTATGCATTCCTTGGGCGCGCCTTTCGTGGGGCTGAATCTGCGCGGGACGTTGAGGAGTTCCACCGCGCGACGATCGTGCCGTTCCTGAACCGCTGCGACCGCTTGCGTCAGGACTATGATCGAGCCGAGCAGGCGCTCGATCGCGCGGGTGCGAACATGCCTGCAGCCTTCGCACGGCGAAGCGTTGCATCTTTCCTTGCACTGTCGCCCGAAGCGCGAGCGGCGTACATCCAGTCGGCCGAGTCGGCAGCTCGCAGTGCCGTGGCCGCCCGCAACCGCGAGGAGGCCGAGGCCCGCCTGGCCGAACAGGCAGAGAAATCTGCCCGCCTCGCGCTGTCACTTGAGGATTGGAGCGGTGCCAAAATCCACATCGAGACGCTACGCCGCCTTGATCCGGCCCATAAGGCCGTCGTCGAACTTCTTCATGCGGCCGACGAGTTGGAGGTGCGCGCTCTCAAGGAAGAAGCAGTGACGGAAGCGAAGGCTGCCCTACAGACGTCACTCAAGACGCTGGGACATACATCGCTGTCGACCGCGTACGGTGCGGCTCTAGAGGCTGGTGTCGATCATTTCTCGTCATTCGCGGCGCTCGTCGAACACCGCGCCGAAGCGGAGAAGATGCCCGCCAAGTCGGGTCCAGTCGAGGCCAAGTCCGATCGTTCCAAGGAGAAGGTGTTGGCCGAGGAACTGGCTCACCAGCGCGTGATTCGAGAAAAACGCGAGCGAGAGGAAGAGGAGCGTCGCCAGCGCGAAGAGGAGGATGGAGAGCGTGCCCTCGCCGAGGCGGCAATCGAAAAGAAACGCGTGGCAAAAGCGGCCGTCCAGGAGAAACAAGAAGAACCGGCGTCGACTGTTGACGATCGTCAGGAGGATCGCCCCGAACCCCCGAAGCGGCGTGTTGTGCAGGTCGATGCCATCAAAGCCCCGACGCTCGTCGAGACAGTGACGGAGTTGGAAGAAGATGACGATGCCAGTCTCGTGTTGGCCGCCGCCGGCGAGACGATTTCCGCCACTCGCCAGGCCGAGGCGACCAAGCTCCATCCTTGGCTCAAACATCAGCTCGGAGTCCTCGAGAGGCATGGCGCCCGCTTCGCCAAGGAGCGGCCGAACGATCTTGACCGTCGCTGACCCATCCCTATCCTTCTGGCCTATGCGTACTTCCACCTTGTCCTTGGCTCTGATTGGCTCCCTGGCCCTCGCCGCCTGCAGCGGCGCCTCGGTTGCCACCTGGCCAAATCGCGCCGCGCTCGATGTGAACCCGCTCTACGTCTACGCCGAGCAGTCGCTCCTCGCCCAACATCTCACCAACCTCCAGATCGGCGGCCACTTCAGTTCCGGCGCCCTGGCCACGGCTCTCGAATCCGCTAAACGCTCCGCGCTGCGTGCGTCTCAGGATGCCCAGGCGAGCATGCAGGCCGGTTGGGGTGGCACGTTCGTCCCCGGTGAGGATGATACGTCTGGACATGTCGTCCTCCTGCCGACAGGGCTGTTCTTTAGCCCGGATTTCTTTATAGCACCCGGTGCTGATGTTCACGTCTACCTGACGACGGCTGTTGATCCGCGCGATGTGACATTCCCGGATGATTCCGCGCTTGATCTCGGTACGCTGCCGACCCCTTTCGGTACACAGGTTGTGTCTATTCCGGAGTATACGGACACTACGGGCAAACTACGCACCGTTGTGCTCTACGACACAGTCCTCAAGCGTCTCGTCAGCTTCGCTCAGCTGGCGGCCGGACAGTGATTTTGACTTAGAAGATCTCGGCCGCCATCGCGGCAACGTTCACGATCTCGCGATCCGTTAGGCCGGTCGTGGAGCCGTCGACGACGCACTGCAGTCGGACCGGCGTGTGGAAGGTTTGCTGGAGCAGCGCTTCCACGGCGCGGCTGGCCTCTGTGGCCGCGACTTTGTCGCGGTGAAAGTTGGAGCTGAAGGTGAGTGTGACAGCGTTGCCGTCGAGCCCGGTAAGGCGTCCGTCCTTGAGCGACATGCGGACCGATGACGGTTCGGCCTTTGTGCTGATCGTCGGCCAGGCGGCCTTCAGTGATTCGAGCGTGAGAGCAGTTGCCTCGATGGTGGCGGCGGGGGTGGGGGTCTCAGTCGGCTCTTTGGCGACGGGGGCTGGCTCTGGAACGGTGACCTTCGGAGTGGGACGTTCTTTTGGAATGGCGGGCGCGGGAGCCTGCGACGCTGGTTTGGGTGCTGCGGGGGTGGGGGACGGCGCAACGCCCAGACCCGCGGCGCGGAGCAGTCCAGCTTCGAGGGCGATGTTCGGCACGGGCGAGGTGCGCAGTTCGCGCAGGCACGACAGGATCGCATCCAGGCGGGCAACGAGGAGTCCGGCTGCTACCGGGTCCTGGAGGACGTCGGGTAAGCGGGCGCGCAATTGGTCGAGCATTAAGCGCAGGATATTTTCGGGTGGGACGGCCAGCTGGTCGAGCTCGGTCGTGATGGCCAGGACGGTAGCGCCGTCGCCGGCATCTAGGGCGGCCAGCAGGGCCTCAGCCTGGGCGAAGCCACTCTCGCCGATGCGTTCGGCGATGTCTTCGGGGCGAATGTGTTCGAGTGAACGCAATTGATCCAGTAGAGCGAGGGCGTCACGCATGCCGCCGCGGGCGGCGTGGGCGATGGCACGCAAGGCCGGACGTTCAACGGTGATGTGCTCCAGATCAGCAACGGCCTGCAGCCGGCGGATGATGTCCTCCTCACGGATCTGGCGGAACTGGAAGCGCTGGCAGCGCGACTGAATGGTGAGCGGGACTTTGTGCAGCTCGGTCGTCGCCAGAATGAAGTACGCGTATGGCGGCGGTTCCTCGAGCGTCTTCAGTAGGGCGTTGAACGCCTCTTTCGTGAGCATGTGGACTTCGTCGATGATGTAGACCTTGGCGGCCGCGGCCACGGGTGGAAATTGGATGCCTTCAAGCAGGGCGCGGACGTCGTCGATGCGGCGGTTGCTGGCGGCGTCGATCTCAATGAGATCAACCAGATTGCCGTCGTCGATGCCCTTCAGAATCTGGGCGGCCAGATCGGGGGCAGCTTTGTGCGTCAGAAGGACACGCGCGACAATGCGAGCGACGGACGTCTTCCCTGTGCCACGCGGACCAGAAAAGAGGTAGGCATGCGACAGGCGGTCTTCAGCCAGCGCTCGTTCCAACGTCGTGACGATGTGATCCTGGCCAATGACATCAGCCAGGACTTTCGGCCGGTACGTGCGGTAGAGCGACATTCGCTCCCAGGGTAGCAGGACGGCGCGGTTCAGGCATGCCTACTTGCCTTTGCGTTGTGATTATTAGAGAATGGCTTCACTATGCGCCGCGTCCTTCCTCTTCTCGCCGTTCTGCTGCTGACTGCCTGCGTCGATACGACTGGCATCTCGGCGAAGTCTTCCAAGATCCCTAATCCTCAGACGGCCGAGAATGCCGGGGTAGTGGTGACGGAGTATGCCGATCTGGAATGTCCGGCCTGTAAGGTTGTCGAGGAACAGGTGGTGAAGCCGCTCATTGCCAAATACGGCAAGCAGATCCGTCTCGACTTCAAGCACTTCCCGATCCAGACCGCACACCGCTATGCCTACGAAGCTGCCCAAGCTGCCGAGTGCGCTTCAGATCAAGGTAAATATTGGGAGTACATTTTCTACGTGTACGAGAACCAAGACGGTCTCGATCAGCGTCCGTTCCTCGAGTGGGCCAAGCACTTCAACCTCGATCCGGACATCTTCGACCGTTGTCTGCGTTCGGGTATCAAGGCCGGCGTCGTCGATGCTGACTACAAGGAGGGTCTCGGCAAGGGTGTCGATTCCACACCGACGTTCTTCGTGAACGATCAGAAAGTGCTGATCGAGGACCTAAACACCCTCGACAAAGCCGTGCAGCAGGCTCTGAGTAAGGCCGGCGCCAAGCTCTGAGCGGGTTACTTTTGGCGCACCAGAGCAAGGTATTCCTGCACACCCCGCAGCCAACCGCCTGTGAAATGCTCTTCGGGCTGATACGTGGCTAGATCCACCCACCGCATTTCGGTGTGCGCCTCTGACAATTGCGGCTCTCCGCTCTTCCATTGGGCACGGTAGCCGATGCCGAGAATGTGAACAGTGGGATTGCCTGGCGAGGCCTCCACCCGTTCGTGGCGCATGAGAACGAGCGGTCGTTCATCGACGTCGTAGTGCACTCCTTCGCCTACTTCTTCGTTCATTTTTCGTTGAATAATGGCGCCAAACGGCGTCTCAAATTCGTGTTTTTTGATACGGCCACCGGGCAGATCCCAATCGCCAAATTTATCCTTGAAGATAAAAAACTTCCCCTCCCTTTCCAGGAATAGTTTTACGGCGACGAAGTAGGGGTCCTTTTGCGAGATATTGGGATCAGCCATGGGGTGAGGATATCACACGAGTTTCACTCGCCGTCATCCTCCGCTAGGCTTTGGTCCATGTCTTTCCCGCACCTCCAGAAAACCGATCCGGCCGTGTTCGCCGCCCTGATGGGCGAGATGCGCCGCCAGCGCGATGGAGTCGAGTTGATCGCGTCTGAGAACTACGTGTCTGAGGCGGTGCTCGAGGCGCTCGGGACGATCTTCACCAACAAGTATTCCGAGGGCTACCCGGGCCGCCGCTACTACGCTGGCCAGGAATTCACCGACCAGGTGGAGCAGCTGGCCATCGATCGGGCCAAGGCGCTCTTTGGGTCTGACCATGCCAATGTCCAGCCACTTTCCGGCGCCGCCGCCAACATTGCGACGTACTTCGCCTGGCTGGAGCCCGGGGACACCGTTCTCGGCATGGACCTGAGCCACGGCGGCCACCTGACGCATGGCAGCCCGGTGACGTACATGAGCAAACTCTACAAGTTCGTTCGCTACGGCATTGCCGACGTCGCGACGGGTCGCATCGATTACGACCAGCTTCGCGAAACGGCCAAGAAGGAACGGCCGAAGATCATCCTCGCCGGCTTTTCGGCCTACCCGCGCCAGCTCGATTTCGCTGCCATCAAGTCCATTGCTGACGAGGTGGGCGCAGTGGCCATGGCCGATATGGCCCACATCGCCGGTCTCATCGCCGGTAAAGCACTGCGTAATCCCTTCGATGATGGGTTTCACATCATGACGACGACGACTCATAAGACCCTGCGTGGCCCGCGCGGTGCCATGATCCTGAGCAAGGGCACGGTGGGAAATCCCCTCAAGGCCCCCGAGAAAACGATCGTGAACTTACCGACGCTCATCGACCGTAGCGTCTTCCCCGGCTTCCAGGGTGGCCCGCACATGCACCAGACGGCGGCCATTGCCGTCGCCCTGCTCGAGGCTGGCCAACCGTCATTCCAGACGTACGCCAAGCAGGTCATCACCAACGCCAAGACGCTCGCCGAGTCGCTCATGGAGAAGGGGTGCAGTCTCGTGACGGGCGGTACCGACAACCACTTGATGGTCGTCGACTGCATGAAGTCGTGGGGGATCGACGGTTCGGAGTCGGACAAAGTCCTCGATCTCGTCGGCATCACCGCCAGCAAGAGCACGATCCCGGATGATCCGTTGCCGCCCTATAAACCAAGCGGTCTGCGCATCGGTACGCCGGCCATCACGACGCGCGGCATGAAGGAGGGCGAGATGAAGACGCTCGCCGGATTCATCTGCGAGGCGATCGCCAAACGAGGGGATGAAGCCGCCTTGAAAGCGCTCCACGCCCAGGTGACGGAGTTCTGCCAGCCGTTCCCAGTGCCGGGCGTCCAGTGAAGTGTCTAGAAAACTGTACAAATCAGCAGAAGTTGATAGAATAGTCGGACACTTCCCACTCTCTCTATGACGAGACTCTTCACGTCGATCGCGCTCTCCGGAGCTCTCTTCTTTGCGTCCATGCCGGTGGCGTCTGCGTATTCTGCCTCATACACCGGTCGTGCCGGCCTCACGAGGACCTGGGTATCGAGTCCGTCGGGCAACGGTTGGCATACGTATACCTACACCGGTCGGTACGGCGGGGTGCACACCGGCTCGTGGTACAGCTCTCGGTAAGCGCACTGACACGCAGAAGCCCTCACGCCCAGTTAGCTCTACGGCTACTGGGCGTTTTTGTGTCTTCCCCCCCCTCCTCATCCCCAAGCCAAGATCGAACACTTTTCGTATACATCCCCACAT
>CAZWNJ010000007.1:47579-50241 GCA_964635215.1 uncultured Candidatus Peribacteria bacterium | reverse complement strand
GGGGCAGGCACCCAGCGTGTCGCCGTGATTGATGTGTGAATTGAGCGACTGATTTGGTACGTCCATTGTGACGGGGTTTGCACCATTGGCATCGTGACACACCGTCGTCGTCCCGTGATTGACGGCGGCGCCCAGAAGTCTCTGGTCGGGAGCGGCCTGCATGCTCAAAACGAGCGTGCCCATAAACATGAGCGCTACGACGCCAAGTGAAGAATATTTTGTGTCTGCATTTACATTATTATACCGCATTTGTTGTATTAATGCCATAGTGGCGGCGAGGAGATCCGGCTGCGACAATGCACACAATTGCGCGGCTGTTTCATCGATCCCTATGATTGAGACATGAAAAAGCTCCTGCTGACGGCGGTACTCGTCGTTGTTCTAGTGGTTGGTATTATGCTGCTTGCCCCGAGTGGCGGCGTCCTCGGCGGGGCTGTGACGATCACCTCGATCGATGCCTCTGCCGGTCAGCCGACCGGCCGGGCGATGCTCTCGATTGCCATCCGGCGCGAGAGTGACGATTCGCTTCTCTTGAACGCCGCGGTCGATGCTAATACGAATGGCAGCTACGAGGCGGATGAGTGGGTGGTGAAGAACATGCCGGCGTACACACGTCCCGACTGGTCGGATAACTTTGCCTTTGCCCTCAAGAATCCCTCAACCACGTCACTGCCGGTGATGGTACTACTTGGTCAAACTCCGATCACATCGTTTGCAGCGACGGACGAGATGGAACAGGTGACGGTGTCGGCGCCGATAGAGCATCAGGTGATCGGAGATCTCCTGGATTTGAGTTCGGTCACCAACCCGACCGAGTCGATGAAGGCCGGTCAGACCGTCGTCCGCCAGCCCAAGCCCGAAGGCGTGCCAAACACGTTCCATTCCGATACGCCGGACCTGCCCCAGCGCAAAGACGAGTGCGCGCCGACGAGCGCGGCCAACTCCATCATTCGCTTGGCCGGCGACCATAATCGCATCGATGCCATCCCGCGCGACCCCCAGGAGCTCATCGATCTGCTCAAGGGTCAGATGGGTTGGACGAGCCAGAACGGCGTGCTTGTTGGAGACTTCTCGCCCGGCAAAGAGGCCGTGGCCCAGAAGCTGAATCTGCCGATCACGAGCGAGACTGTGACGGGCGATCCGGGGCACATCGTCGACCGCATCGACGATACGATGACGGCCGGCGGCGCGGCCGAAATCCGCATCCAATCCTCCTACCTGGGCACGGACGGCAAGGTGCACATCGTCGGTGGTCACATGGTGACGGTCGTGAATGTCGTCCGCGACGGCCAGCTGACGTCGTTGCAGATCCACGATCCGCTCTCACCTTCTGGCACCGACACTTACCAGCTCGATTCCGACGGCAACCTCATTGGTTATCCCTACCTCGGTGGTGACAAATCCGACGCCATCCACGTGCAAGTGAAGGCGGGCTTTTTACAGCAATGGATTGAAGAAAATGATCAGAGCGTCCTAAATGACATCCGCGAGGTGAAGGAACGGGCGTGGGTGAAAGTCATCGACGTCGACGGTCACAAGATCCCGCTTTCGGAAGTGCAGGTGGAGGGTCCGGGCACGTGTCCGGACGACCACTACCACGCCAGCCGCGGCGGCGTTGCCAAGGCTCTGGACGGCACGATGGTTCCGGATTCGGCACCGCAGCACTGCGGCTTTGGCAAAGTCTCCGAAAAGCCGGTCCAGGAATGCACGCCCGACGGCAAAGAGTGTCGCTAATTTTCGTGTGTCCGATTCGTCATTCTATGCTCTTCTCGCCTCTCCAGCGCCGAGAAATAGCGTAGGCTCGGCTCATGAAGAAATCCGTTACGAACGAAGAGGCGGCCGCGGTGGCCCAGTCTCTCGGGATCACGTGGGAGGACGCAGCCTACTCGCTGGAAGACTTCCGTATCGGCATGGAAGTGGAGTACGAGCACGGCACGCGCGACGCCGTCACGAACGTCACGAATGACGATCCGCTCGTAACCGGAAAAATCGCCTGGGCGCACCTGCGGGAATACCCCGATTACTACGTGCGTCTGGCAAAACTTGAGCGCGAAGCCGAGGAGTACTGGTCAACTCGTCAGCCCGCCAAGTAATTGGTCGGACCACTGTTGTATGTCCTCCGGACGATCGATGCGCATTTCGATTTCGTGCGGGCGGAAACCACAGCGCTCGTAGAACGGCAGGTTCTCTTTGCTGCAGTCGAGGATGACTTTGTAGCAACCGAGCCGCCAGGCTTCGGTGGCGGCGTGTACGACCAGGCGCTTGCCGATGCCGCGGCCCTCGTAGCCTTCGCGCGTGGCGACGTCTTCGATGTGGCCTACCAGTCCGCCGCTGTGGATGAACTTCTGTTCGACGAGGAGCGACGCCGTGCCGACGGTGAGGTGTTCCTGACGGGCGACGTAGGTACGGATGCCCTGGGCGATGCGCTTGCGCAGAATATTGCAGGCGGCCTCAATGGTCAGGTTAACCGTTTTGAGATGGCCGAGGGTAGTGAAGAACTCGTGGTCGAGCGTCGATTCGTCGAGTTCCTGAATGGTGAGCGGGGGGTGATGCATGGCGCGCCATGCTAGCGCCGCTAGGCCGGCGCGCAAGCGGGTTCCGGGGTACACTTTCGTCATGGCCACGCGCGAGTCCGTCATCGAGCACCTGGTTGCCCAACTTC
>CAZWNJ010000007.1:37568-47479 GCA_964635215.1 uncultured Candidatus Peribacteria bacterium | reverse complement strand
GTGAGCACCGCTCAGCGGTTCTCCGTGTAGATCTTGAAGTGCGTGAGGATCGACTGCCAGCCCTGGCGTTGCATCTCCAGCGGATTCTCCGTTTCGGGGTCGAATGTCTCGGTCACCTGTGTTTCATCGCCGCGCTGCTGGAAATCAACCGTTACCGCGCGGCCGTCTTCCATGACGTAGGCGATCCTCACGAGCGGCACCACCTCTGTGTACCGGCCACTGAAGTCAAAGCCCCTGCTGCCGTCTTTAGCTTCCATGCGTGCGGTGAAGACGCCCCCAACCCGCAGGTCATTGGTGGCGCGCGGCGAATGCCAAGTCGGTGAGGCGTAGTTCCACTTGGTGATGTGCTTGGGGTTCGTCCAGTAGTCCCACACCTTCCCAATCGGCGCGTCGACGACCGTCTTGATGGTGATCGGAGTGATGACGACCATAAGTGGGGCGGGAAGGGGACGAAGGCCCGTGCAGGGCGCGGGTAACCGTGAATGATACCCCTTCCATGTACAGTATCAATGACATTCCGATGGGAGAGTGTGGTGTGATGTGGAGATTGGAAGCCCCACGCACTTCGTTCGTGGAGCTCCTTATGGGAGCTTATCCGGAACCAAGCAGTCGCAGAATTTCTTGGACCACATCTTTAGGTTCGAGAGTATCTGTCTTAATTTCGTGATAATGCCCGCCTGGAAGCAATAAGGGTGTGGGATCAACGATCTTCTTCTCAATCAATTCAAGGAATTCGGCGTTGTCGGCTCCATCTCGGGCGCGCTTGATGGCTCGCTGATGACGAACTTGCTTGTTTGTTTTCAGCCAAAAACACCATGTTTCACAGCCGTGCTTCTTCGCTAGGGCTGCCGCAGCATCAAGTTCGGCCTGACTCCAAACGAGTCCTTCAACGATGATGTTCTCCAGTCCCTCAGTGATGAATGTCTGCAAGACAGCAAGGCTGTTGCCGAGCTTAATCCTTCCGATTAGGCCACGCCCTTCTTCTGTCTGCATTTCAAACGGTTTAATGCGAAAGAGATGATCCGCCTCAGCAATGGCAACATTATCGAAGTGTTCCCATAGAAGATTTGCGCAAGTGCTCTTTCCCGATCCGCCGAACCCACTGATGAGGATAATTTTTTGCACGAAGAAATGTTAGCAGATGTTGGAGCGGGTATCCCCATAGGGGCTGCCCTCCAAGCCAAAAACTGCGTCGTATGCTTAACGCGCTCCTTGGTTTAGAGCTTGGAACCTAGCTCCACTCACTTCGGTCGTGGAGCGGGTAGCGGGAATCGAACCCGCTTCACCAGTTTGGAAAACTGGGGTAATAGCCATTATACGATACCCGCGTTGTGAACGACCGGCCCAGGATAGGGCAAAATCTCTGTCGCTTAAAGCTCCAGTAACCGTTTGGGATCGGGTGTTTTCCAGGGGTGGCAACTGAGTATTCGGCGCACGGCCGCCGCCCCGCCCCTGATCAGTCCGTCCCGGCGCAGGCGCTCTTTCGCGTACTCCGAGCAAGTGGGGTGCTGTGGGCAGACGCCGTAGGGGAACAGGACCGAGAGGGGGCCGTGGTCCGGCGAAAGGGTGTGCTGGTAGATCCAGACGAGACCGAGACCGGCGAACCTCGGCAAGGCCAGGAATTGGCGCAGGAGTCGCTTCATGTGCTACAAACAGTCTAGCGCACTCCCGCGCCCGCCCATGGAAATCTCCACGACTCAGCTCATTGCCTTCACCTACGCCGCCGTGGGCGTCATGCTCATCGTCGCGCTCTACCACACAATCCTCATCCTCGTGGACCTGCGGAAGATCGTGCGCAAGGCTGTGAACGTCAGCGACCACCTGGAGACCACCGTCATTCAGCCGCTCTCGTGGCTGGAGCACGGCATGCACTTCGTGACGGCCTTCCTAGAGCAGCGCCGCGAGTCGCAGGAGGACGACGAAGACGAGGAGAAGCCACACCACCACGGCAAGCACCACGCTCATCACGAGAAGCACCACGAAAAGCACGCCCATCACGCTGAGAAGACCGAAGAGTAAGCGGGCTTACAGGATGGCCTGGCGGTCGACGAAGACACGGATGAAGAGCCGTTTGACGACGTCAACGGAGGCATCGACAAGCTCGGAGAAGAGCCGGTTCATGCGGCGGATCTTGGCGTAGAGCTTGGTGAGTTCGAAGGCGGCGCCGGCGTCCGTGGCCCGCGTCAGGCGGGCAGCTTCGTGGCGGAGCGTCTTCACCTCCTGTTCGATATGACGCTGGAGGTTCTGTTGCATGACGACGGGTTCGGGCAGGGCGGCGATTGCCTCGTCGCGAGGCGTCGGCCCGTCTTGGCCGTCACCTTGGGCTTGCGATGTCTGCTGGCCACTCCAGTCGCCGGAGCGAGCGTCGCCCTGGGATTCGGTGGGGGCATTCTCCACGTCAGCAATCGCCGCCAGGATGTTCTCCAGGTGCTTGGGTTGGGTCACGATGAGCGTGCCCTTCGTTGCGTTCGCCTCCGTGCTAACAGCCCGTTCTGGAGCGTGGTTAATCAAACATCTCTATTTTCCGCCTTTTAGGGCAAAAAATCAAGTCCCAGAGCCGTTTTCGAATGGTATCGTGCGGGAGTCCTTCCAACCTGTCTATGACCGAGGAACGCACGATTTTCCACCGAATTCTGGCCAAGGAGATCCCTGCCGATATTGTCTATGAGGACGACGAAGTGCTGGCCTTTACCGATATTCGGCCCAAGGCAGCCACTCATCTGCTGTTCATTCCGAAGCACTTTGTCGCATCGATCGCCGATGTCACACCCGAGACGGCGCACATTCCCGGTCTTCTCATCCTCAAAGCTCAGGCCTTCGCCAAGGAGCACGGCATTCATGGCTACCGACTGAGTTTCAACGTCGGCCGCGGCGGCGGGCAAGAGGTGTTTTACCTCCATTTGCATCTCGTCAGCGACCAGGTGTTGCCGAAGAAGTGATCCCAACGAAAAAGCGGTCCGTTTCTCTCGAAGCGGGCCGCTTTTTTCTGGCGTGATTCGTTTACTCCTTGTCTTCAGCCTTCTTGGTCTTAGCGGCCTTCTTGGGCTTTTCTTCTGCGTCCGTCGCTTCGGCAGCTTTCTTCGACTTCTTCGGCTTCTCCCCGCCTTCTTCGAGTGCCTTCTTGAGGGACTCCTCCTCCTCGTCGTTGCCGGCAGCCTTCTTCTCCTCGGCCTCGCGCTCCTTCTGGAGCAGGGCGAGCGTTTCCTTGTCGATCGGCTTCAGGGCCTTGATCGAGAGGCCGATACGACGCTCGTCGACGTCGATGTTGATCACTTGAGCGTCGATCTTCTGGCCGATTGTCAGAACTTCAGCCGGGTCGTTCACCTTCTGGTGGGCAATCTCCGAAAGGTGGACGAGACCGTTGATGTCCTTCTCGAGTTTGATGAAGGCACCGTAGTCGGCGAAGCGTACCACTGAGCCCGAGACCTTCTTGCCGACGGGGTAACGCTCGGCCACTTCCTCCCACGGGTCTTTCGTAAGTTGCTTCATGGAGAGTGAGAGTTTGTCGCCGTCGACGCCGATGACCTTCACAGTCACGCGGTCGCCCACTTCGGCGTGCTCGGAGGGATTCTTCACATGACCCCAGGCGATTTCGGAGATGTGGACCAGGCCTTCGAGGCCGTCAAATGTCACGAACAGACCGAACTTCACGATGCCGCTGATCACACCGTCCTTCACGTCGCCGATCTTCAGGTGCTCGAGGGCCTTGGCGCGCTCTTCGGCCATGGCGTCGCGCTCGGAGACGACGATCTTGCCAGCCTCCTCGTCCATCGTGACGATCTTCACGGTGAAGGTGTGGCCGATGAACTTCTTGAGGCGGTTGATGATCTCGCCGGCGTCGCTGCTGCCGACACGCGGGTAGTTGACGGGTGAGAGCTGACTGACGGGGAGGAAGGCGCGAATGCCATCGATGTTGGCGATGAGTCCGCCCTTGTTGGCTTCTTGAGCCGTGAACTTCATCGTCTGCTCGGCGGCGACCATGTCGTGGAAGCGGTCCCAGGCCTTCTTCTGGCTGGCCATGCGCAGGGACATGATGACGAGACCTTCATCGCTCTCTTCTTCGAGAACGAGCGCGCTGACCATGTCACCTTCCTTGAGGTCCTTGAAGGTGTTGAAGGAATCGCGCAGTTCGCGACCGGAGATGATGCCGGTGGCGACACCGCGCAGGTCGATCAGGATCTTGTTCTTGCCGCGGAAAACGACCGTGCCTTCTACCAACTCGCCGGGTTCGGCGCGGAAGACGGCAGGGGACGATTTCATGAGCTCGGCCATCGGGCCGGCGGCAACAGCGGGGATGTTCTTGGCCATAAGAAACGAGGGGTGCAAGGGAAGAAGTAAGGGGTCCGGCGTCCTTGCACGAGCGACGTCCGGAAAGTGGCCAAATAGTACACTTTCTCTGTTGAGAGTCAACGTTTACCCCGCCCCGACGTGCTACACTGGGTCGTTTTCTTTCCCTCTGTCTATGTCTGACCTGATTTCCGCCTTCAAGTGGCGCTACGCCACCAAGAAATTCGATCCCACCAAGAAGCTCTCTGCTGCCGATCTGGCCAATCTGTTGGAGGTGTTACGCTTGGCTCCATCCTCGTATGGGCTGCAACCGTGGCATTTCATCGTTGTTGATGATGCGAGTCTGCGTCAGCGCATCCAGGCACATGCTTGGAACCAGTCGCAGGTGACGGATGCTTCGCATTTGATCGTCCTGTGCGCTCGTCGCGATCTTCCACCGGAGTACATCGATGAGTACCTGCGTTCGATGGCCGCCACGCGCGGCGTGACGCCCGCGGATTTGGCCGGCTTCAAGAATCTCTTGCTCAATTCGGTGAGCAGCCGCACGCCCGAGGCGATCCGCGAGTGGTCGGCGCGCCAGGTCTACATCGCGATCGGCTTCCTGATGGCAGCCTGCGCGGAGAAGGGGATCGACAGTTGCCCGATGGAAGGGTTTGACCCGGCGGGCGTCGAGAAGGAACTGGCCCTCGGCGATACACCGTGGTTCCCGGTCCTCCTCTGCCCGGTGGGCTACCGCAGCGCCGACGACAAACACGCGGCCGCGGCGAAAGTGCGCTTCCCGACGGAGACGCTCGTGGAACGGCGCTGAATGCTTACAGCGTCGTCTGGTCGTCGTGCAGAGGACTCAAGTCCTGCGGGATTTTCTGTTCCTGCGAGGTCTTGGGGTTGTAGATCTGGTAGAACAATTCCAGGAGGTCGCGCGTGTTTAAGCGGCGCGTGTGCAGACCGATGTTATTGAGACCGGCCGCGACCAGGTCCACACGCTCGGTGAGCTGCTTGCTGTAGGTGGCGAACTCGCGGGCGCGCTGGGCGGCCTTGGCGGCGGTATCGTCCGGCGCGAGCCAGTCGAAGAACTGTTCAAGGAGTGTCTTGTGACGCACGGCGCGATCGAGGGGGACGACCACGTAGAATCGCTTCTGCATGATGTCGGCCACATCGAGCATACGTTCAATGAAGCGAACGTAGGCTTCGGTCTGTTCGCGCAGGCGCTCATTCGTCTGCTGCTCGGCCAGCACGCTCAGCTGCGCCAGGTAGTCGTCGACGTTCGTCTTCATCGACCGCATCACGATCTGCAGGGGGAACATGAGCGTGTTCACGAACGACGCGTAGCCGGCGATAATGGCCTGCTGTTCGACTTCGCTCTTGAGGTTGAAGTTCAAGGCCTCGACGGCGATGATCGCGCGCAAGCCGCCATTCTTCAGCGCGACGGTGTCACCGCGAATCTCGGCGATGGGCAGGAAGCGCTGCGTGGAAGCGCCGGGCTTACGCTTCCGTTGTCGAACGGTGGAGGGTGCGATAGGTTCGGTCATGAGGCAGCGGAGAGATCACGGAAGACGGTGGGAGCGGGAGTGGCGTTGGAGAGCAGTGAAGAGCGGGCGTGGGACGGATCGCCGGGGGTGGCGGTGGGCAGGGAACCTGTTTGGGCGGGGATGGAGTTGTCCGCGTTCAAGGTCGGCTTGGGGGCGGTGGTATCGAGGACAACGCTGAGAGTCTTGAAGGTGTCGGCGGTCTTTGGCGCGGGGGCCGGTTCGGCTTTCTTCTCGGGTTTTTCGGGTCCGGTCTTGATGTTGATCGAGATGCCGACGCGGGGCTCGAAGAGGCGGGTCTTGGGCTTGTTCATACTCTCGAACGTCAGCAGCAGGAGGCGCAGGAGGCTTAGGTCATTGATCGTCACGAAGGCGAAGACGACGGAGAGGGCGGCTGGGATCCAGATGACGATCGTCGGCACGATGCCGACGGTGCCCATGGCCTTCTGAGCCGAGACGTAGATGATGTAGCTGACGCCGCCGCCGAGCGCGACGGTGAGGATCTGACGCAGGGTGAGGGGGCCGACGATGCGGTCCTCAATGTAGACGTTCTGCGGGATCTTGACCGGGTCGATTGGCATATTTCTCCTCATTATAGCACAAATCTGACCCGAGCAGAAGCCGCTCAGGCGGCCACTTTCTCACTCTCTTCCTCTTCGGCTAAAACGGCGTTTTCGGCCCGGTTGAAGGTCAGGCGGTCACCTTCGCCTACGTCTACGGCGATGGTGTCGCCGGGCGCGAACATGCCCTTGAGGATTTGCTCGGCAATCTCGTCTTCCAGGCGTTCCTGGATCACGCGACGGACCGGACGGGCGCCATACTCCGGGTCGAAGCCGTGGATCGCCAGCTGCGAGACGGCCTTGGCCGAGACCTTGAGCTGGTAGCCCTGGGCCTTGAGGCGGGTCTTCAGGTCCTCCAGGTGGATCTTCACGATCTTCTGGATGTGGAGCTGGGTGAGGGCGTTGAAGACGATGATGTGATCGATGCGGTTGAGGAACTCGGGACGCATGTGTTCCTTCAGCTCGCCGATCACCTCGTCGCGGCGGGCGGCGTACTCCAGCTCCTCAGTCTTGGCGGCTTCATCGTCGACCTTGAAGCCGATCTTGGCGGCTTGCTGGGTGAGCTTCTTGGCGCCGATGTTCGACGTCATGACGATGATCGTGTTGCGGAAGTCGACCTGCTTGCCGGCGCCGTCGGTGAGGACGCCGTCTTCCAGGATCTGCAGAAGGATATTGAAGAACTCGGGGTGGGCCTTCTCGATTTCGTCGAAGAGCACGACGGAGTAGGGCTTGCGACGGACCTGTTCGGTCAGCTGGCCGCCTTCCTCGTAGCCGACGTAGCCGGCGGTGGTGCCGGTCAGACGCGAGACGTTGTGGCGCTCCATGAACTCCGACATGTCGATCTTGATGAGGGCGTCCTCCTTGGCGTAGACCTCGCGGGCGAGGGTACGGACGAGCTCCGTCTTGCCGACGCCGGTGGGGCCGAGGAAGAGGAACGAGCCGATCGGGCGCTTGTTGTCACCGATGCCGACGCGGCTGCGGCGGACGGCGCGGGCGACCTTTTTGATGGCGTCGTCCTGACCGATGACGTGCTGGCGGAGGACCATTTCCATGTTTGCCAGGCGCTTCACTTCGGACTTGAGGAGCTTGGTGACGGGCACGCCGGTCATGCGGGCGACGACGGAAGCGACGTCGTCCTCGGTGATGGCGATGGGGGAGCGGGCGTCGCCGTCGGCGGCCTTCATGAGGGCTTCGCGCTTCTCCTTGAGGGTCTGCTGTTCCTGCTTGAGCTTCAAGGCCTGATGGTACTTCTGGTCATGAACGGCAGCCTGCTGCTTGAGGGTCAGTTTCTCGAGCTTGGTTTCAATCTGCTTGAGCTCGGGGACGCTGTCGGTGCGCGAGAGACTCTTGCCGGCGGCGGCCTCGTCGAGGACGTCGATGGCCTTGTCGGGCAGGTAGCGCTCGGTGATGTAGCGCGAGCTCAGCTGCACGGCGGCGGCCAGGGCGGAGTCGTCGATCGTGAGGTGGTGGAACTCCTCGAAGGAGGAACGGATGCCCTTGAGGATCTTGAGGGCGTCGTCCGTGGACGGCTCCTCGACCATAACGGTCTGGAAGCGGCGCTCGAGGGCGCGGTCCTTCTCGATGGTGCGGTACTCGTCCAGCGTCGTGGCGCCGATCACTTGGATGGAGCTGCGCGAGAGGGCGGGCTTCAGGATGTTGGCGGCGTCGAGCGAACCCTCGGCGGCACCGGCGCCGACAACGGTGTGCAGTTCGTCGATGAAGAGGATGATCTGCTTCTCGCTCTGCATGGCTTCCTTGATGATGTCCTCGAAGCGCTGCTCAAATTCGCCGCGGTACTTTGTGCCGGCGACGAGTGAGCCCATGTTCAGGATGAGGACGCGCTTCTCCCGCAGCGGGGCGGGCACGGTGCCGGCCACGATGCGCTGGGCGAGGCCCTCAACGATGGCGGTCTTGCCGACTCCGGGCTCACCGATGATGACGGGGTTGTTCTTCGTCTTGCGCGAGAGGATGTGGATCATGCGCTCGATCTCGGTGTCGCGGCCGATGATCGGGTCGAGCTTCTTCTCCTTGGCGCGGGCGACGAGGTCGTCCGTGAAGTAGTCGAGGGCGGGCGTCTTGCTGTTTCCCTCACGGCGGCGCTTCAGGCCCTCCGGGTCGGCGGGACTGCCGCCGGTCTGGCCGGCGGGGCCGGCGATGGCGCCTTGGAGACCCTGGAAGAAGGCCTCAAGCGACTGCTCGACGTTGCGGTTCTGGCCACGGAAGTTGTTGATCTGTCCGAACATCTCTTCGACGTGGGCCTTCAGATCCTCCGGCTCGACCTGCATGTTCTCGAGGATGAGCGTGGCGGCGTTCTTACCGGTGGAGACGAGCGAGTAGAGGAGGTGTTCCGTGCCGACGTTGGCGTGGCGGAACTTGTGGGCCGTGGTGACGGCCTGTTCGATGACGGTGTGGAGGAAGACCGAGAGACCGTGCTTCACATGCTTGCCCTCGATGTTTGCGGTCTTGCTGGCCTTCAGGAGGATACGCACGTTCTCGAGCGTGACGCCGGCGCCCGTGAAGATCGAGAAGCCAAGCGACTTCGGGATCGACAGGAGTCCAAGCAGAAGATGCTCGGTGCCGATGTAGGCGCTCTGCATGGTCTTCGCCTCTTGCTCGGCGATCTGCAGGGCGAGCTTGGCGTTGGGCGTGAAGCGGTCGAACGGGTGCATAGGATGAATGGGATCGTTTATCACTCTATTAAGGTGAGTGATAAGACGTCAATGGCGTCAGAGAATAATAGCAGAGTTTTTGTCTGACGCTGAGTGCCAAGAACCACGAGAAGTGGTCTAGTGAGCCAAAAAGTAAAACTGAATTTACTTTCTGTCCCCGGTGATCACCGCCCCTGAGCGGTCGCTCAACGGTTGAGGTGCTTGTGTTCGCGACGGATGCGGAAGTCTTCCAGGAAGATAGCGACGATGGTGGTGGCAGGAACAGCGAGGAGAATGCCGAGCACGGGATGGATGATGTTCGGGAAGCTGACCGCGACGAGCATGGCGAACATCACGGCGACGGGCGAGAGACCGACGGCGCGCTGCATGACCATCGGTACGAGGAAGTTATTCTCGAGCCACTGGATCAGATAGTAGAGAACGGCGACGAGCAGGGCCCACTGGGGACCTTGCTGGGTAAGGGCGACGAGGATGGCAGGGACAGCGGCAATGAGCGGACCGACGTAGGGGATGAACTCGGTGACGCCGGCTAGTACGGCGAGCGTGACGGCGTAGTCGAGACCGACGATCGAGAGGGCGATGAAGGCGAGGACGGCGATGCAGAGGCCGAGGATCGCCTGGCCGCGCGCCCACTGGGCGATTTTCACGTGGATGGCCTGCGACTTGTCGTCGAGATAGCCGCGGTACTGGGGCGGCAGGATGCCACGTACCCACTGGCGGATGGACTCGCGCTCCAGTTGGATGAAGGCGCCGAGGGCGAGGACGAGCATGGTCTCGGCCAGGAAGTTTAAGGTGGAGCCGGCCAGGCCAAAGGCGAATTGGAGCGAACCCTGGGCGGCAGCGCTGAGGTTCTGGCCGAACTGCTGGAG
>CAZWNJ010000007.1:17647-37468 GCA_964635215.1 uncultured Candidatus Peribacteria bacterium | reverse complement strand
ATGACGGCCGAGACGAAGAAGCCGAGCAGGAGCAGGATGATGGCGCCCTGGACCTGGATGATGAGCCAGGTGAGGGCGACGACGCCGACGGTAGCCAGGGCGGCGCGGGCGACGCTCCAGGTGGAGAGATCCACCATCATGCGCGGTTCGTTGGCGGGCGGAGCACCTGTCGGCTGGGCCGGCGACTCTTGCATGGCCTTCTGTCGCTGCTGCAGCTCTTCACGCGTGCGCTGCAGGAGCTCCTGGGCGCGCTTGCCGAGGATGCGGAAGGATTCGAAGGCCGACGACTGGGGGAGCTTCTTCTGGGTCATCCGTTGATGAGGGCGGAAACAACGAAGTCGACGATGAGGAAGGCACAGGCACAGGCGAAGAAGCCGATGACGGAGTAGATGATGCGGTTCTTGCCGGCCGTCTTATCCTCGGTCACGCCGCTGATGGCCAGTTGGTAGCCGCCGATCATGACGTTCACCATGAAGATCATGCCGGTGACGCCGAAGATCGTCTTCACGAGGTAGCCGATGAAATTCGGGATGCAGGTGGCGTCGAGTTGGCCGGTTGTGAAATCACACCCCTGAATGTCGCCACTGAGGAGGCTCGGCTCTTGAGCGAAGGCCGGGGAGGCTAAGGCTCCGACGACGAGGCCGGCGGCAATAACAGCGACGCGACTCATGCCTGCTTTGAGCGGGGAGGGGGACATGAATTCTCGCTATAGTATACTTGTTTTTCCCTCTTTTCGGAAGGAGACTACCCGTCCGATGTCGCTGGACAGATCCTCAAAATCTGGCTTCTCCTGGAGCTCGGCCCCCCGGCCGATGGTCGCGCTGGCCCCGATGGCCGGGGTGACGGATGCCTCGTATCGCCAATTCATCAAGAAAATCTGCCCCCAGACCATTCTCTACAGCGAGTTCCTCTCGACCGACGCCATCACGTACGGCGCTCGCAAAACGATGGGCATGATGGAGTTCAATCCCGCGATCGAGCAGCCGTTCATCGTTCAGATCTTCGGTGACGAACCACATCACTTTTTGACGGCGGCCAAGGTGGTGGAGCAGATGGGAGCCGACGGCATCGACATCAACATGGGCTGCCCGGCGGCGAAGGTGGTGTCGTCCTGCCACGGGGCGGCGCTCATCAAGAGCCCCGAGCTGGCGGCCGAACTCGTCCATGCCACCTGCCAAGCCGTGTCGATTCCCGTGAGCGTGAAGACGCGCCTGGGGTGGGACAAGAAAGACGGGCTGATTTCTTTCTGCAAGGGCCTCGTCGAGGCCGGTGCTTCGGCGCTCGCGATCCATGGTCGGCGCTACTGCGACAAGTTCACGGGTGAGGCCGACTGGGAACCGATCTACGCGCTTAAGGAGGCCTTCCCGCACATCCCGGTGCTCGGCAATGGCGACATCAAGTCTGGGGCCGACGCCCTGGCGAAGATCCGAAATCTCGATGGCGTCATGGTGGGTCGCGCCACCTTCGGCAATCCCTGGGTGATGGCTGACATCGTTGAGTCACTGGCGACGGGCGTGGCGGTGACACCGACCGGCCAAACGCTCAGCTTCAGTCAGAAGGTGCCCTACATTCTCGAGCACTGTCGTCTGTCGGTGGAAGTGAAGGGTCCCGTCCGTGGTGTGCGCGAGATGCGCCGCCATCTCTGCGGGTACGTGAAGGGATTCGACGGTGCCGCTGAGATCCGTGCGACGCTCATGATCACCGATGACCCACTCGCCGTCATGGACATCATCCAGCAGGTGGGGGAGCGGCTGGAGCGCGAGAGTTTGTCTGCACCAGTAGCCGTGGCCTGAAAAAAAGCGGCGACCATCCGGTCGCCGCGAGTTGGCTCAGTCCGAGACTAAGTCAATCATGGTTTGTAGAAGTGCCCGACGGCGGGCTGGGCGTGTTCGCGGAACTGCAAGGCCTGACACATGGCGAGGATGCACTTGGCGAAGGCTTCATCGAAGTACGGCTCAACGCCGCTCACGCCGACGACCCAGCGGGAGGCCGGCTCGACGGCGCTGCCGTAGTAGCAGGTGTCCCCGGGGATGAGCAGCTCGGGACGCTGGAACTGGATCTCGCGGGTGCTGAGTCCCGTCCGCCACGACATGTAGGCCTTGCCGCGGGCGATCTGGTCGTAGGGACTCTGCCACTGGGCGCGTTCGCCAATGGCTCGCTCGTACAAGATTCCGCCGTTCTCGGCCCACACGCCGCAGGTGATGCCGGGGCGATACTCGTACCCCGGGTTGCCGACGACAATGTGCAGGTGGTCGCGCTTGAGGACTTTGCCCGCCATCATCGCCGTGATCATCGGCAGGACATGCTCGGTGGCGGTTCGTCCGAGGTCGGACGTCAATCGAATGCCCATGACAGTTCCTCCTTCAGGAAAGTGGGCTCGTGGTGAAAAGGACCACAGTTACAGTATCACTATTCTCTCTATTGTCTATCGTGTCGGTCTCACAAAAAAGAGGGCCGGAGCCCTCTTTTTCTTTATGGCAGAGTGATTTAGAGCGAGACCTTCACGCTCGGGCCCATTGTCGGGGCGATCGTGACGTTCAGGATGTAGAGACCCTTGATGCCGGACGGCTGGGCTTCCTTGATGGCGGCCATGATGGCTTCGAGGTTCTCCTTGAGCTTGGCAGCGCCGAATGACACCTTGCCGAACGGGGCGTGGATGATACCGAACTTGTCCATCTTGCACTCGATGCGTCCCTTCTTGAGTTCCTCGATCGTCTTGCCGACGTTCTCGGTGACGGTGCCGGCCTTGGGGTTGGGCATGAGGCCTTTCTGACCGAGGGTCTTGGCGATCTTACCGAGGTTCTTCATCATCGCGGGGACGGCCACAGCGATATCGAAGTCGATGACGCCGCTCTCGATCTCCTTCACAAGGTCGTCGTTGCCAGCCTTGTGGGCGCCGGCCTTCTTGGCTTCGTCGACCAAGTCATCGGGGACGAAGGCGGCGATCTTCACGCTCTTGCCGGTGCCGTTGGGGAGGCTGACGACCGTGCGGACGAGTTGGTCGGCCTGGGTGGTGTCGGCGTTGATGCGGACGTGGACCTCGGCCGTGGCGTCGAACTTCGACGTCGAGAGCTTCGGGAGCAGGTCGCAGGCTTCGGCGACGGTGTAGGTCTTCTTGGGATCCACCAAAGCGGCCGCGGTCTTGTACTTCTTGCTGCGGGCGACTCCGGTTACTTTGTCTCGCTTGAGACGGGGGCTTTGTCCTGGGGCGCGCTTGTCGGCCATAGGAGAGGGGGGAAGTGGTGCAGGCGTCCGCTCAGCGGACTCCCACTAAATAAGGCGGTGTTACTTCGCGAAGCTAGCCAGGTCACCGTCGACGGTGATGCCGAGCGAGCGAGCGGTGCCGGCGAGCGTGCGCATCGCGGCCTTGAGATCGGTCGTGTTGAGGTCGGGCATCTTGATCTTGGCGATCTCCTCGAGGTCCTTCACTTTGATTGAACCAACCTTCACCTTGTTACTCTCACCGGAGCCCTTCTCGACCTTGGACTTCTCCATGATCATGGCCGCAGCCGGCGGCTGCTTCACCACGAACGTGAAGCTGCGATCGTCGTAGACGGTGATGACCACGGGCAGGAGCTTGCCCATGTTGTCCTTCGTCTTCGCATTGAACTGCGTGACGAAGCCGTTGATATCGACGCCGGCCTGACCGAGCGCCGGACCCAGAGGGGGTGCGGGATTGGCTTGGCCGCCACGCGCTTGCACTTTGATGATCTTCTTTACTGCTTTAGCCATAGGATCGGGGAGTGACGGGTAGTGTTCGTTGACGGAGGCTGAAAGTCAAGCTGTCATCACGCATTTTCCGGCGCTTAACGCGTCATCAGGGCAGAAATGAGGGGGTCGATGGCTTTTTCTTGTCCGGGCGTGATGTGAAGCTCGTACAACCGCTCACGAATGCGTAGGAGAACAAAACGCTCGGGGCTAATGGCGGGGTCGAGGAAGCTCAAGCGGTTCACGACCGGCTGGCCGGGCTGCTGCACGGTCTCGTCGACGACGTTCGTCACGTTGCTACTGAAGAACACCAGGAGCTTCTCTTTCAGGCTGGTGAACGTACTCTTGGCCGTGGGGCCGTCGATCCAGGCGATCGAGCCGATGCGGTCATTGATGAGGAGGGTACGGTACTCGATCGGGATTGTGGTCTTGGCCACCTGCTCGAGCAGCGTCGATTCATGCTGGAATTTCGTTTCGAAGCCCAGTTCTTTGAGAAGGGCGGGGACATCGATGCCTGGCCGCTTGGCGACGGCTGAGGGGGTAGTCGGAGCAGGGGGTGCGACGACGAGGGCACCTTGTTCCATGAGGACGGCGTCGGCCACGCTCAGTCCGGCGAGCGCGAGGATGATGAGGCTGCCGATGAGGAAGCGCAGCGGGCGTTTGATGCTGTGATGCTAGCGCTTTGCCGAAAGTTGAGCGAGGTACAGGTGGACTCTGGTACACTCGCGGGGTATGGCCATCACGCGCACCCGCCAGAAGCAGCGACCGTCCGTCGTCGCCCCCACCGAGGCCGTGGCCGAGGCGATCGATATTGGCCTGCGTCCGAAGGTGCTCGCCGAATACGTGGGCCAGGAGAAGATTAAGGAGCACCTACAGATCTACGTCTCGGGTGCCAAGAGCCGCCAGGAGCCGCTGGGACACACGCTGCTCCATGGTCCGCCGGGACTCGGGAAGACGACGCTCGCCCACATCATCGCCGCCGAGATGGGGGCACAACTGCGGGTGACGAGCGGCCCGACCATCGAGAAGCCCGGCGACCTGGCCTCGCTCCTGACGAACCTGCAGAAGGGCGACGTGCTCTTCATCGACGAGATTCACCGCCTGCGCCCGGTGGTGGAAGAGGTCCTCTACGGCGCGATGGAGGACCACGTCCTCGACCTCATGATCGGCAAGGGACCGACCGCGCGCTCGATGCGCCTCACCCTGCAGCCGTTCACGCTCGTGGCCGCCACAACGAAGTCCGGCGCCGTGAGTGCACCGCTGCGCGACCGCTTCCTCCACTCCTTCAAGCTCGGCTTCTACGAACTACCGGAGATGCAGGCGATCGTGCAGCGTTCCGCCCAACTCTTGCAGGTGCCACTGAACGCCGATGCTGCTAAGCGCATTGCGATGTCCACGCGCGCGACGCCGCGCATTGCCAACCGGCTGGTGCGGTCGGTGCGCGATTTCGCTGCCATGCGCGGACAGGCCACGGCCGATCTGGCCTGCGTGGAGGCGACGCTGGCGTCCCTTGGGATCGATGATGACGGCCTCGATGCCACGGACCGAAAACTCCTCTCGGTTGTCGTCGACAGCTTCGGAGGCGGGCCGGTAGGACTCTCCACGCTGGCCGCGATCCTGGCCGAGGAGCAGGAGACCATCGAAGACGTCTACGAGCCCTACCTCATGCAGCAGGGTTTCCTGCAACGGACGCCCAAGGGCCGCGCCGCCACGAAGCGCGCCTTCGAGAAGTTGGGGCGCGAGATGCCGAAGGGCATGCAGGAGGCGATGCTGTAAGGTAACGGTATGTCCGAATCAAAAGCTGTGAGATTTTGGAATGACCGGAACGTTCCAAAGGACTTCCCGTGGCTTCCCGTTCACGAACGTCTCTGGGAGGCGATGGGTTCTCGGCCCGGAATGGTGTTGGATCTCGCGGCGGGGACGGGCGCCCTCTCGATTCCTCTGTTGCAGAAAGAGTGTGTGGTCACGGCAGTCGAATTGGCCCCAAAGCTGGTTGCGCATCTAGAGACGGTCCGCAGTCCATCTGGTCAAAAGATGACAGTCATTCCTGAGGATGTTCGCACGGTTTCTTTACCTGAGGAGATGTTCGATCTCGTCATTTGTTCGTTCATCCTGCATTTTCTTTCCCTTGAAGAAGGGCGAGATCTGCTCGTTCGAATCGGCCAATCGCTCAAGTCTGGTGGACTGCTACTGCTGCGCTGGATGACGGCTGAGGGTGAATTGGAGATTCGGTACGATCGCTTCGTGCCGATGCCGAAGGATATGCTTCGGTATTTCCCTAACGCAGAGGTTCTATTTGAAGAACGTACCGCCGTCGATACGGCCATGATGCGGACTGATGGCACGCCGAAGCAGCACGTGGCGGTCGCACTGCTTCTGCGTCGTTAGGGTCATCGCATCATCCGTGTGATCGCCTCGTTGAGGCCTCGCTTGAACGACTGTTCCGTGAATCGTTCGGCGGCGGCGAGGCACGTCTCCGGATGGATCGATGTCGTCTTAAAACTCTTGAGAACGCCGATGAGTGAGTCGACTGTCGGCCTGGTGAAGAAGGCCCCCGTCTCTGTCGTCAGCCATTCGAGTGCACCACCGCTCTGGAAGGCGATGACCGGCAGGCCGCTGGCGAGTGCTTCGATGCCGGCCAGACCGAAATCTTCGTCGCCGGGGAAGAGCAGAGCACGGGCGGACGAGAAGTGCGTGCGGATCTCGTCGTGCGTTTTTGGTCCGAAGAACGAGACGGTCGGTCCAGCGAGCGACTGCAGCCGGGCGCGGTCAGCACCGTCGCCGATGATGAGGAGAGGCAGTCCCAGGCGGTTGCAGGCTTCGATCGCTAGGTCGATGCGCTTGTAGCGAGCGAGGGTCGAGACGATGACCAGCGGCGCGTCGTCGCGGCGGGTATGGGGAAGGGAACTCTGGAACCACGCGTCGCTGATGGGGGGATAGAGCACCTGTGACTCGCGGCGCCAGTACTGCTCGATGCGGCGCTGGACGGACTTCGAAGCGGCGAGGAGGGAGTGCGGACGGGCGGCACTCTCGGCGTCCCACTGACGCAGGGTGTGGAAGACATGTTCAAGGTAGCGGCGTTTCAGAAAACCGAGCGGGCCGCGGCCGGCCTGATCCAAGACATCGTGCGTGCGGTCCCAGAGGTAGCGGGCGGGAGCGTGGATATAGGATAGGTGCCAGGTCTTGGGTCCGGTCTTGATGCCGTGGGCGAAGGCGGACGACGACGAGATGACGAGATCGAACTCCGAGAAGTCCCAGGCCTCGACGGCGCTGGGGAAGAACGGCAGGTAGAGGTGGTGGTTGGTCGAGAGGGCCGCAAAGCGCTGCAGGCGACTGACGCGAACGCGCTCACGGGGAAACCAATCGCCGAGTTTCTGTTCGTCGTAGAGGAGCGTGTAGACCGGGGCCTCGGGGAACATGCTCGCCAGGAGGCGCGCGACGCGTTCCGCGCCACCGCGGATCGTCAGAAGTTCGTGGACGATGGCCACCTTCATGAGGCCATCTTGCCTGGTTCGAGCGCCCGGCGCACGGGGTCAGGCGAGGAGCTTCAAGACCGTGTTCCAGTTCCTAGTCGTGACATCCTTCCCGTAGGCTTTCTCGAGCCCGTTCATGGCCTCGGGCGTGCGGTGCGCTGGATTCAGCTGCAGGACGCTGCAGACGTCTGCACCCTTGGCCCGCACGACGCGGAAGCCGTTGATGGCGGGAATGGCAGGGTGCTTGGCAGGCGGGGTGCCGAGGAATGTGACGTAGAGCCGCGTGTTCTCGTCGACGGTGATGCCCTTGAAGGGGTCTGCGGCGATGAGGGTCTCGATGTCCGTGGCGGAACGGATGATGACGGGGATCGGGAACTTGAAGGTGGCGGCGAGTGTCTTTTCTAGTAGGGCGCGCAGAGTCTTCTCACTCGTGGACGTCGTGAAGATCAGGTTGCCGCTGGCGAGCAGCGTCTTCACGTCGGTGAAGCCGAGCTTCTCCACCGTCTTCTTTAAGGTCGCCATCGAGACCTTCTTGTTGCCGCCGACGTTGATACCCCGAAGCAGGGCGACGAAGCGCGGCATGTCAGATGCGGGGGCCTTGCATGCGGCGAACGACCTTGGCGACCAGCCAGTGCGGGGCGAAGCGGGCGGCTTCGACCCAGAGCCAATTGCGCAGGCCGGGGATGACGATGTTCCGTCCCGCCAGACAACCACGCACGCCAATCTCGGCCACCTCCTCCACGCCTTGATCGGGTCCGGCGTTGGTGAAGAGAGGAGATTCTTCGAGTCTGGCCGCGACAGCGAAATTCGTGTCCGTCGGCCCCGGGCACAGGCACGTGACGGTCACGCCAGTTCGGGCGCATTCTTCGCGCAGGGCGACGGACAGAGAGAGGACGTAGGCCTTCGTGGCGTAGTAGACGGCCATGAACGGTCCGGGCAGGAATGAGGCGATGGAGGCGACGTTCAGGATACGGCCACGGCCGCGCGCTACCATTGCCGGCAGAAGGAGGCGGGTGAAGGTGGTGAGGGCCGTGATATTCAGAGTGATCTCTTTCTCCAGGCGCTCGGGTTCGATCTCCCGGAAATACCCGTAGGTGCCGGTGCCCGCGTTATTTACGAGGATATCCACGGTCTGCTGACCGAGTCGGTCGCAGAGCGTTTGGGCCGCACCTGGCTGCGTCAGATCCAACACGATCGTCTGCGCGACGATGCCGTGCGCCGCCTCCAATTTCTTGGCGAGCGTCTCAAGCGCGGCCTGCGAGCGGGCGACGAGAATGAGATTGAACCCACGGCGCGCAAAACACTGGGCCATGGCGGCGCCGATGCCGCCGCTCGCGCCGGTGATGAGGACAGTCTCGGACATGCGTCAGGCGTTCTTCTTGCTGCAGAACATACTGTCGATCGAGAGCGCGCCGGCGCCTTCGATGATCAGCGCTCCGCAGAGGCCGAGGGCGAGGATGTGGAATTCAAATCCGCCCGGCAGGAAGAAGCCGTTGGCCGCGTGCACCATGATAACCGCGCCGAGCATGATCAGGGCGATGGCGGCGGCGCAGAAGCGCGTGCAGAAGCCGAGGATGAGTGAGATGGAGCCGACGGATTCACCGAGAATGACGAGCGCGGCGATGACGGTGGGGACGCCCATGCCAGTGAGGAAGCCGAGCGTACCGTCGATGCCGGGGCCGCCGAACATACCGAGCGACTTCTGCAGGCCGTGTGCGGCTATGACGATGCCGAGGGCGAGGCGGGCGATGAGCAGGCCGTAGCTGCTCGTCTGAGTACGGAAGAACCAGTGCTGCATAGAAGAGAGGGAGGGAAGTGTGTCTCGACGCTACCGTACGAAGATGCGTGACCGCAACGTGCGGCGATTTCGGATCGACGGTAGGGCGGTCCTTGCCTCGAACTGAGCTTGCATCGGCAGACTGCCTGGTAGGCCTGATCGGGTATGTGCGTTGAATCAATACAAATTTCGCCGAGCACGTATCGGCAGATCCACGAGAAGGCGACTAATGTGGTACTCCCGACAGGAATCGAACCTGTGTCTCCAGCTTCGGAGGCCGGCGGTCTATCCACTGACCTACGGGAGCGACGCGCTTAAGAGTAGGTCGGGAGGCCGAAGAATGCGAGGGCCGCCTTGGTCGTACCGGCCTCGGCCTCAGCGAGCGAGATCTTCTTAGTGTCGGCAATACACCGGAGGACTTCCGCCACGAAGGCCGGTTCGTTGCGCTTCCCGCGGTGGGGGACCGGCGCCAGGTACGGGCTATCGGTTTCGATCATCAACTGCGTCAGTGGACAGCGGGCGATGACGTCGCGAATGACGGTGGATGCCGGGAAGGTCGCGATGCCCGTGAAGGAGAGAAAGTGGCCGGCGGCGACGAGCGGTGCGACGTCGTCCCAGACCTCGGTGCAACAGTGGATGACGCAGCGCGTCCGGCTGGCGAGGATCATTTCCCGGACGTCGGCGATCGCCTCGCGACAGTGGACGACAGCCGGGAGGCCGAGCTCTGCGGCCAGGTCGAGCTGCGCGGCGAAAGCCTGTTTTTGTCTATCTTGGGGCGAAAAATCGTAGTGGTAGTCGAGCCCAATCTCGCCGATGGCGCGAACCTTTGGCGAGGAGGAAGCGAGGGCGCGTAGCTTCTCGAGGGAGTCTGACTGCCAGTCTTTCGCGTGGTGTGGATGGACCCCGACCGTACAAAAAATGTGTTCGTTTTTGCTCGCGAGGGCGAGGCACTTCTCGCTCTCCTCCACACTGTCGCCGATGGCGATCATCGTCGTCACGCCGGCCGCTCGCGCCCGCGCGATGACGGCGTCACGGTCAGCATCGAACTTCGTGTCCGCCAGGTGGCAGTGCGTGTCGATCACCCCTCTACGCTACCAGAAGGTGCGCGACGGCAGGGGATGGTGTACTTTTTGTGCGCCCAGCGAGTCGCTTGCGGCAAATCGCAACAGTCAGTTCGTCCTCGTTCTTTCTTTAAGCAGAGAATTTTCCCAGCGGGTCGGTAGCTCAGCTGGTAGAGCAGTGCCCTTTTAAGGCATTGGTCGAGGGTTCGAGCCCCTCCCGACCCACCAATTGACAAATTATTAATTTAATGACATGATATTGATATCAGAATCTCGTATTCTGATAGGTTTTTTCGCAGCAATGGAGTGTATCGATGCGGCGTGATTCACGCGTTGTGGTTTTTTTGGAGACCAGAGCGCGTGAATTACTGCCCATCAGGGCAACGGCTACTAGGTGTCTACCTGACAAGGAGAACCGCGTGACACTGCATGAGTATCTGTGCAAGATCGCCCGCGAGAACGAATGCCAGCATGACTATCACGAGGCGGCCAAGGAAGGACTGCGACGCGTCGCTTGCGGTGACTTTGGCACAGAGGTGCCACACCGCGACCTCGGCAACATCATCTTCGAGGTGACGGAGAGTCGGGGGATCGTCGGTAAGGTCTGGGACGGTACCCAACCCTTCATTTACCACGATCACGCCAGAAGCAGTCCTGCCACGATTCTCAACTTCTACGTCCACTGGGAACCCACCAAGCCCGCTGCTGTCAGCATCGTCGAGACCGGTGGGGGTGAGTTCAAGGATGTGGAGGTGCCTGCGGAGCAGTGGCCCAAGATCGTGCGCCAACTGGCCGCCATCCGCACGGTCTGAACGTCACCAACGCCCAACACTCCACACAGCCGCGAAGTCCCCGGTGCCATTGGCTACCGGGGATTTCAGATGTCCAGTACGCGACTGTGGATCTTTTGATAGTTGAGAGCAAACACGAACATGCCGAGTGACATCCATCACTTCATCGGGTGGCTATTTGTCGTACGTAACAATCTTCCGCAAAACTCCGAGGGTCGACTTGAGTTGTGCTCACATACCGGTGCATACCTGTGGTGCGCCACTCGTCAGCGTTGTTGTGGTATCATTGACAAAAATCATAGAAATTTTATTGTGATCATCGTCAGGAATCCTCCTGACGTCTTTCGCATCAGCGGAACCACGGCGGAGCCGTGTCTCATCCTGCGGCCATGATGGCTGTCTCTCACTGTAGGAGTGTGTCCATGACGTTCTTCTCTCTCCCCATTCCGTCGTCGGTGGATCTACCGCTCGCCGTCGCGAATACACTGGGCAAGTTGCCCCAGCTCAGCGCATGTGGCGATGACTGGGCCTGTCTGCTTCGGGCGCTCGGTCTGCGCGAGGGTCTCTCTGGTTATCGGGTCACCGACGTGCGTCCGTCGTCCATGGCCAAGCTCATCGTCGATCACGCCGTTGCCGTTCAGGCATCACCCGGGCTACGGCCGGCGACCTATGTCATCGGTGTGTCGGGCATCCGCTTCAAGACGGCAGACGGAGGTGACATCGGCGTCTCAGTGACGGCGTCGGATTGCACCCTGCACGTGAACCTTGAGAAGCATGCCGATGCTCAGCGCGTGCTCATCCTCATGCTCACGACGCTCTATGAGTACCGCGTTCCCCGGTCGCTCAACCTGCTGGCCGAAGCCGTCCTCGCGGCCGTCAGTCACCAGTGATGTTCGTGTTCCGTTCGGTCCCCATTTCCCCCCGCCTACCGGCGGGGGATTTTTTGTGTGCTACGCTGCGGTGCCAGTGACCGCGATCGTCATCGAACCGCTCTCGGCTGCCTACCTGGAACGCGCTTGCGCGCTCGTCGACGCCTGCTTTCCGCATGAGCCCGTGCATCCAGATCTGACGTTGCGCGAAAGTTTGGATAAGACATGGCACATGCGTCAGTCGATCCTCAAGGAGTACGGCGAGGCGATCGACCGGATCGATTTCTGGATCGCAATCGATCGCGACTCCGAGCGCGTCGTCGGCACGAGCGGCCTCTACATGGATATGCACGACGAACGCGAGGCGGCGTGGATGGAGTGGTTCTGTGTCGATCCTGCGTACCGCGGACAGGGCATCGGGGCGCTACTCCTCGACAAGGCGATTGCCGAGGCGACCGCGCGCGGCAAAACATTCTTGCGGTTGTACACCTCTGACGAAGGCGGACCGACCCTCGCACAGGGGATGTATTTAGAGAGGGGATTTGTGCTCACGCAGGAGAAGTGGGATCCCGTGCGTCAGTGCACCGTATATTACATGGAGAAGCGTTTATGACGCTTTTGGCTGCAGTCTGTCGTTAATTGACAATTTATCATACTATTATATTATGATCATAATTCCAGTACGCGGTACTGGTGATCATTCACTGCAGCGGGCAGACCCGAGCTTCCTATCAAGGAGCAAACCCATGACCCTTCTATTCGATCTGACAGTCGAGTGTGACCTTCCGAAAGCTATTGCCGCCTTCGAAGATCTTCCCATCGGAGACATCCATTACTTCCTGTTCACCGGGGACGCTCTCGGCATCATCGCTCAGTGCCTGAGTGAAAGCTCGCGCGGCTGGCAAATCGATCAGCCCACGTTGCGAGACACGGAGATTACCATCCGTTCGCGCATCGTTGGCCTGACGGTCCGCTTCACACGCGCTACTGAAAACCATCGGATCCGTTGTGAGATCGCCGCCCATGGCGCAATGCTCCGCGAGATCCGAAAAAAACTCACCTGATCTGCCCCTGACGACGGATGCACCCCATTCCCAGAATGGGGTTTCTTTGTTCTACAAAAACGGCCCTCACGCGTGAGGGCCGTTTTTTCTGAGACGACTGAGACTGATCAGAGGCCGAGATCGTCCATACCCATCTCGCCTTCACCTTCGTCCTGACCGGCGCCACCGCAGGTCTTCGTGGCGTCCTTGTAGGTCTTCCAGGCGGCCTTCTTCGCGTCTTTCGCGGTCTTGCGGGCGGCCTTCACGCTGTCTTGGAATGTGGCCCAGGCCTTCTTCACCGCGGTCTGGCGGGCGGAGGCGTCCGTCAGGCCCCAGGCCGTGTTGAGCGCCGAGGCGCGGGTCGTGAGGGCGGAGCTGATGCTCGCGCTCAGGGCCGAGAATTCGGCCTGAAGAGCAGTCTCGCGAGCAGCGACAGCTGGCTGCATGCAGGCGGCATCGACGTTCTTGCCGTTGGAGTCTTTGTCTTCGTTCTTATTCCAGCGACCGCGGTTCCACATGGTCGATCCGGATTCAGTCTGACTCTGCTTCCAAGCATGCTCAAGGAGGTCGCGGCGGTTCTGCTTTCCCTCACCGAAGTCGCCGCGGGCGAAGGCGGGAGCAGCGGCGCCGAGCAGGGTAATCGCAGCGATCGAAGCAGTGGCAATACGTAAGACACGCATGGGTGGTGTGAGTGAAAAAGTAAAAACGAGCCGATCGTACGCTTCTGCGTAGACAGGATTGCTTGACGGTGTGCTAGCAATCTCGCATTGCTGGTCGAATTGCGTAGAATTTGCGACCGTGACGCGTGATCCAATCGTCGCGGGCCTCTCTTCAAACTTCTCCCTCCGTCTCTTGACGAAGGGGCTGCCTTTTATTGCCGGTGCATTCGTGGTGGTTGCCGCTTCTGCGGCGCTCGCTCGAACTGTTACCGTGCCCCCGTCACCGACCGCCGTGCGCCACGGTGCCGCGCCGCAGTCGGGGACTGTCACGACGACGTCCGCGACGTCCACGAACCCATCCGACCGCGCACGACTACGCGCCAAACTCCGTGCCGAGAGGAAGGTGGTACTTACGCCTGAGCGTAAGGCTGAGCTGCGGAGCGAATTCACTGCCGCCGCAGTCGAAGCTTCCACGGAGAACTTACGCACACTGCGGGCCATTGGTCCATATCTGGCCGAGACGACGACGGGGGATGACGATCTTCTGACGAAAATCGCCGATCACATCGTTCAAAGCCAGGCGACGAATGCCGGCGTAATCTTCGATGTGAAGGGGCCGTACGTCTACTTCGAGACGAAGTCGCCGCTGGCCGAGAAACTCGGCCGGATTTCCGTGAAGTACGATCTGCCGCATGTGCTCTCGATCTTGAAGGAGCGCGGTATTTACACGATGGCGCGCTTCATCGCTCTGAAAGATCCGGGTCTAGCGGGGGCTGCGCCCGAGACGCAGATTCACAACCCTGCGACCGGTGTCAGTGTCGGTGACGTCTGGGTGGATGGCAGTAACGACACGACCATCACCTACAGCATGGAGGTGCTCAAAGATCTGATCGATGCCGGGATTGATGAGGTGAACTTCGATTACATCCGCTTCCCCACAGAGTATTCATTGGCCCAGGTAGGCATGACGAAGGAGCAGAAGATCGAGAAGGTCGAAGCCTTTCTGAAGGCCGCACGACAACTCGTCGACAGTCTGCATGCCAAGACGAAGCTGGGCATCAGCAGCTATGCGATTATTGGTTGGGACTATGACGTGAACGTCGAGCATCTCGGTCAGGACGTGGTGCGTTTCGCTCCTCTCCTCGATGTCATCTCGCCGATGGCCTACCCGGCATCCTTCGCCGAGAATGAGTACTACAAGCCCGGTGTGAATCCCCGCAGTCGCATGTACTACCTGGTCTATCGCACGCTCACGGGCTATCGCAAAGACCTTGGTGATCAGGCGTGGAAGTTGCGTCCTTGGATCCAGGGGTACAGCGTCACGCCGAAGGATGTGCAGGATGAAGTCGATGCCGTCTTCGACGCTGGTGCCTGCGGCTTTACCGTCTGGAACGCACGGAATGATTACACACCAACGTTCGGTGCGCTCGATAACTGGCAGCCGCCCGCTGATTGTGTGCCGGCGGGTTTCCCCTTCGACACGAAGGCAGTCGTGGTGACGCAGGGCAACGGTGCTCATGCGGCCGCACCTCAACGGTGACGTGCGTCTGAAGTGGGGAAACGGTATGCTCGGTCTATTCCGTCCACTCCTCCCATGGACCACCTCTTCTCCCGTTTGCACTGGCGCATCGCCTTGCTCGTCTTGGCCGCTGCGCTCGGTTACTTCGTCGATGTCTACGACTTGCTGCTCTTCAGCGTCGTGCGTAACGCGAGCCTGAAGACACTGGGCGTGCCAGATGCTGAATCGTTAACGGTTGGCCTCCGCCTGCTGAATATTCAAATGGCAGGACTGCTGCTTGGAGGCTTCCTCTGGGGCATGATTGGCGACAAACGCGGACGCCTATCGGTACTCTTCGGCTCGATTGTCCTGTATTCCATTGCGAATTTCGTGAATGCCTTCGTGACTACGATTGGACAGTACGAAGTCTGCCGTTTCTTCGCCGGCATTGGTCTGGCCGGCGAACTTGGGGCGGGCGTGGCTCTCGTCTCGGAGATTATGTCCGCACACATGCGCGGCATTGGCACGATGGTCATCGCTGCGGTGGGCCTGCTTGGTGCGGTGATGGCAGGAATCATTGGTCAGACGTTTGCCTGGCAGACCGCCTTCATGATCGGCGGCGTGATGGGCTTTGTCCTACTCTTCCTTCGCATCGGTGCCTATGAATCCGGACTGTTTGCCAAGGTGAAGAGCCTGGGCGTGTCGCGCGGCAATCTTGGCAAACTCTTCTGGCCGCCGACTCGACTCTGGAAGTTCATTCTCTGCATCCTCATTGCCCTGCCAGCCTGGTATTGCATCGGCATCCTCATTACGGGTGCGCCGGAATTCGGTACGACGCTCGGCCTGACCCAGGCACCTTCGGCGGGTACTGCCGTCCTCGTTTGCTACGTGGCACTCTCGGTCGGCGATGTGGCTTGCAGCGGACTGAGTCAATTGCTGCGCAGTCGCAAACTGGCTTTCGGCATCTTCCATGTCATCAGTCTGCTTTCGATTGTGATCTTTCTCTTTCTCCCGCCGGTGACGCTCTTCGGCTTCTACGCACGCTGTGCTCTAGTCGGCTTCGGAGTAGGGTATTGGGCGCTGTTCGTGACGAATGCGGCCGAGCAGTTTGGCACGAACCTTCGAGCCAGCGCTACGACGACAGTTCCCAACCTAGTGCGCGGTTCGCTCGTCTTGATCACAGCGGTCTTCAGCGCACTCAAGCCCGGGTACGGACTCATTGGTTCGGCGGCGATCGTGGGCATCGGCACAGTGCTCATTGCCTTCGGGTCGCTCTTCTTCACACGGGAGCGCTTCGGTGCCGACTTGGACTTCGTTGAGCATTAAGCCAATTTCGACCGTGGCACCCTCTAGTCATTTCCTCTACTATGCCCGGGCATGAGATTTCTTTGGTACATCATTGGTAAGCCCCAATTCGATCATAATTTGGGGCGCTACATTCGTGAGATCGTGTACGGCGGTAACGACGGAATTGTCACCACCTTCGCCGTTGTTGCGGGTACTGTCGGTGCCGACCTGCCTCACTCAGTGATTATCGTCCTCGGTTTGGCGAATCTTTTCGCTGACGGACTTTCGATGGCTACGGGCGCGTATCTTTCCGAAAAATCTGATATCGCTCAGAAGCTACGCACTCGTCACGAGGAAGGACTGCTGTTGAAGACCAATGCTGATTTACAGCGCGCCGTTGTCCGCACGCACTTCGAAGCTCAGGGTTTCACCGGCAAGCATTTGGATGAAGCAGTGGAGGTGATCACTTCAGAGAGGCGTGCCTGGCTCGACATGGTCATGCTCTCAAAGCACGGCTACACGAGCGATGACGATTCCAATCCGCTGGCTGACGGTCTGATGACATTCTGTTCGTTCGTGCTCTTCGGATCGATTCCGCTTCTGCCGTACTTCTTCAGCGTCGCCCCGGAACATCGCTTCGGTGTAGCGATCGCCTCCACCTTCATCGCGCTCGCACTTCTCGGCGCCGCCCGAAGCATTGTCACGCGCGAGAAGTATTACCGCGGTCCGATCGAGATCCTCCTCGTTGGCGCCGTGGGCGCGGTTGTGGCATTCCTCATCGGATACGCCTTCCGGACGGTCTTCGGAATTGCGGCCTAAAATAGGCTTTTAGCTGCCTATAGCCGGGAGCTTTAACAAAAGTCATATTTTGTGTTATAATAATAGAAAGAAACACCATGCCCCTCCCCCCCGCCGCGCGTCGCGCATTGGGCAATCCCTGGCTCACGTCAGCCGTTGCACATGCACTGCTGACAGTGTTGCTTGTGGCTGGAGGTGAATCGTATTTCCTCCAAGCATCGCTCTTCACTGACGTCTTACCGACAAGTCCTCACGAGAAGGCGATTTCTTGGTTGGAAGATCAGGGGTACGTGCATGGACATCCCGACGGTACCTTCGGTCCTGATGAACCCATCAATCGGGCGGAGTTTGTGCAGATGCTGATCAACGTCACGGGTTTCAAGAGCCGGGCCACGCCATGCCTCGCAGATTTTCGTGAGCAATATGGCAAGAAGGCGCGCTTCCTGCGTGATGTGGCGCCCGGTGTTTGGTACGAGGGGGCAGTGTGTGTGGCCTTGCAGCAGGGGGTGCTCATCGGCGAACAGGATCGGACGTTCAGAGCTGACAACTACGTGTCGTTCGCGGAGGCGGCGACAATGCTCGTGCGTGCGTACGGTATCCCGCGCAAGCCACAGACGGAGCATGAGTCGTGGTACGAGCCGGCCGTGCACGCTCTAGCTGAGAAGAATGCCATCCCTCTGGATGTGGTGTCGTTTACGGCATCCATTAGTCGCGCGCTCGTGGCCGAGATGTTCTACCGCGTGAGTGTGCCGGTCGCCAATCTGCCGTCGCTGACGTTCGATCAGGTGGCCACCCAGAGTCGTCTGCATGCTGCCGCGCCGTCGCTCGACGATCCGAATGACGAGATGGTGGCGCTCATCAATGCCACACGCTGGCAGTATGGTCTGCCTGCCGTGAAGGCGAATGTACCCCTGGAGAATGCGGCCTCCGGTCATGCCAAAGATATGGCGGTGCGCGAGTACTACGATCACGATGGTCCCGGCGGCGTGACGCCTCCAGATCGCATTAAGGCGGCTGGCTACGAGACGGCGACCCTAGAGAACTGCAACTGTCAGAGCGTCCTCTATCGTTACGGCGAAGTGATCACCCGCGCGCGTACTGTCGACGAGGCCTTCGATTCGTTCATGAACTCGCGCGATCATCGTGACATCCTCCTGTCGCCGGACTTTAAAGATGTCGGCATTGGAAATTACAAAGGGTACTGGGTCGGCGACTTCGGACTGAAGAGCATAGGGTACTGATGTTGGTCGATCGCATGCGGATAGTTGTTTCAAGCCAAAAAAATGTAGTCGCGCATCCTGGTATCGCAGCGCGTAGAACGGACTAGCATCAGACTATGACATTTCGCCTCCATGAACAGAGTAAATGGTTTGGCAGTGTGGAACATTGTTCCAACTTCGATCCGGAGAGCATCGTCTGTCGCCAATGTCCCGGCAAGGCTGAGGTTCGCCAGTCCAGCGGCGAGGTAGACATCATCTGCCGGGCGGGTGAAGCTGCGCTGCGTGCACTGATGCGCGACGAGAAGGAGAGGATGAGCCTGCCAGTCGTTTAGAGGATCGTTTCAATAGCGGCGGTGATCAGATAGGTGATCAGTGTGACAACGAGGAAAGTGAGCACCGGAAAGGCGCCAAGTCCGCTGTCATTGAAGAAGCGTTTGATGAGGACGGTGCAGAGGCAGCCGATCACGAGGCTGATCAGAAGGTCGGTCATGCTCTGAGAATACCCCTATTAGAGGTGCCGACTATCGTATGCCCATTGCAAAATGGCCTGTCGTTGGCGCCTGCGGCAGGACAAGTCGCCTTTCGAGCAGTGACGAATGACTTGGGCGATGTGGCGGCGGATCGCTCTCCATCGTTTGATTTGGCGCTCGTCCTCACCTGGCAGTCGTCGGCCGCGGTAGTAGCGGCAGTACCATTGAAACCAGCCGCGTGGGTCGGCCGGGTGGATCCACCCCTTCTTGCGCCAGATCGAGAGCGGCTGGCTGGCGAGGACGCCGAAGTAGTTGCAGCCGGGATCGGCGCGGCTGGTAGAAAGCTTAGCGTGGGTAAACCAGTCGGCCGGAAATTCGTCTCGGCCGTCGGTCATGTATTTCCCGCCGAACACGCCGAGTGCGAGCATCTCCTTGGGCGTGAGTTCCGGTTGGAAGAGGGGATGAAAATTTCCCCCCTCCGGTTCGGTGAGGGTGTAGACGTAGTGCTGCTGGAAGCAGTCGTTCACAGTGATCACACGTGGCATGACAGCAACAGTTTAGCGTCTGCTTCAAACATTGTGTTCAGCAACGATACGGAGGAAATTCTGCAGGATATCGCGGTCGTCGGTAGTCGGTGTTTCGACTTCGGGATGGAATTGTACCGCGTAAATTGGCCGCTCAACGTGTCGAAAAGCTTCAATGCCGTCTGGTGACGTGGCGATAGCTTTCAGTTCCTTCGGCAGCTGCGTCACGGCCCAGCGGTGGCTCTCGAAGACGCGGCGGACGGGTGTGCCGTGAAAGAGCGGCTCATCAGGCAGGGGTTTGATTTCGATCTCGCCTCGCTTCTTCTCGGGTAGGAGGTGCAATGTGGCCCCGAAGGCATGGGCAATGAGTTCGAACCCCAGACAGATCCCGAACATGGGCTTGGGGCAATCGACGATCAGTCGAAGTTCTTTGCTGTAGACCTGTTCGTTGTCCTGTACGGCGAACTTGTGGCCACCCGAGAGAATGACGGCGTCGCACTCGTTGAGTTCTGTGTAGTTGAGATCGCCGAATGTCGTGGTCGCAACGGCATGATCCGATAGTTGTTCTTGAATGCAGCCGAGAAAACTCGTGCCGTTGTCGATGAGCAAGATGTTCATAAAATCCCTTCAGTATAGCAAAAAA
>CAZWNJ010000007.1:8899-17547 GCA_964635215.1 uncultured Candidatus Peribacteria bacterium | reverse complement strand
CGTGCCGTTGTCGATGAGCAAGATGTTCATAAAATCCCTTCAGTATAGCAAAAAACAGACCTATTGCCATCGAGAGGCGAGGGTGATGGAGCGGGATACGGGAATCGAACCCGCGTCTTAAGCTTGGGAAGCTCACGTACTACCACTGTACGAATCCCGCGGCGGGCCGAGTATAGCAGGACACGGGGGCGTCTTTCTGCTATGAATACCCCCTTTATGACTCCATCCTGGTCCACCGTCTCCTCACTGGAGGAAATCGCGCTCGACGGAGTCGAAGCGGTCGTGGCCGATGTCGATTACACGCTAGTCGATTTCGGGCGCGGGCATCGTGCTGCTATTGCCGCACTCACGCAGGCGTACGGAGACGCGTTTGCGATGGCGATTCATGAGAGTTTTACGCTGACTCTTGAGGCTGGTCGACGCTTGGATGATGAGCGTTGGGAGGCGCGCGATCGCTACCGTGCCCTTCTCGAGGCCGCCTGGGCAAAAACGCCGACCGGTCAGGAGTTGAAACACTGGAGTCGCGAACGATGGATGGAAATTGCTAGCGATCGTCTGGATCTTTGTTTTGATGCTAATGAGACGGCTCGTGCGCGCGATCTCTACTGGCAGTCGCTCGGCCGTGAGGCGGTCGTCTATCCCGATGCCGAAAAGTTTTTAAAGCGGCTACGCGAGCGCGGTCTGCCACTCGTGCTCATGACCGCGAGTGATTCGGTTCTGCGTCAGACGGATCATGGTTTCACGTACGATCCCGTCTTTGCTGCCGGGTATAAACGTCGCCGCCTGGCCCTTTTACCTATTCTGGCCGATGAGATCGTTGTTGGTGATCCGCACGATAAACCGAGTGAGGAGTTCTTTCGTCTCGTGGATGAGGCCGTACGTGCCCATACTCAAGCGCCCTATCACCGCGTGATGGCCGTCGGCGACTCACCGAAGAGTGATCTTGTCGCGCCGGTTCTGCGGGGCTATCACGGCGTCCACATCGATCGCGCTTAGGCGTCGCGGTAACGCACGTCGGCCGATGCAATATCGGTGGTTTGCAGAGCGTTCAGGCAGAGCGGCACCAGCCAGCGCAGATTGCTCATGACGTTTGCGGGTAGTGCGTCGACGGCGAACCACTCCACCTGTTGTTCTTCCAGACTGCGGGCGTCAGTCTCGGCACCGGCGTAACGGGCCGTCATCACGTCAACATGCCACGTGGAGCCAAAGAGGCTCCCTACCCGTCTCCACGCGGCTGCGGATATAGAGATGCCAGTTTCCTCTCGTGTTTCACGCGTGATGCAGGCGACGGCGTCTTCCTTCTCCTCGTACTTACCGCCGATGCCGTTCACTTTGCCCCTCTGCCACTCGGGCGTGAGCTTGTGGATGAGGAGGACACGGGCGAGGTCGGAGGTGAAGACGAAGCCGAGGGTGTAGCGCTTAGGGTCGGTCATGGCTCCATCCTAGCGTGGCGCACGGACACGAAAAACGCCCCGGTGGGGGCGCTTTGGTTCTATGTGGAGCGGATGACGAGACTCGAACTCGCAACCTACGCCATGGCAAGGCGTCGCTCTAGCCAATTGAGCTACATCCGCATCGAGAGGGGAAAGAACAGGGCAAAGGGGATGATTTGGCCAACTGGGCGCTCTTCCCGTGCCGCCCTATGGTACGCAAGCGGCAGAAGGATGCAACCTCGCTTTTGGGGTCTTTTTCTGCTATAATTCTTCGATATGTCGAAACTGCGCGCGATCGGCCTCCTGAGCGGCTTGGTCCTCCTCCAGGTCGTCCTCATCTCCACGCTTCCGTCGGCGGCCGTGGCGCGCGGCAATCTTGAGCCTGATGACAGCGGTTCAATGTACCTCCTGCAGCCGCTCGATGCCGGCAGTAACGAGATTGATGCTCAGGGCGGCATCGATATCTTCTTTACGTACTTCAATCGCGCCTGGCCGTGGCTCATGGGAACGGCAGCTGGTCTGGCTGTTCTCCAGGCGATTGTTGGCGGCGTCGAAATCATGATTTCGTCCGGCGGCGAAAAGCGGTCGGCTGGTATTGAACGTTTGCAGTGGGCAATCGCCGGTCTGGTCATTCTCGTTTTGGCCGGTCTGATCCTGCGCACCCTCAATCCCATCTTCTACAAATGACGGCAATTCTGAAACTCCTCTGGCTTTCGATCACCCTTGCCGCTGCACAGGCGCCGCCGCCGATTCCATGCGGCGGTCTGTCCGGTTGTGGGAATGGCGGCGCGGCCAACGTTCTTGCCGAGAGCGTCTTGCCACAGCTCGGTCAGATCATGCTCGGTCTTGCCGGTGCTTTGGCCGTGCTCTTCATCGTCTTCGCTGGCTTCCAGATTTTCCTGGCTGGCGGTGACCAGTCGAAGTTTGATGCCGGTAAACAAGCCATCACCTACACGCTCCTTGGCCTCGGTCTCGCCGGTCTCTCACAGACGGTCGTCGGAATGATTCTGACCGAACCAGCGGTGACAACCGTGACTGACGAGATCTCGGCTGTCGCTGCGGGTGTCACATTCCTGCTGAACTTAGTGAATGGCATCTTCATTGTTGTGATCGGCTACGCCGGCATCCGCATGCTTGTTGCCCAGGGTCGTAGTGAGAAGTATGAGGAAGCTCGCAGTATTATCACTCAGGCCATCACTGGAGCCGTGATTGTGAACCTTGCCCACGCCTTTGTCCGCATTGTTACCTCCTTCCTCGGGATCTAATGTCACGTCTTCTTCTTTTCTTGACGGCCTTCTCTCTCACCTTTGCGCCGATTGCGCTCCCCGTGGCCGAGGCTCGCACAATCGACAATACGGGATTGGCCGGCAGTGACATTGTGGACGGGATGTGGACCCAGATCTGTTCCACTTTGCCCTTCTGCGACGTCGGTGAAGAGGCCGTCGATATGTTCGCCCAGCGCATCATTCAATTCGTCTTCTCGATCATCTCGGCCGTGGCCGTGATCATCATTGTCTATTCTGCCATTCAGCTCATTACGGCCCGTGGCGAGCAGGAGAAGTTCGACCAGGCCAAGAAAACGGTCACGTACGCCGCCGCCGGTTTGTTGATCTCCATCTTGGCCGAGAACCTTGTCCTCTACGTCGCCAATACGCTTCTGCCGCGTATTTTGGGCAACTGACGGGTCGCGGACAGGAGGAGTCTTCGCTAGACTCCGCGCATGCAGAAGAGGTCGTACGTCACCACAGCCATCGATTACCCCAATGCCGCTCCGCACATGGGTCATGTGCTCGAGAAAGTGCTGGCCGATGCCTGCGCTCGCTACTTGCGACTACGCGGCGACGCGGTGCGCTTTCAGACGGGAACAGACGAGCATGGCATTAAGATTCAGCAGACGGCAACAAAAGCGGGTCTGACGGCGAAGGAGCTCGTGGAACAGAATGTGCCCCTCTTCAAAGCGCTCTATGACGAGTTGGGGATTTCCTACGATTGTTTCGTTCGCACAAGTGATCAGGGAACCCACTGGCCGACGGTTCAGGCCCTCTGGAAGAAGTTGTCGGCTGCGGGCGACTTGGAAAAGCGCACATACGCCGGTCTCTACTGCACCGGTTGCGAACGATTCATCACCCAAAAGGACCTTGTCGACGGAAAGTGCGAGATCCATCTACGCGAGCCCGAGAAAATTTCCGAGGAGAACTGGTTCTTCCTCATGAGTAAATATCAAGATTGGCTGAAGGAGCTGCTGACGAGTGGGGCCTATAAGATCACGCCGGAGTTTCGCGCCCCTGAGACGCTCCAGTTGATTGAGCAGGGCCTGGAGGACGTGTCGTTCTCGCGTCCGAAGACGAGTTTAGCTTGGGGTGTGCCCGTGCCCGGCGAAGAAGATACGCAGACGATGTACGTCTGGTGCGACGCCCTCACGAACTATATCTCGACGCTCGGTCTGTTGACGGATAACAAGGGCGCCGAATGGTGGAACGAGGCTGACGTCACGCACGTTATCGGCAAGGACATTGCCCGCTTCCACGCCCTGATCTGGCCGGCGATGCTGAAAAGTGCCGGGCTCCAAGTCCCGCCACCGCAGCGACTCCTCATCCACGGATTTTTGACGAGTGAGGGCCAGAAGATGAGTAAGAGCCTCGGTAATGTTGTCGTCCCAGCTGAAGCCATTGCCAAATACGGCGTCGATCCGCTGCGGTTCTATCTCAGCCACGAGATCCCCGTGGGCAATGACGGCGACTTCTCCTGGAAGCGCTTCGCCGAGCTTTACGACAGTAAGCTTCGCAATCAACTCGGCAACCTCCTGAACCGTGTGTTGGTTTTGCTGCAGAAATCCGGTGGTGGACTGGCATCAGCGATAGCTCCCGGTGCGGCCGGGCCGATCGTGGCCGAACAGTGGGGGATCTACCGTACGGCGAGCGATGCCTTTGATACGCACCGGGCGATTGCGGCGGCGATGCACGTCGTCGAACAGCTCAACGGTCAGATGCAGACCGTCCAGCCTTGGACCAAGCCCGTGGAGGAGCAGCGTGAGATCCTGAGCGGCTTCGCCGAGGCTCTGCGCCATGTCGCCTTGATGCTCCTGCCTTTCATGCCCACGACCGCGCAAAGGATCTCGGCTCAGCTCGGGGTCCCGTACGCCGACCGCATGCTCGAGAAGTCGTTCACCTTCGGCAGTCTGGCTGAGTGGGGGAAGGCGGGCGATTGGACGACTGTCGGCACGCCGGCGATCCTCTTTCCGAAGGTCGATTGACGGGTGACTTTCGGCTGGGATTTGATACCATTTCCGACGGTTCCGGTCGGCCCTGGTGGGTCGGCCCGAGAACGTCCATTTCTTTCCCCCATTTCCATGTTTGATCCGATGTCGGAGTTGTCCGGTGGTTCGTCCCAGCCTCACGGCGAGGGCGGTCACTCGTCCCACCATCACGGCGGCGGGAGTTCGGGCGGCGGTCGCGGTGATCGCGGCGGCAATTTTGCCCAAGACCTCCAGTCAGTCACGATCCACGCGCGCCAGCGCACGTTCTACATCGACTTGAAGCAGTCAGGGAACGGCAAGTTCTTCAAGGTCTCCGAGAAGTCACGCGGCGGCCAGAAGACGACGATCATGTTCGATGCTGAAGATCTCGATAAGTTCATCGAGGCCTTCCAGCAGATGAAGTCCCACCTCTGAGCGGGATTTTTCGTCTAAGAAAACGGGAGCCGAGGCTCCCGTTTTTTTGTGGGGTGATCACCGCTATGATCACCCTCGATGACCCCCTCTCTGATCGCCGCCGTTGCCGCCGATGTTCGCCGGAGGATGGAGGGTGAAGGGTCGGGACATGACTGGTGGCACATCGAGCGTGTTTGGCGCATGGGGAAGCGTCTGGCCGAGGCTGAGGGTGCCAATTCGCTGGTCGTGGAACTGGCCTGTCTCTGCCACGACCTGGCTGACTGGAAGTTCGCCGATGGTGACGAACAAGCTTCGGGCCGTGCGACCCGTGATTTGTTGGCTGATCATGGTGTGGCCGAGGATGTTATCCGGCACGTCGTCGAGATCGTCGATACGATTTCCTACAAAGGCGCCGGCGTGGCGAACAAAGTGCGGACGCTTGAGGGCATGGTGATGCAGGATGCCGATCGCTTGGATGCCATTGGAGCCGTCGGCATCGCGCGTGCTTTCGCCTATGGCGGACACGCCAACCGCATCTTCCACGATCCTGACGACAAGCCGGTACTCCACCAGACGAAAGAGGCGTACATGCAGGCGAAGGGCACGACGATCAATCACTTCTACGAGAAGCTTCTTCTGCTGAAAGACCGAATGAACACGGCGACGGCCAAAGAGATCGCGGCTGACCGACACGTCTTCATGGAGGAGTTCCTGGAAGAGTTCTTCCTGGAGTGGGACGGCCAGCGCTGAGCGTCAGCCGGGCGGCAACACCTCGCCGTTCACGCTCGGGTTGGCTCGCACGGCGCGCAGGATGATGAGCGCGGCTTCAGCGCGCGTGATCGGGGCACCAGGTCGGAAGGTGCCGTCGCCGTAGCCCTGGACGATGCCGAGGGCGGCGGCTTTGGCGACGTCATCCATAAACCACTCGCCGGGAGTGACGTCACTGAAGACTTGGCTGCCAGAACCGGCGTTAAGGGCGTCGAGACGCGAGGCTTTGAGGAGCATGCGCACGGCTTCGGCGCGACCGACGGGCGCGTCGGGGCGGAAGGTTCCGTCCTCGTAGCCGCGGACAATGCCGTTATCCGTCGCCGTCTGCACGAGGCGGTAGCGCAGCAAGAGGTCGGTGTCTGTCGTCTCAGGGAGAGGATCAGCCATGTCGGTGAAACCGAGGAGTTGGCCAAGCGAGGCTTCTTTCAGCGAGATGCATGAGCTGAGGAGGGCCATCTTCAGGAATTCCAGGCGCGTGACGGGCCGGTTTGGCAGGAAGATACGGCCTTGATCGCCGTTATAGCCACCGATGATCGGCTGCTGCGTGGCGACGAGGCGCACGGCGGAGAGGGCCGTGATGCCGCTCTCGGCGAAATGGCCGGCGATGTCCGTAAAGAGGGCGGCGCCGCTGCCGGAGTAGCTGAGACAGAGACTTTCGGCTGGATCGGTGCCAGACGTGACCTCTTCGCCGTCCGTCAGACCGTCGCGATCGGTGTCGGGGCTGCGCGGATCGGTGTCGGTGACGAATTCGTTGCGGTTGTCGACACCATCGCTATCGGCGTCGAGCGTGGCATCGGCCGGGTTACTGGGCTGGAAGCCGTGCTGCAGCTCCCATTCGTCGGGCATGCCATCGTGGTCGCTGTCTTTCGTAAAGGCTTTCTCGAGAGGAAAGGGGTCAGTGGCGTCATTCACGCCGTCACCGTCACTATCACTGGCTTTCGGATTGGTGCCGCGAAGCAATTCCAACCCATTTGGCAGGCTGTCACCGTCGGGATCGGCCGAAAAGTCATCACTCGCATCAAGCGGATTGCGGCCAGCTTTCACTTCGGAGCCGTCGCTCTCGCCGCCATGGTCGGAGTCGGCTTGGAGAGGGTCGGTTTCACCGCTGTCTACCTTAGAGTTATTGTTTACGTCTTCCTGGAGATTCGTGAGACCGTCGCCGTCGAGGTCGCTCACGTCGAAGCTTGCGAAGGTCGTGCCACCAAGGGCGGACAGAAGGAGGACGGCGCTGGTGCTGGCGAGAAGGCGTTTCATCGCCGGCAGTATCGCATATTGGTGATGTCCCACAATTCACTTCGTCTTGAAGCGTTGCGCGCAAGCGGTCACCGTCGTCCTCGCGACCAATCGCCGGCCGCCATTGGCTTCTTGCTAGCGGGTTGGACGATCTGCAGGTGCAGGACGGTTCCGTCTTTACAGGCGAGTGGCACGCTGTCGTCGGAGGGCGTGAGGGCGGCAGCGAGGATCTTCACATCTGTACCGTCGACGGACATCGTCACGCCGGGCCAGGGCGTGAAGGCGCGGAGGCGGCGGTCGATCTCGACGGCGGTTAGTGTTAGGGGATCGATGCGGCCGTCGTCGCGACTGAGCGTACGACAGACGGTAACGAGGCGTTCATCCTGGGGGACGGACTTGAGTGGTTCGAGCAGCGTCTTGGCGAGCAGGTCAGCGCCGACTGCCGACAGTCGGTCGCGTAGGCCGAGGGACGTATCGGACGGTCCGACGGGGATCGACTGCTGGGCGAGAATGTCGCCGGCGTCGAGCTTCTCAGCCATGCGTTGGATGGTAATACCTGTCTCGGTGTCACCTGCCAGAATGGCGTGTTCGATGGGCGAGGCGCCGCGCCAGCGAGGGAGGAGTGAGCCGTGGACGTTGATCGGCATGATGGCCGGCCACTCCAGTGCGGACTTGGAAAGGATTTGGCCGTACGCGACGACCACGAGGAAGTCCGGCGTGCCGTAGCGTTTTTTGAGGTCAGCGAGCGCGGCGTTGAGTTTGGCCGGTTGCTCGACGGGCAGTTGCAGCCGCAGCGCCGCGGACTTCACGTCACTCGGTAGGAGTGTCTGCTGCCGTCCGACGGGTCGGTCGGGTTGTGTGACGACGGCGAGGATCTTGAAGGCGGGATTGGTTGCCAGTGTTTTCAGAGCTGGAACCGCGAAGCCGGGCGTGCCGCAGAAGATGATGGACAGTGACTTTGTCATGTCGGTTGCAGTGTAGCGCTTCGGTGCACGGCCGACGACGAAACTACCGATTGTGTCCTTCGCTTTTCATGGATGTATCCCGCCTCACCCTTGACTGGCAGGCAAGCTCAAGGGGATTGAAGCAATCGGAGTGGAGGACGTATCATTCTCCTCCACGCATGACTCCCATTCCCGAAGCAGCAGCGGCTCTCGCGATGTTCCAGGCCGCGCGGCGCATTGCCTGTGTCTGCCATAAAAATCCTGACGGCGACGCCCTCGGTTCTTTACTTGCGCTGACGGCGCTGCTCGCCCGTGAATTCCCGCAGACGCCGGTGACGGCCCACTGCATCGACGTCGTGCCCGACACGCTGAAGTTCCTTCCGGGCCAGGCGCTCGTGTCGCAGAGCTTGGCGGTGGAACAAGGCGACCTCGTCGTCTTCCTCGATGCCGCCGACCGGCAGCTGACGGGCCTGACCGAAACACATCCGCAGCTCTTTGACGGCACGATCGAGACACTCGTCATCGACCATCACTTTAAAAATCCACGCTTCGGCACGCAGAACATGGTCGTGAACGCTTCCTCCACGTGTGAGATCGTCGCCATGTTGGCTCAGGAGTACG
>CAZWNJ010000007.1:0-8799 GCA_964635215.1 uncultured Candidatus Peribacteria bacterium | reverse complement strand
GTCGTGAACGCTTCCTCCACGTGTGAGATCGTCGCCATGTTGGCTCAGGAGTACGGCTGGACGCTCGACTCGGACATTGCCACGTGTCTGCTGACCGGCGTTCTGACGGACACGGGCGGAATGCTCCATAGCAACACGACGGCTGCGGTCTATCGGCTCGTTGCCGACCTGCAGCGGGCCGGTGCCCGTCACCAGCAGATCGTGCAGGCGGTGTTCCGCACCGCCAAGCTCTCGACGCTGCGGCTCTGGGGTCGCGTCCTCGAAAAGATCTCGGTCACCGATGACGGCGGCGCCATCTCGGCCGTGACGGAAGGGGACTTCCGCGCCACGGGTGCCGACCCAAGCGCGCTCTCCGGGGCGATCGACTACGTGAATGCCGTGCCGGGCATGCGCTTCTCGATGGTGCTCTCCGAACGCGGTGGCCAGGTGAAGGGGTCGCTGAGGACTCTGCGCGACGACGTCGATGTGGCGGCGATGGCGGCCCAGTACCCGGGCGGCGGCGGCCACAAGAAGGCGGCCGGGTTCTCCGTCGACGGCAAGTTGAAGCAGGAGGTGAACTGGAAGGTGGTGAATGAGCAGGCAGCTTAAAAACCCCGCACTCTCTCGAGTACGGGGCGGGTTGGTTGGTGCGGCCGGTGGCGGCCGCGATGATCAGTCTCCCCAGCCAGCCATGACGCAGTGGTTGGCGAGCATGTAGATGCCGAACGTCTTCTCGAATTTCATGGTCTGGAGTGGGCCGAAGAAACCTGCGTACGGCAGGCGCTCGGGTTCGATGCCTTCGAGTGGGAGGCGTGCGCGGAGGATGCTCTCGCCGTTATTGCGGAAGGGGGAGGCGACGCCGAGCAGGCCGGTCTCACCAACGTAGAACGGGAAGGCGAAGGACTTCAGCCCGATGAGCGTCGTCATGACCTGCACGTGCCACTGATTCTTTTTCGGGACGCACTCTTCGGGCTTGGCGCGCATCTGCCACCCCGCCAGACAGAGGGTGACGAGGACAGGGTCAAGGCTCGGTACCATGCCGCGGGTTCGCTGGAAGATTGGTAGCGAGTCCTTGCAGAGGGGAAGCGGGCGGACGATCGCGTCGGTCAACTTGTCGGTTGCGGGTTGCTCCATGAGTAGCTCCACGGTTGGAGGCTTCTCTGCCTCGCCCGCGGGGCGGATGACAAAAACAGGTTTCACGGGACCTCCTATGGGTACTGGGGGACGGTGATGTGAACTCCCTGCCGAGTGGCAGGTTGCGCGCATTTTATAATATGTTTTATTTTCGTCAATTACTCCCGAGAACGCTTCCCGGGTGGAGGAGTGACGGGAATGCTTGATGAAAGCATGCCAAGGGCGACACGTCGTGACGGAAAAGACCCTCGCACGTTGGACGTGCGAGGGAGGTTGGACTCAGAGGCATCAGTTCCAGCCGGCCATGATGCAGTCACTGGCCAAAAGCCAGAGGTCAAGAGACATGTGCGGCTTGGTCAGCAGCGGGTCGGTGAACATCTGAAATGCCGCTTGGTCTTTCGGATCAATGATCAGCCGAGCTTTCCCGAGGGGGAAACTGTCGGCAATGGTGACGAGCGGTGAATCAAAGATTGCTCCCGCGATATAGGGCAGGCCGAATGTTTGTTGGCCACTTCTTCTAGTCAGAATTTGTCCGTACCACTGACCACGTTCTTCTCTACTGATGTCTGGCCGATTTTTTATCAGCCACCCTGTGAGGCACAGGGCGCTGAATACGTTTTGCATTTGGGGCGCCGCATGCAGCAGGCCGTTCAGAATCTTACCTTCCTCCTTGGTAAGGATGAGTGGTTTGACGATCGTGCCGTCATGAATGAGATCGGGCTGATCGGTGACGAACTCGACCCTTGGCGTCGGTTCATTCGGTATCACTGTGACAAGGAATTGCGGACTCACGATGTTCTCCTGTGCGATGGTGTGAAAACTGCCTATCGGCAGACTGCTGACATCCTAAATGAGATGCGGAACAAATCACAATGTTGTTTTTAGGCCTGTGGGGCTGTCGGCGGTGCCTCTGGCGGAGAGGCTGGTGCGGCGGGCGCTTGGGGGGCAGCAGCGGGCGGCACGACTGGGGTCGGCAACGGTTCGGTCAGACCTTCGACGGTGGGGGCTGGCGCGTCGGGGGCGGGCATCGTGCCGGCGACGGGGGCGGCGACTGCGGGGACAGTAGCGGACTGAGCGGCGGCGGCTTCGAGGGCGGCTTTCTGCTCGGCTGGCACTTCAACAACTTCGAGCTTCTTCAGGCGACCCTTCTCGGCCTGCTCGGCCGTGACGGTGGCCTTCTGGGCCATGACTTCCTCAGGCTTCGTCGTGATGAAGGCGGCCTCCTCCGGGCTGGCGATCACTTCCATGGCGACGTGCTTGTAGCCGGCAAAGAGCACGCCCTGGCCGACGTCGGAGTTCAGGAGAGCGTACTTCTCACCGTCCGTCAGGTAGAAGAGTTTCTGCAGCGAGTCGATCGTGGCGGGGGACTGCTTAAGCAGGAATTGCATCGAAGAGTTCGTGATGATCGGCCGTCCGAACGGCGACTCGACGAAGTCGTCGACGTCCTGGGTAATCGTGGTGACACCGAGGTAGTACTTGCGGGCGCGCTTCACGATGCCGAAGAGGAAGCGGGCGGAGTCCTCGTATTGCATGAGGTTCCAGGCTTCGTCGATGACGAGGATGCGCTTCTTCATTTCGGCGCGGATGCGGTTCCAGAGGAAGTTCAGGACGATGTAGATCGCGATCGGACGGAGTTGATCCTCGAGGTCGCGGATCTGGAAGACGACGAGCTGGTTGCCCAGCTGGACGTTCGTCTTCTGGTCGAAGAGGCCGGCGAACGAACCTTTGGTGTACTTCTGGAGCGTCTGGGCCATGGTCTCGCCGCCTTCAGTGGTAGAGAGAACGTCGACAAGCTGGCCGAGCGTCGGCGGTTCGAGTTCGCCGGGGTTCTCGGTTTCAAGCGTGATGCCCGAGAGGGCGTAGGTGTCGAGGATGGCCTTATCGAGGATACCGTCCTCCGACGGCGTGATGGCGCCAAGCATGAGCTTCAAGAGGCCGTGCAGGTTGATGACGGCGGCGCGCAGGACTTCGCCCTTGCCGGCGTCATCGCCGCGGACGGCGGCCGGCAGATCGAAGGGGTTGATGCGCTGGTTGCTCTGGATCGAGAGTGGCACGAACGAGCCGCCGACGGCCTCGCAGAGGTTCGTGTATTCGTTTTCCGGGTCGACAACGAGCACTTCCGTACCGATCATCAAATGGCGCAGGATCTCGAGCTTGGCCGTGAACGACTTACCTGCACCGGAGGTGGCGAAGATGTTGCTGTTGGCGTTCGGCAGGTCGAAGCGGTCGAAGATGATGAGCGATGAGTTGTGGCGGTTGAGTCCGTAGAGAATGCCATGGTCGTCGGTCAGGTCGGAGCTTGAGAACGGGAAGCTCGTCGCCAGCGGCGAGCTATTCATGTTGCGGTTAATTTCGATCTCGTCTTTGCAGAGCGGGAGCGTGCTCGTCCAGGCGTGTTCCATCTGGAACATCGCCGGTTTCGTAAGGATGAGTTTGCCACCGAGGGCGGATTCGATGTCGGTCTGGACCTTCTTCAGGCGCTCGGCGTCGTCAGCGTAGATCGACACGTACATGCCGAATTGGAAGAGTTTCTCGGCGCCGCGTGAGAGCAAGTCACGCAGTTCCTCAGCGTCCTGGAGGGCAGCTTCGAGCGTCGGATCGCGGACGATACCGCGCTGCTCAAGCATGCGGATGGACGAACGAAGTTCCGCGACCTTCCGGCGCAGCATCTTCATGATCGCTTTGTTGCTCGACGGGTAGATGAAGTGGCTGACGTCGATGGTCGCGTTAAGGTTCACGAGCTGCGCCAGCCAGTTGGGGTAGATGAACTGGGGCCAGTTGTAGGCGTAGAGCGTGCGCACCAGCTGATCGCCGAGCACGAGTTCCTTGTTGTGCACCTCGAGTGCCGACGGCGCGATGATATCGAGCATTTTCTGCAGACCCTCTTCGTAGCTTTTGAGGATCAGCTTCTCCTCCGAGGTCAGACGCTCGTTTTCCTTCTCACTTAAGACTGATTGAGCATCCTTTTCGATGCCTAAAATCTCGTCGAGCGCGCGCAGGACCGTATTCGACTTGGAGGTCGGCTGAGCGACAGGGTCGGCCGGGGGGTTGGTGGGAGTGTCGGAAATCCTCTTAGTATAGCACAGAACTCACTCTCGGACAATCACGTTAGAACGAGCCGAAGGGGCTCCCGAGGCCCCCGCCCTTGCTGCTGGAGCCTTTGAGGACTCCGAGTGAGGACGTTTGGGGTAAATCGACCACTTTAAGCCCGGCAATCAGCACTTCGCGGTTGGCGTCGATGGCCTCTTTGCGGGCTTTACCGATCGTCAGGAGTGTGACCAGGTTTTTCTGGGCGTCTTTGTCGGCTTTCAACTGGCTGTCCGTTGTACTCAGGGACAGCTGGGCCACATCAAGATCCTTTTGAATGGCGCCGGCCGTTTGGAAGTCGGTGGCTTTCACCGCCGCCTGCTGATTCTTCGTTAGGGCCGAGACTTGGGACTGCAAGTCTTTGTGCTTCTGCGTTAGGTCCGCCATCTCCGCGTTCAGTCCGTCGTTGGCGGCATTGCCTTTCTGGAGCATGGCACTCAGCTCGTTGAGGTACTCATCCAAGGCGACAGCGCGGTCGTTGCTGCGGTTGAGGAGGTCGGCGACGTCGACATTCTCGGCACGTTGCAATTGCGACAGGAGATCGAAGATCGTGACGGCCGAGCCGCTGCGTGGATCGTTTAATTCGTCCAGGCGTTGCTGAGCCTTGATGCCGGTCAGCGCCGATTCGATCAGGCTAACCGCCTTGCCCTGCAGGTAATCGGCGGCGAACGCACCCATCATCGCTGATGGGCGTCCAGCCTGGGCTGAGAGCGAATCGACGCCGGAAAGATCTGTGGCCCAGCCGACGGATTCGAGCACGGGCAACACGGCCTCTACCGCGCCGCTGCCGCTAATGGGCTGCTCACCGCTTCCACCACACGCCGCCAAAACCAGACTCAGTCCGAGGGCCAGGGGCAGGGAGGGGCGGGGCACGGCTTTATGCTAGCGAGGGAAGAGGGGAGTCACAATTGTGTCGGATGCCCAACGTTGTCACGCTCTTTCACCCCTTGTGGCGCGACGTCCCTCTGCGTCCAGAGACGCGACGTATTTTCCACTCGCAAACTGCCGATGAACTGTTACAGTACGGCGTGAACGCCTGAGTATCAGTTTTGTTCAAGACGATGTCTGCCACCCTCTCCACAGCAGCGGCGACCCACCTCGCTTCCGCCTACCAGGTGACGGATGTGCCCGTGACGTGGCAGCCGCCCACGGACCGACAGTTCGGCGACACCTGCACGACGGTGGCGCTGCGGTTGGGGAAGCAGCTGGGGAAGAACCCCAAAGAGATCGCTGAGTCGTTGGCTAAGGCACTAGCGAGTCATCCCGACGTTGCGCAGGCGACGGTGGCGGGTCCCGGCTACGTGAACGTAACACTTAAACCGATGGCTCTCCTGAGCAGTTTGGAGGACACGTTGGCCGCCGCGCAGCCGAGGAAGTCCAACAAAAAAGACGCTGCCGTGATCGTCGAGTACTCGCAGCCGAACATCGCCAAGCCGCTCGGCATTCACCACATCATCGGGACAGTGGTCGGGCAGGCGATCAGTAACCTCTACGAACACGCAGGCAAGAACGTCCTGCGCTGGAACTACCTCGGCGACTGGGGCACGCAGTTCGGTAAGTTGGCCGTGGCCTACGAGAAGTGGGGCAACGGCAAACGACCCAAAGACTGCACGCTCGATGAGATGTTGGATCTCTATGTGAAGTTCCATCAGGAAGCGGAAGCTCACCCCGAACTTGAGGATGAGGGTCGTGCCGCCTTTCGCAAGCTTGAGGCGGGGGATAAGGCGATGCGTTCCTTCTGGGAGGAGGTGGTTGCAGTGACGAAGCGCTCGCTCAGTGGCATTTATGACCGCCTTCATGTGGCGTTTGACGTCGACTACGGTGAGAGCTTCTACGAGGACAAGATGCAGGCGCTGATTGAGGAGGGAAAGAAGAAGGGTGTCTTCCGGCCTGGCGAGGGCGGGTCGCTCATTGCAACGTTCTCCGAAGAATCCAAGTTGCCGCCGTACCTGATTGTGAAGGGCGACGGGGCGACGCTCTATTCGACGCGCGATCTTGCACAGATGCGTTACCGCATCGATACCTATCACCCTGCGGCCATCTACATCCTGACGGATATTGCCCAGAAGCTGCACTTTGAGCAGCTTGTAGCCACCTGTGGTCAGCTCCAATGGGAGCTTCCGGAGTTCGAGAATGTGCTCTTCGGACGCATGCGCTTCAGCGACGGCAAGATGAGCACGCGCAAAGGGAATATCCTGAAACTCGAGCACGTCCTGGATGAAGCAGTCGAGCGCGCGGCCGAGGTGATCGCGGCCCGTGGTGAGGCGATCGAGACCGACGACCCGGCGGCCCTGGCCGAGATGATGGGCACGGGTGCGCTCGTCTTCGGCATCCTCAGTCAAAACCGAAAGATGGAACTCGTCTTCGATTGGGATCGTTTCCTCGCCTTTGACGGCGTCAGCGCTCCGTACTTGCAGTACTCCTACGCTCGTGCCAAGTCGGTCCTGCGCAAGTCGGGCGGCACGGACTTCCCAGCGCCTCAGTCCTTAGACGAACTCTCCGGTCACGATCGGACCCTCTTGGCAACGCTGTTGGAATTTCCCCAGGCACTTTTAGAGGCGACCGAGGAGCGTTTGCCCCACAAGCTCGCGCAGTACCTTATTCGTCTTTGCCAGGAGTTTAACGGCTTCTACGGTGCTTCACCGATTCTCGCTTCCGAGGGGCAAACGCAGACTCTGCGCCTGCATCTCACATCCGTCACTGCGTCCATTCTTGTCACAGGCGCTAGACTACTGACGGTCACACTTCCTGAACGCATGTAATACCCCTCCCTTCCATGTTCACCTCTTCGTCCGTCCGTCCGTCACTCCTCTCCATCCGCGCTGCTGCGCTCCTCACACTCTCGGCGGGATTCCTGCTTGGCGGCTGCTCCTCAGGCCAGAAGGATTCCGACCAGGAATTCGTCTTTACGGCCGATGATGCGGCACGTTTCGATCAGCTCGTGCGCCAGTCCGATACGCAAGCAACCGGAGCGGTCTTGGGCATGATGCCATCGTCCCTCTCTTCCTCGTCTGTGGGGTCGGGTGTGGTGCTGACGGCGACTGTTCCGACGACGACAGGCTCGACGCTAGCGTCGGTGGATCCGGCCCTGGTGGCGCACTACAACGCCTTGCGCTCGGAGTCGGCTGGTGATGGTAAGGATCATGTTCAGGTGACGAACACATTCGTGAACATGCGTGTCGCTGCCGATAAGGAGTCGACGCTGGTGCAGAAAATTGACCAGGGTGCGGTCTTGGAGCTCGTGGAGTTCCCGAGTGCTGGCTGGGCTCGTGTGAAAACGGCGGCAGGCATCGAGGGGTACGTTTCGCTCCAGTACGTCTCACTGCTCGCCAGCTCCGACCAACTACCTGAACTGAAGAAACGCTACGAGGGACTAATGTACGTCGATTATCCGTTCTTGAACGTTCGCAGCGCCCCTGATCGTACCGCCGATAAGATCGGCGAACTGCCGGGCCAGTCGTTCGTTCGTCCGCAGGCGATCAACGGACCGTGGGCGCAGATTCCGTTTAACGGCAAGACGGGCTACGTGTCGGCCGAATACCTCACACAGTTCAGTCCGCCCATGACGGTTCGCCAGGAGTCCTTCACGCTGCCCATCTTGCAGTACAACGCCTCGCAGACCGGGGTGGGTGAGGCGATTGCTGCCCATGTGAAGAAGTTGAAGGCCGATGGCGTTTCCATCCTGACCCTCGCTGATGTCGCCGATCTGCTGGAGAAGCAGGAGAAGAGCGGCGGCAACTTCCCGGCCAAGGGCGCGGTTCTCACGGTCACAGGGGTGACATCACAGACGATCGGCGCCATCACGGACACGCTGAAGAAGAGCGGCGTCACCGCCACGCTCTTCGTCTCGACGCAGAACGTCGGCCTCTCGGGTATCACGCAGCAGACGATCAGCCAGCTCGTGCGCTCGGGCTTTGACGTCCAGTCGGCCGGCCACACTGGCGACGATCTGCGCGCCCTCACGGACTCGCAGCTCGACATCGAACTGCGTCAGAGCCGCCAGCTCCTGAGTGAGGCGGGAGCCACCGTGTTCTCCATCGGTTACCCGGATACCGGCGTGAACGACCGCGTCATGCAGCATGCGGCCGCCGCGGGCTACCTGTTCGGCGTCGGTGGGTCGCCGGAGCGCACGTTCCGTCGCTCACAGTTCCTCAAGCTTCCGAGCCTACAAATCACGTCGAGCATGCTGCCCGACGATGTGGCCCGAGTCGTTGAAGGAAAGTGATCAGTTGCCCTGCACCTGGAAATTCGACGAGCCCGGCTTGATGTTCTTCATCAGGTCCTGCACGAACGAATTTTGAACCTGTTGCGAGGCAGCGGCGGTCGTCTGCTTGATGATCATCTGCATGATGTCCGAACCGTAGAAGATCAGATAGATGGTGCTGGCGAGCAGGATGATTGTCGGAACGATGGTCACCATACCGCGAATGAAGCCACCGATCGTGCGCCACCTGTCACGGCGGTTGATGTGATCAAGCAGGGTGATCAAATGATCAAGCTTCTGCTCGATACGCTCTTGGGGGCTGAGGGGAGTCGGAGTCGGATTGGTGTCAGGCATCCACTTCATTGTAGCAGACCGGAGGGCTTCTGTCAGCCGCG
>CAZWNJ010000006.1:0-52249 GCA_964635215.1 uncultured Candidatus Peribacteria bacterium | reverse complement strand
ATGTGGGGATGTATACGAAAAGTGTTCGATCTTGGCTTGGGGATGAGGAGGGGGGAATGGCCGATCTGGCGGTAGCGGCCGACGGCGCTACACTGCCTCGCCATGACCACCCCCGAATCCACCGGCCCGCTGCGCCCTTGGCGCCAGAGCATCCTCCTCGCCCTCGCCATTGGCGGGGGTGCACTTGTCGTCGGCGCCGCCGTCGCGGTCGTCCTACTCTGAAAGAAACACGCTGGCACGAAGAGCGATCATCGGTAGACTCGCCGCGTGACCGAATCGACGGAAATCACCGAGAAACCTCGCCCCTGGCATCAGAGTCTCCTTCTGGCCGTCGCCATCGGCGTGGGTGCGCTCGTCGTCGGTGCCGCCATTGCCATCACCGCTCTGGTGGCCTTGCCTCACACAACGGGCTTCGACCTTCTTCCGGCCGGCGGCACTATTGTGGTCATTGCCGGCAACGACGTTGAGCTCAGGACACTGCTCCAAACCGTCACCCCCGGACTTTCCGCCCCGCTCGCCCAGACGGGCAGTGGCCACATCGTCGCTCTCCTGGCCCTGCCAAACGGCACCGAGGAATGGATCTCGCTCCCGCGGGGCACGACGAGTCTCGACGATAGCGCCGTGCAGATGTCGGCGGCCGCGCGAGCCTTCCTCCACGAACAGAAGCCACTCACCGGAAATTCCTTCTTCGCCGCCCTGGCCAGTGACAGCGATGGCCTCTTCTTTGCCGATGTACCCTGGCTGCGTGCCCACGGCAGCCTACATCCATTTGTCGCCGCCGCCCTTACGGGCCACGCAAAAGTCGGCCTGACACACCACTCAAGCCGCTGGCGCGTCACCGTCGACGGACCGGCCGTCGCGTCCTCCCTCCCCCTCCAGATCCCCCTCGCCTTCCCGGCGCCGCTCTTTAGCCTAGCCGTGGCTGATGCACCGGCTTTCCTGCAAACCGTCATCTCCTGGCAACAGCCAGAAGCCGCACTCATCACGGACGGCCTGGCTCGTGCCTTCATCGCTCGGACGCTCGGACCGGGCGCGCTCACGGGCTCAGTACTCGAGAGTTTACGGCATACGACACTCCTCTCGATTGCTAGCGGGCACTCCGGCGGACTGCTCTTTGCCGCCAGTGCGCCGTCCGCGACGAGCACTTCGGGAGCGGCACTGCTGATCAAGAGTTTCAGTAGCTCTCTCCCTCGCGCCATCGTCGAGCACATTGCTCTGGATGATCACTATTCTGTGATTAATGCCCGCATCGACGAAGCTGGCACTAGCCGCACGGATGTCAGCAATGGCGCTTGGACCACCACGACGATCCTGCAATTAACCACGGGCCGACAGCTGAGCGTTGCCCACAACCCTGCAACCGAACGACTCACACTCTCCAATGACACGGGCGCCATCTTGGCGCTGCAGTCCGCTTTTCCCACCGAGAACCTCCTGCCCCTGGACGATGTCCAGGGCTCGCCAGTGGCGGCCGGCGTCCTCCGTCCCGCCCTGCTCGCCCCACTGCTCCCTCCCTCCGTCCCTTCACTCCTAACCAAAGGCCTCCTAAAGGCCCTTCCGACGGCCCCCCTCGCCACCTGGAACCTCGGGGTAGCAGGTCCGATCTGGACGCTTACGCTCGACCTCGCCTCATAGTACGAGCACCCGCCTTTTCCTAGGTGGCAAGTCCGGGGAAAGTCAGGTAGAGTCCACCCGTTTTCGCCTTCTCATCTTCTCAACCCTCGCATGTCGTTCCTCCGCGCCGCCAAGTACCTCTTCCCACTCTCGGTCGTCGCCATCATCGGCTCGATCGTCGTCATGATCTCGCCGGGCCCCAAGCTCAGCATCGAATTCACCGGCGGCACCCTCCTCGAAGTCCGCGTCCCCGATACCGTTACTAAGGAGGAACTGACGAAGTCACTCGCTAGCTTCGACTGGCAGGGCAACTCGGCTGAGGCCTTGAGCGTCGCCAAGACCGCGAACGATTCGTTCTTCCTGCGCACGCCGACACTCGACCCTGAACACCATAAGAGCCTCGTCGCCCACCTCACGAAGGAGTATCCAACCTTAAGCGAACTGCAGTACACCTCCATTGGACCGACGGTCGGCGCTAGCCTGAAGCAGCGCGCGCTCGCCGCCCTGGCCGTGGCCTCCATCGCCATCGTCGTCTACCTGGCCCTTGCCTTCCGCAAGGTGCCACGTGACCTCTCGCCCTGGAGTTTCGGCTTGGCCGCGGTCTTCGCCCTTCTACACGACCTCATCATCACTGGCGGTATCTTCACGATCCTCAGCCACACCACGAGCTTCCAGATGGATACGCTCTTCGTCTCGGCCCTGCTCTCCATCATGGGCTACTCGGTGATGGATACGATCGTCATCTTCGACCGCTTGCGCGAGAACCTCGCCATCGAAGGTCGCCGCGAGGAGTTCGCCCACGTTACCGAGCGCAGCCTCGTCCAGACCCTAACCCGCACCATGAGCACGGCCGTCGTCACGCTCATCATGCTCACCGCCCTCTTCTTCTTTGGCGCCGAGAGCATCCGCTGGTTCATGCTCGCCCTCATTACCGGTACGGTGGTGGGCACGTACTCGTCGTTCTTCGTCGCCACCCCGCTCATCGTCTACCTGCGCCGCAAGAAGCGCTGATTCCCCCTCCCTCATGACCCCTCCCGTTAAAGTCGAGCGCCCCGGCAAAGGCGAAGTCACCTGCACCGTCGTCATTGAAGCCACGCTCAGTAAGAACAGCGAAGAGAAAGCCCTGGCCCGTCTCGGGCAGCGTGTCTCCATCAAGGGCTTCCGCCCCGGCCATGTGCCGGCCGAGATGCTGCGCGAGCGCATTAGCCCCGGCGAACTGCTGGAGCAGACAATCCGTGAAGTCGTTGCCGTACTCATGCCCTCGCTCTTAAGCGAGCAGAAGATCACGCCGATCATCCCGCCCAGCATCGAAGTCGTCTCACGCGAGCCATTGACGCTCAAGATCGTCTTCGTCGAGCGCCCCGAGATGAAGCTCAAAGGTGCCGACAAGATTAAGATTGAGAAGAAAGAGAAGCCCGTCACCGACGCCGATGTAGAAGCCGTCATCAAGACACTCCTCCAGCGTTTCCGCGAGACAGACCGCAGCACGGAACCGGCGAAGGACGGCGACGAAATCGTGCTCACGGCCAAGACGACGGACAAAAACGGCCAGCCGGTGAACGAGCTGACAATGGAACATCAGCGTCTACTCCTCGGCTCAGCGCGCCTCGTGCCCGGTTTTGCCGAGGGACTGTTGGGCATGAAAATCGGCGAGAAGAAAACCTACACGATCACCCTGCCGAAGGACGCACCAATCGAGCGGCTCCGGGGCCAGAAAGTGACCGTCGACGCCGAGGTGGAATCAGTCCTCACTGTAACGTTGCCGGAACTGACGGATACGTTCGTGAAGGAACGATTCGGCTTAGCTTCGATCGCCGAGATGCGTGCCGAAGTTCGCCGTTCGCTCGAAAAGGACATCAAGGATGCCGAGCGCCAGCGTCGCGAGCAACAGCTCTTCGATGCGCTGCGTGACGCCATCCGCATCGAGCTTTCCCCCGCCCTCATCAGCGCTGAGGAGCGTCTGCTGTTGAGCGATCTCCTCGAACAGCTCACCGCCCAGAAGCGCACGCTCGAAGAGTGGCTGAAAGAGAGCGGCAAGAGTGACACCGAGTTCCAGAAGGAATTGAACACCCGCGCCAGCGACCGCCTAAAGCTACGTTTCGCCCTCGAGGAAGCCATGGCCGAACGTGCCATCGCGCTCAGCGACGACGACCTCGCCAAAGAAATCGATGACATCTTGAAGAACGTCCCCGACGAGCGCCGCGAAGAGATCCAGGAATACTACGCCCGCGGCAGCGACGGCTGGAATCAGCTGCTCTGGCAGCGACGTGTCGAGAAGCTCATCGCTTCTTTCCTCGACTGACCGACACAATCGGTGCCACCCACTCCGCCGGAATCCGGCGCTCGGCCGCAACGGTCTTGAGGGCTTTACACTTCTGACGGTGGATGACGACGCGCTGGCGCGAGACGACACCGACGACCGCTTCGCGCTTACCGGTGTCCGGCTTGCAGCAGCGGGCAAAGCGATGACTCAAGTGCACATCCGCCTCGAGCACTACATTCCAGCCGTCCGCGACCGCGGCCGGAGTCGCCTTGGACTTCTGCGCCAGACGCGAGCTGACGGCGTCGATGGTGCCGAGAGCCGCGGCCAGCTTCAGTGTCCCCTGGCCCAGACGGGCCAGGAAATCGCTGCGGCGCTGCATGTCCGCTGGTTCGCCGCCCAAACTCGCTAGCACGCTCAGGTCGGTATCGAGCGCCGGCAGGCGGCGGGTCTTAAGAGCTTGATTCAGAGCCTGGCGGCCGCGATCGACGTAGGCCTCACGGTGGCGCTCAGCCAGTGCCTTGCGCAGACGCGCGCGGGCGGCGGCCGTCTTCAGGAGCGGCATCCAACGCACCGAGGGGTGCGGTTCGGCCGAACGGATAATCTCCACCACGTCACCGTTCTCGAGTGGATGCTCCATGGGCACGATTGCCCCGTTCACCTTGCTGCCCTTGTACGACAGACCGAGGGCCGTGTGCACCGAGAAAGCGAAGTCGAGCGGCGTTGCACCCGCCGGCAATTCCACCACATCGCCACGCGGTGTGAGCACGAAGATTCGATCCAGCGGTTCGTCGTCAGATTCACCGCCGTCATCACTCTCAGCTGCTGGCCGGACACGGCGTGTCAGGCGATCCAGCGTGCGGCTGCCCTCTTTGTAATTCCAGTGCGCGGCGATACCGAGTTCAGCCTCACGATGCATGGCCGCCGTGCGGATCTGCACTTCCACAAGCACGCCTTCGGGCACGCCGGGCAGATGCGTGAGGGCGGTGTGTAGACTCTGGTAACCGTTCGGCTTGGGAAGCGTGATGTAATCCTTGAAGCGATTGGGCAGGGAGTGACCGAGTTGGTGCAGCTGACCGAGCACCTGGTAACAGTCGCCCACCTCGGGGACGATGATGCGCAGCGCAAACAGATCAAAGAGATCTTCAATGTCCGAAAGCCCCTTCTCGCGCATCTTCGCGAAGATGCTGTAGGGCTGCTTCTCGCGAGCCTCAATGCGGACGGCAATCCCCTGCTTCGAGAGTGTGCTTGTCAGTTCGGCCGCCACCGTTTTTAAGAAGAGGCCGTAGCGCTTGTGGATGTCGCCAAGTTGCTGCTGGATGCGCTCGCTATCGGTGGGATACGCAATGGGGAACGCCAGGCCTTCGAGCGCGTGCTTCAAGCCGTAGATACCGAGCCGGGACGCGACGGGTGAGTAAACCTTTAGGACCTCACGCGCGAATGCCGCCTGCCGACGTACCGGCAAGAAGGAGATATTCTTCAGGAGCCAGAGCTTTTCGCAGAGCGTGGCAAGAATGGCGCGCGGATCGGCGCTCAGGTTGAAGTACGAGGCACGCAAGTGCTCCACCGAAATCCGTTGACCATCAGCCTGCACCAGGCGCAGACGGTGAATGGATTGGGCAAGGGCAGCCACGTCCGACCCGAATTCGGCAAGTGCGACTGCCTGCTTCGGGGGCAGAGCGGGAAGGAACTGCAGCAGGCATGCCAGCACCAACGTCTGATCGGGGTCGTAGGCCCGCAATTCCGAGAGCGCGCCGCACACGTATTCCAAGCGCGTCGATGCCCCCAAAGCGATCTCGTTGTAGCTCGGTGTAATCACACTCCAGACTCGTTTCAGTTGCCGTTCAGGCAGTGGCAAATCCCAAGTTTGAACGGTGGCCAACAGAGACGCTGCGTCAGAGCTCATTGGACACGGCATGATACCCGCCTCGACGCTCAAGGAGCAACGTGACAGGCCCATCGTTTGTGAGCGTGACGGTCATATGAGCCCCGAATTGTCCCTCCTCGACAATTCCGACCCCTGCCTGTCGCAGCTGCAAAACAAAAAAACCCACCAGAGACGCGGCAATCCCCGGGGCAGCCGCGGCTGTGTACTCAGGACGATTCCCGCCCTGCACGGAGCCAAGGAGCGTGAACTGCGAGACGACTAACGCGCTGCCCTGCACCTGTGTGAGCGAACGATCGTTGATCTTCCCGTCCTCACTCGTAAACAGGCGTAGATTGGTAATCTTGCGCGCCAGCCAGGTCGCCTCAGCCTCCGTATCCCCTGTTTCAATACCAATAAAGAGCAGGTATCCCTGACCGATCCGGCCGACCACCGTTCCTTCGACGCTGACCGAAGCCTCGGACACCCGCTGGAGCACGATTTTCATGGGCCTATGGTAGCAGGAATGCAAGACGTCTTGACATCGACCCTCCCCTGAGTACACTACGGTCAGTCCCGAAGACCGGAGGCATTAGGACGCAGTCCGAAGGTAAGTCCTCCCGAGGCATACAGCATCGGTCACCCGGTTCCGACTTGATGATTCGTGCCGTGTGCCTCGCTGGTCTCCCGGGCAAAGGGAACCAGCGAGTTTTGGTTTTGGTCCCTTTCCCAACTTGAGACCTTCCTTTTTCCTATCTCTCCATGGCCCTCACTAAAGTCCAGAAATCGGCACAACTCCAGGAACTGAAGGACAAGATGCAGAAGTCACAGTCCATCATGTTCGCCCACTACATCGGCCTGAACGTGGCCGCCGTCAGCAAGCTTCGCGGCAAGCTGAAGGAGAGCAAGGCTGAAATGAAAGTCGCCAAGAAGACCCTCATGCAGCTGGCGGCAAAAGAACTGAAACTCCCTGAGCTCACGGACGAGACTCTTTCTGGTCCGGTCGCCTGCATCTTCAGCTTCGATGACGCCCTCGCCGGTGCCCAGGTCGCCTTCAACTTCTCCAAAGAGAACCCGCAGGTGAAGCTCATCGGCGGCATCTACGACGGTAAGCTCGTTTCTGCCGCGGAAGCCGTGGCCCTGGCCAAGATCCCCTCGAAGATTCAGCTCCTCGGCATCTTCGCTTCGATGCTCAACACGCCGCTGCGCAGCTTTGCCATCGGTCTCAGCGAGATTGCCAAGAAGAAGGCCGAGCCTGCTGCCCCCGCCCCCGCGCCCGTGGCCGAAGCCCCGGCTGCCGCCCCCACTCCTGTCGCCGAAACTCCCGCGCCCGTTGCCGCCGCCCCCGAGGCTGCCGCACCGGCTGCCGAAGCTCCGGCTGCCTAATTTGTCTCTCCCTTTATCTCTTTTTCCCTTCTTATCATGTCAGACCAAGTTACCCTCTCCGCCGGTGAAAAGGCGGTCATCGACGCCCTCGAGAAGCTCAACGTTGTTGAGCTCAACAACGTCGTGAAGTACATGGAAGCCGCGTACGGCATCTCCGCCGCCCCTGTCGCTGTCGCTGCTGGTGGTGGCGCTGCTGCTGCCGGTGCCGACGAGGAGAAGAGCTCCTACAACGTCGAGCTCACGGACTCTGGCGCTCAGAAGATCGCTGTCATCAAGGTGGTCCGCGAGATCACCGGCCTCGCCCTCGGCGACGCCAAGGCCGCCGTCGACGGCGCTCCGAAGGTCATCAAGGAAGGTGTGGCCAAGGCCGACGCCGAGGCCATGAAGAAGAAGCTCGAAGAGGCTGGCGCCAAGGTCACCCTCAAGTGAGCCCTCAACATCAGCGTTTCCTCAAGAAACCGGCTCAAAAGGCCGGTTTCTTTGTGAAAAAAGGCGAGAAAACATTGACAAATACCCCCCGAAAGCCTAAGGTAGCCCCGTACCAGTCCTTCGGTGTCCTATCGGTCTCCGAGAAACAGTAGAAGGAACACGTACACTTTATTACCTTCTTTCTGTTCTCGTATGGACCAGCAGATCCAGTGTCGCGATTGCGGCGCAACGTTCACCTTTACGGCCGGTGAGCAGGAGTTCTACAACTCCCGCAACCTTTCCGCTCCGCAGCGCTGCAAGGCGTGTCGCGATCAGCGCAAGACCCAGAAAATGGGTGACCGTCAGATGCACGACGCCGTCTGCGCTCAGTGCAACGCACCGTGCCAGGTGCCGTTCAAGCCTCGCCCTGTCGAGGAAGGCGGCCGCCCGGTCCTGTGCCGCAACTGCTTCGCGGCCTCGCGCCCTGCCTGATAGGATAACCTCCTACTTGGCAAACTACGAAGGAGCCATCCGCAAGGGTGGCTTCTTTCGTTCTATCGAAACGGGTATAGGCTGAGAGAGATGATGACTGCGAACTCCCGTCGCTTTGAGATTGACGCCCTGCGCGGGCTGGCCGTGATCGGTATGATTGCCTATCACTTCATCTACGACCTCTGGGCTTTCGGTGGCGTGGACATTGACCCCTTCTCGAGCGACTGGCGCCTCTTTGCACGCGTGATTCTGTGTGCTTTCCTCGTGATCAGCGGCATCAGCGATGCCCTCGTCTCCGCCAGGGGCATGACGGCGTCCGAACGTTGGCAACGCGCGGGCCGACGGGCACTGCGCCTGGCCGGCGCGGCTCTGCTCGTAACAGTCGCCACGCGCCTGGTGTTGGGCGACGAGTACGTGCGCTTCGGCGTCCTCCACCTCCTGACCGGAGCCGCCCTGGTGACGCCACTCTTCGACCGCTGGCCCACGACGGGCATCATCGCCGCCGGACTGAGCACCATCGTCCTGGGCATATGGATGAACGGGCTCAGTGCCGCCGGCATCAACGGCGACCTTCTGCTGCTGCCACTTGGCCTACCGCCGGCCGGCTTCGTCTCCGTGGATTACGTGCCGCTCCTGCCCTGGTTCGGCGTTGTCCTCTTTGGACTGGCTCTGGGGCGTTTCCTCTGTCGTCGGCCGCTCGCGCGCGGCGCGGCGGTGGTGCAGCCGCTGACATGGATCGGGCGGCACACGCTCGTCATCTACCTCGTGCACCAACCCATTCTCCTGGGAATTTTTTGGGCGTTCGGTGCTCTGCAAAAATAACAGACGGCTGCGGCGGAGCTTGCTACACTGTCTGCCATCATGACGTTCCGTAGTCGTAAGATTCGCCAGGAACGATCGCCAGCCGTTCAAGCGGGTTTCCGCGAGGCTACAGCGGTCGGAAAAAAGATCGGCGCTCTACTTAAGTCGAAGACCCCAGCTGCCAAGGTTCCGTCCACGCCCGAGGAAGGCGCTGACACTGGTGCTAAAACGAGCCGCCGCATTCATAATCTGCAGTGCACGCTCATCGTGCTCTTCGCTGTGCTCTGCATCGGCTTCATTGCGAATATCGCCCTTGAGGGCATTTTCGGTCTACGGATTATGAGCATCCAGACCGTGATGGATACGGTCGGCACGCCCCCAGCTGTGGATGCCTATGGGCACACGAATATCCTCCTCTTGGGTGTCGGCGATAAGAACCACGACGGCGTTGACCTGACCGACACGGTGATGGTCGTCAGTCTCGATGCATCGAACACCAAGAGTGTCGCCATGTTCTCGATTCCCCGTGACCTGTGGCTTAAAGACATCGACCACATTCCTGATGGACGCATCAACACGCTCTATCGGGACACAAAGTCCTACATGAAGCGCTCCGACGTGGCCAATCTCACTGACGACCAAATCTCGAAGAAAGCCATGCTCGCCGTCGCCACAGAGATCAGCAAGCGCCTCGGCGTCGAGATCCACGGTGTCGTGAAGGCAGACTTCACCGGCTTTGTGCAGGCCGTGGATGCCATTGGTGGCGTGGACGTAGACGTACCGAAGGACATCATCGACCTGGAGTATCCCGGCAAGGTCGTGGATACCTACGACACCTTCCGCATTTCCAAGGGCCCACAACATCTCGACGGTGAGACAGCTCTGAAGTACGCCCGCAGCCGCCACACCACGAGCGATTTCGGTCGCAGCGCCCGCCAGCAGCAGCTTCTCAGTGCCATCGGCGCAAAGATTCGCTCCCAAGGCCTGCTCAAGAGCCCCGGCACGATCCTTTCGCTTCTGAAGATCGCCGGCGAACACGTGGTGATGACATTCGACGCCAAGGAACTCATCGGTCTGGCGAACGTCGCCATGCACCTCGATCTCACGCATCCGTTCACGGTCCAATTATCGGATAATAGCCAACAGGTTGGCGGCTTCCTCTATCCGCCACCGCGTGAGCTCTTCAACGGCGCCTCAGTCCTCCTGCCCGAAGACGGCAGGCGCGGCTGGACCGAGATCCAAGGCCTGGCCCTGCTCGCGATCAACGAACGTCGCTTCGTCACGCCGCATCGCATCATCGTCGAGAACGCCGGCGCCAAGGCCGGCCTCGCCCGCTCGCTTGGCTTCGAACTGATCCGCTTTGGCTTCAATGTGGAAGATATCCGCAACCGCCCCAAAGGCCCCGACGGCAAGAAGATCTCACTGCCACATTCAACAGTGGAAACCAGCGACGATGACGCTATTGGTCTCTATCTCGCCACCCTCCTGAAGCTCCCCGGCAGCCCCCTGCCGGCCGACGAGTCCTCATCGGCGGCTGCCGACGACTCGTCTTCCTCCCGTACCCCCGTCACCGGCTCTGGCGCAGCTGTCTCGAGCGCGCCACCGCTCCCACTCACGAGAATTATTCTCGGTGAGGACTACGAATTCACACCGTTCTCCACTCTCCTCCAACCGCAGTCATGACCCCCCGTGAGATCGTCGCCGAGGCCTGGGCCATCGCCAAGCGGGAGCGCAAGCTCTGGCAATGGGGCTTCCTCGCCTCGTTCTTCGCCATCCTTTTGAGCGTGAAGTTCTTGAGTTTCCAAACGTACATCTTCTATGAGTACTTCTTCGGCGGGAACAAAGCCGGCATGTTCGACATGGAACTGTGGCTGATTAACAACACACCACAGTGGTTCTGGGTCTCCACGCTCATCACGTTCGTCGTGATGCTCATCATCGAGTTCTTCATGCCGCACTTCACCGAGGGGGCCATCATCGGTCTAACGGTGAAAGCGCACCGTGAGGAGCCGATGGAAGGCGGGCTCGTCCTTGGGCTCTATAACTTCTTCCCGATCTTCGCGATCCACGAATTCTTCTTCTTGAGCAGCTGGAACTTGGCTCTCTCGGGCATCTCGCTCACCATCCGCTACCTCCCCGAAAGCCTGCACGGCATCATCGTGCCGGCCATCATCTTCCTCTTCATCTTCAGTAGTTTCTTCAGCTTCCTGACAAGCTTCGCAGCCGACGGCTGCGTCATCAAGAAGATGGGGCCTGTCGAGAGCGCCATGCGTAGCTACAAACTCATCGTCAGCCACTTGAGCCACGTCGTCTTCCTCCTGCTCCTTCTGCTCGTCATCTCGATCCGCGTCATCATCAACACTTTCGTCGTCTTCCTCATCCCGGCGGCCGTCGTCGGTATCGGCCTCCTCCTGACGTATTTCTTCTCGCCCTTCTACAGCTACCTCGTCGGCGGCTTCATCGGCATTCTGCTGATCGGCCTGGCCAGCTACTCGCTCGCCTACCTGCATGTCTTCCGCCGCGCCGTGTGGACGCTCACTTTCTTGGAACTCGATAGTCGCAAGGACTTGGACGAGCTCTGATTCTGGTTCCAGAAAGCCCTGGAACTCGGAAGTGTTGACAGTGGACGTTCGTGCACCTAGGATGGTGGACGACCGTTCCCCACTGCTTCCATGACGCTCACGCCCCACCAGCGCACCGCCCTGAACTACATCCGCGAGTTCCAGCGCAAGCGCGGTTACTCGCCGTCGCTCGCCGACCTGGCTGTGGCCTTCGGCGTGCGCAGCAAGAACGCCATCGCCAAGGTGGTGAACGTCCTCGTGAACCAGGGTTTCTTGGAGAAGGACCCCAAGGGCCGCATCAAGATCATGGAGATGCCCCAGGAACAGTCATCGCGTGATGACGCGCCGTCCAGCTGGACGCTGCCGCTCTTCGGCCCCATTGCTGCCGGCTTCGCCGCGCCCGTGGAAGAACAAGCGGAGGAGCTCCTCTCGATCCAGGACTACGTCGTGGGCAATAAAGGCGCCAAGATCTTCCTCCTGCGCGTGAAGGGCGACAGCATGATCGAAGCCGGCATCCACGAAGGCGATTTAGTCGTCGTGGAACGCGGCAAGGAACCGCGCGTCGGCGATATCGTCGTGGGCGTGCTCGACGGCGAGTACACCTTGAAGCGCCTGCGCAAAGACAAAGGCAAGTTCTACCTCCAGGCCGAGAACTCCGCCTACCCGGACATGTACGCCGTCGACGAACTGCAGACGGCGGGAGTGGTGAAGGGGGTGATTCGGAGATATTGATTTCCCCTCTCCATGCAGCAGTTGATTCTCATCAACGGCCTGCCTGGCAGCGGGAAAAGCACGATCGGACTGATGCTGCGCGACGCGCTGCCACCGGCTGCGTTCGTCGATACCGATCATCTAATGCGTGTGAAACCCTGGCCCGCAGACGGTTCCATCTATGAAGAAACCTTGGAACGAGCCTTGATGGTGGCCCAGGACTTCTTCTCGCGCGGGATACCGACCGTCATCCTCAGCGGCTGTGTTCACTCCCCGGCACTCTTCCAGACCGTGGGCTGGACGATGGATCTGACACATGTGCGTTGTATCCTCGTGGCCCTCACAGCAGACGGAGCGATTCGCGAACATCGTCAGAAAGAACGTGGTAAAGAGGTCGATGTCGGTACCGAGGAATTCTCACTGCAACCCGAAGACGTAGTACCGGCGCAGCTCATCGCTATCGATTCCAGTCAGCACACTCCCGAGCAGACCGTCCAAAAGATCCTTCAGCAGCTGTAATTCCCTTCCTCCTATGATCGCGCACATTGATGCCGACTCTTTCTTCGCGTCCGTGCTCGTCCGCAAGAACCCGAAGCTCCAGGGAAAGCCCGTGCTGGCGCTCGGGATGGGCGGCAGTTGCGTGATTGCGGCTACGTACGAGGCCAAAGCCTTCGGCGTGAAGACCGGCATGCGCCTGGTCGAGGCCAGGAAGCTCGTTCCCGGGGCCATAGAGCTGCCGTGCGACTTCGCGGAGACGGCGGTGGCCTCGCGCCAGATCGAATCGATCGTGGCCGATCTGTGCCCCGTCTATGAGCAGATGTCGGTGGACGAGTGGTACATGGATTTAGGGAGCCTGCTCGGGGGTGTCCCCAGTAACCCCAAGGACTGGGCGACGATGCTGCGCGACCGCGTGCGGCGCGATACCGCCCTCTCGGTCTCGGTCGGTGTCGGCCCCAGCAAGCTCCTGGCCAAGATGGCCGGCGAGTACCGCAAGCCCGCCGGCGTCACGGTCATCGACCCCGTCCTCGATGTGTCGCTCGAAAGATTCCTACGTGACCGCTCCGCCGCCGCGATCCCCGGCATCGGCCGCAGGCGCCAGCAGGACACCGACGCCTACGGCTGGAAGACGGCCTGGGACTTCTCACAGGCGGAGAGCGCCACCATTCAAGCTCTCTTCGGCCGCCCGGGCCTCGATCTGCAGGCCGAACTGCGCGGCATCGTCACCTCGCCCGTCACGACCGACTCCGGGCCACCCAAGTCCATCCAGCGCGCGCGTAGCTTCCGCGGTACGGCCGATCGCGCCGCCATCTGGGCCCATGTCCTCGACCACCTGGCGTACACGGTGCTGAAGATGCGCCGCCAGCACTTAGCCTGCCGCGGCCTGACCGTGTGGCTGCGCGATAGTCAGTACGAAGGCCGCGGCGAATCGGCCAGCTTCCCGCAGGGACTGACGAACGAGACGCAGCTCCTGCCCGCTGCTCGTCGCTGTTTCGAAGGGCTCTACCGCCCAGGGCAGCGCTACACCCAGACGGGACTGAGCCTCTGGCAGCTCCAGCCCGCCGGCGCCCAACAATTCTCGCTCTTCACTGCCCCTGAGACGCTCCTGAAGAACGACGACCTGCAGGCCGCTGTGGATCGACTGCGAGAGCGCTACGGCAAAGACATCGTGAAGCGGGGTGCGGCACTCCGAGCACGAGGAACCCCGGATCATCCCTGATCCGGGGGAATCTAGAAGCAGTACTTCCAGATCAGCCAGATGGCACCCCCGACGAGAACCTCGATGACGAAGGCCCAAAATAGGCCGATGAACGTCAGGGGGGAACACGACGTCTGCACGGGCGGATCGGCGTCTTCCGGCTTAACAGTGGGAACAGGTGGTACCTCGGCGGCCATCACACACCTCCTTCGGGTTAGAACTAGAGCCCAGTGAACAGTCGCTCTTGGCCCAAATCAAGCCTTTTCAAGCCGAAATCTCCTTCAGGCGGGCCTCCACCTTGCCAAGCTTCTCCTGCATCTCGGCAAGCTTCTGACGCTCGAAGTTCACGACCTTCTCCGGCGCCTTGGACGTAAACGTCTCGTCTTGCAGCTTCCGCTCCGAGGAAGCAATGCCCTTCTGTAGGAGTTCCTTCTCTTTCAGGAGCGCGGCCTTCTCCTTCTCAAGATCGACCAAGCCTTCGAGCGACAGATACACCTCGATGTCGGTCAGGAACTCACTCACGGTCTGGCCACTCGGCGCAACAGATGCGAATGTCAACGATGATGCTTTTGCCAGACGCCTGATCTGTGCTTCCTGACTTTCGAGGAGGGCGCCGTACTTGGCGCTGACGATCGTCACCGCCACTTCCTTGGTAGGTTCCACACTCTGAGCCGTGCGCAGGCGGCGGACGGCGGTGATGACATCGATGAGATACTGCAACGCCGTGTACTCAGCGGTGTACGACACAGTCAGCGACGCCGGCCAGGTCTCGGCGATGAGCGCGCCTGCCTTAGCAGGCTTCACCTCTTCCCACAGGCGCTCAGTGATGAAGGGGCAGAACGGATGGAGCAAGGCGAGGAGTGTGCGTAGCGTGCCGACGAGCAGGGCCGGATTACTCTCGCCCTTCGAAAGCTCCAGATACCAGTCGCAGAACTCATTCCAAGTGAAGGAATAGAGGCGATCGCCGGCATCGCTGAGGCGATAACTCTCGAGGTTTTGGGTGATATCAGTGATCAGGCCTTTCGTCGCTTCACATAGCCACTTATCAGCCAAACTCTTGGCCTCATGATCAGCGGCACCGTGGGGATCGAACCCGTGTTTCTCACACTCCATGAGCACGAAGCGCGAGGCGTTCCAGAGCTTGTTCACGAAGTTGCGGTAACCGGCAATCTTCTCCTCGTAGAGCTTAGAGTCGGCACCCGGCCCCTGGCCGACAATCATCGAGAGGCGCAGGGCATCCGCGCCGTACTTGGGGATGATATCGAGCGGGTCGATCATCGTCTTGGGATCGCTCTTGCTCATCTTCTTGCCCTCCTTGGTGCGCACGAGACCGTGGAAGTAGACCGTCTTGAAGGGAACCTGGCCCGTGGCGTACGTCGTCATGAGGATCATGCGCGCCACCCAGAAGAAGATCAGGTCGTAGCCCGTCTCCATGACGTCCGTCGGGTGGAACTTCTGGAAGTCCGGGCTCTTCGCGAGCATGTCCTCGAGCGTGAGCGAGGGATTCTGTGTCAGGGCGGGGTCGATGAGCGAAGACCAGGTCCAGAGGGCCGACGAGAACCACGTATCGAGCGTGTCGGGGTCCTGCTGCCAACCGTCGCCGGCGGGCGGGAACGCACCGCAGTATTCTTCATCGCCGCGGTACCAGACCGGCACGCGGTGACCCCACCAGATCTGACGGCTGACGCACCAGTCGCGCAGGTTATCGATCCAGCTGAAGTACGTCTTCTCGAAGCGATCGGGGATGATGCGGATGTCGCCGTGGTGGACGACATCGTGCATCACCTCCTTGAGACTCATCGTCTTGCCCTTCCACTGGACGACGGGCTTTTGCACGTCCACGAACCACTGCAGTTTGATCTGCGGTTCGATCGTGCCGCCGCCGCGGGAGTTCGTGGCTTTGTTATGCACGTAGTTCTCCTCGACCTTCACGAGCAGCCCCTTCTCCTTGAGCTTCTCGACGATGGCCGGGCGGGCCTTGCTGATGTACTGACCGGCGAACTCCCCAGCAATCGGCAGGAGCTTCCCCTCATAATCGATGATCTGCTCCTTCTCGAGGCCGTGGCGCTCGGCAATTTCAAAGTCGACGGCATCGTGCCAGGGCGTGATCGTCATACAGCCCGTGCCGAAGGCCGGATCGACGGCCGCGTCCTTGATGACCGTGGCGCGGATGGGGCCGTTGATCCATTCGAGTTCAAGTGTCTCGCCGTGCTTGTACTTGGTGTAGCGCTCGTCATCGGGGTGCATCACCACGTACTTATCGCCGAATTTCGTCTCGGGGCGGGCCGTAGAGATCTCGAACGGACCGTACTTGAAGGTGTAGAACGGCACCGTCTCTTCCTTCCAGTCGATCTCGTCGTCCGAGACGGTCGTCTGGAGATTCGGATCCCAGTTCACGATGCGGTGGCCGCGGTAGATCAGCCCGTCGCGCTTCATCTTGGCGAAGACTTCGTTCACGAGGCGGCTTAAGGACGGCTCGAGCGTGTAGCGCTCGCGGCTCCAATCGCAGGAACTGCCCATCTTGCGCACCTGGCTGCGGATCGTGTTCTTGCTGCCTTCGACGAAGGCCGCGATCTCGGCCACGAGCTTCTCACGCCCGAGTTCCTTGCGCGGATCCTTCATCCCCTTCTCCTTCAACTGCTTGATGACGACGTTCTCGGTGGCGATAGCGGCGTGGTCCGTGCCCGGTACCCAGAGGGCCTCCTTGCCGCGCATGCGGTTGAAGCGCGTGAGGATGTCCTCGATGGCGAGCATCACGGCGTGGCCCAGGTGCAGGCTGCCGGTCGCATTGGGCGGCGGCATACTGATCGTGAACGGTTCTTTCTTGCTCGCGGCATCGGCTTTGAAGGCCCCGCCCCCCTCCCACATCGCATAGATGCGGTCTTCGGTTGCCTGTGGATCATAAGCCTTATCGAGCACGGCGGCAGTATAGGACAGAGAAATCAGGAGACCCAGCCCATCTCGCCGAAGATCTGGCCGCCCCGCTCCAGGTCTAAGAGCTGCAGCTGCCAATCGACGACCGGTGTAGGCAAAGCGCCGAGCGGGAACCAGCCCGCCTCGCTGCACGTGCTCGGCTCAGCGTTGAACGGCTCGCCCCGGAAGCGGTGCAGACGGAAGAGGAGGGTCAGGCGTTCATCATCGAGCCGCTGCACGACCGAGCAGAAGCGCAGATCACCAAGGTCTCCCTCGACCCCCGCCTCCTCGCGGACTTCGCGCAGCGCGGCCGCCGTGAACGACTCCCCCGCCTCAACGTGGCCGGCAGGAAAACACCACTGACCGTCGCGATTGCCAGTGTTCTGACGCTTCAAGAGGAATGCCTGTCCATCGCGCTCCAAGAGCACGGAAACGACACAAGCCAGACGGTAGCGATCGGGCGCCATGACCGCGGCATGGTACACTGGGATGGATGTACGAACACTTCAAAGACGCCGAACCCGGCTTCATCGGCGGGCTGGTGATTCCCAAGACCGCCAAGACGATCGGCGGCCTCTACGGCAAAACCCGCGAAGCCCTGATCGGCTGGGCCGACGACGTGCCGGTGCTCAACCTCGTCGGCAAGGTCGTCCGGGCGATCATCTGACCATTCCTCGCACACAAAAAACGGCCCGCCTTGAGGATGGGCCGCTTTTGTAAATGAGAGGAAAGAGCGAAGCAGTGCCCTTTCGAGCAAGCCGGATACGTATACCAGGCTATACACAGGGCATGCAAGAGATTTTCGACATCATCTCTTCTTTTGCTTCCGCCGGACGACATTCGGAGCCGGCAGCAGATCCCAGAGGAGTTGCCACCAGACACGATATGAGGCCGCCAGTTCGGGACTGTGCATCACGAAGATAATCGCGTCATCCTTCAATTTGCCCGGTGCCGTACCAGTGTAGGTGACAACGTAATCGCCAAAGATATCCATCGTCGCACTCGTATCGTAGGCCTCAGGCAGGAACTTGTACTCGTGAGCGAGAGCATGCGCATCCTTCAGGTCGATCGCATCGTAGTCGAGCAAGGCGTGGATCTTCATCTTCTTCGCATTCGCCTCGCGCAGGAACCAGTCAGTGTAGGTCGTCAGACGAGGATCGAGCCACGCCCCCTCGGCACCGAGGGTGTACATATCTTCCCCCACCTCCAGGGCCTCGCGCATGTAGTTCTTCACGCCCTCCGGGCCACGGAAGATCAGAGCCCGCTCGGGGGCCATTTTCGTGCGGAACACATCCTGCAACTTCGGCATCGCCGCTGCGAGCTTCATCTCTTTCTCGCGCACCAACTCCATGAGTTTGCCTGGATCAACGGGATGGTAGACCACATCCGCTCGCGAGTGATCGGCAAACACCAATCCCTTCTCCAAAAGACGATGCAGGGTGTCGTAGGCGTTGCGGCGATGCACGCCGGACCGAAGCGCAATCGTCGAGACGCCGCCGCCGCCGTACGCCAGCAGAGTGGCGTAGATCTTCGCTTCATTCGGACTGAGGCCGAGCTCGAGGAGCAAACCGGTATCTACGATGCGTTCCATAGTGTGGTGGTATTGACCACCATGCGGCGGTCTTTGCCACTCAATATATCAATCCTACGTTGTGTTCGCAACGTCAATCAGGCGTTGCCCGCTCGTTCAATCCACCGGAGAACCGCGAGAGGAAACCCGTATCCCTTACCAGGAGACGCATCATGAAGAAGCTCGTGGAAGTCGACGTTCGTCCGCCCAGCTGGGTGTGGCGACTAGCCGTCACACTGCTCCTCGTCCTCACAATGGTGGCGGCGCAGCACGGCATCAACCTCATCGTCCATCAGTACACCTCAGCGGTGGCAATGGACCAGTTGAAAGGTACGCCTGAAGCGTATAACGCCGCCCGCAGCGCCCAGTTGGCCTCCACATTCGCCGTGTGGGGAACCATTGCAACCCTTGTGTCTGTTGTGCTCCTCTGGGGCACGTACATTCGCAAGCTCTGTTCATACTACGAACAGACTCAAGCCGCCGACGCGACACCGTCGGATGGCACCACGCAGTCCTAACGTTGGCCCCTGTTCCCTACCTGCGGTGGCGAGCACTTCGCTCGCCCCGCTTCTCACCAAGGAGAGAGTTATGAACCGTACGAAACTGATCGCTGGCGGCAGCGTGGCTGCGCTGGCCCTGATCACCCTGATCATCATCCTCAGCACCAACGTCCTCATCGGTCCGATGATGGTGGAAGTGAACGAGGAGATCGGGAGCAACGAGACCGCATTCCTGCTGCCGCTCGAAGAAAAGGCAGCGGAGGGCGGCAAGGCCATTGGCTCGGTCGAAGACCTTGAGAAGGCCGTTGTCCGTAGCCAACGCGTCATCATCCCGCAGCGCCAATTCCAGACCGGGCGTCTGCCGGGCAGCTACAAGTGGATCCCCACGATGCGCGTGGTCAAGGTTGACCGCACTCAGGTGACGCGCGAATGGACGCGCAATGAGAAGACAGGCACCTCAACGGCTGACCAAGCGATCAAGCTCGAATCGCTCGACTCGATCGACTTTCAGGTTGGCATGACGGTCGGCGTCAGCATCCTCCATGAGGATGCCCCGAAGTTCCTGTACTACAACGCCGGCCGCAAGTTGAGTGACATCGTCGACAGCAACATCCGCGGCTTCTGCCAGTCCGTTCTGGCCCGCGAGTTCGGCAAGGCGCTGCTGAGCGAATGTCCGGCCCGTAAGGGTGACGCCTTTAAAACCTGCTTCGAAGAAGCGAAAGCCTTCTATAAGCAGAAGGGCATCACGATCGACTACCTCGGCTCGTCCGAAGGCCTGTACTACTCGAACTCCGAAATCCAACGCCAGTTCGATCGCCAATTTACGGCGTCGAACGAAGCGAAGGTGGCCGAGTACGAGAAGAAGGCACAAGACGAGAAGAACGCGATCGAGCTGTCCAAGCGCCGCGGTACGGCTCAGGCCGAGATCGAAACGGCCAAACAGCAGCGCTTGATCCAAGATGAGAAGAACGAATTGCTCATCGCCAAGCGTAAAGCTGAAGCCCAAGCCGAGATCGAAGGCGCGACGCTGGAGTTGAAAGCACAGGAAGTGCGTAACACCACGCTCGTCGCCAAGGCGAAGGCCGAACGCGAAGCGGCCGAGGAAATGGCGAAGGCCAAGGAAGGCGTGCTAGTCCGTACGGAGATGGAAGTCCGCAAGATGCAGGCCGAGGCCCAACTCGAGTTCGCCAAGAACTGGAAGGGCGGATTCCCGACCTACCTGCCTCAAGGCGCGACGTATCTCTTCGGGCTGGAGCAGTTTCTGCCCCAGAACCCGGCCGTGGTCCCGGCAAAGAAGTAACGACAGGTCCGGCTCACCCCGACCTGCTCATCCCCAGATGAGAGAAACGTGAGCCATAAGCCCCTGCACGCGTGTGCAGGGGCTCTTTTTATGATTCTGTAAGGAATGACAACAGGATCATTCTCTGCTATAATTGAGAGAAATGCGTCGATTCGGACCCGTCGGCATCCTGGAGCAAATTTCACAAGCGTCATACGCGACGCTGATCATGTCGTGGATCTTCGTGAACCTACTCTTCACGGCCGCGTACTTTTCGTTCACAGAATGGCTCCCCGAACATGCGCCAACGATCGATCCGCACTTGCCCCCATTCGATCGACTGCTGGAGAGCGCGTACTTCAGCCTCATCACCGCCTCGTCCGTTGGCTACGGAGATATTGTGCCACAGGGCATCTCCAAGGCTTTCGCCGCCGCCCAGGCCGTACTCGGCATCCTGCTCTTTGGTCTACTCGTAGCCAAACTCGTCTCACGCAAGAATGATGACGTCATCAACGATGTCCATCGCCTGACCTTCGAAAGCATCTTCTACCACATCCGTCAGGGCCTCTTCGTCGTTCGCAAAGACTTCGATGTGCTCATCCGCGACGTCGAGCACCGCAAGATGCTCGCTCCACACGAGTGGGACAACCTCACCGCCGCTTACCTGCAGGCTCAGAGCCTCATCGAGGAATTGCCCGACTTCTACAGTAACAGCAGCGCCTACATCCTCGACCGCAAACGCGAGTCGCTGCTCATCGACTCGGTCCAGCGCACCCTCCAACGCCTGCTGCACCTGTTACATTGCCTCGATCGCGAACAGATCGACTGGCGCGCGCACGAAACCAGCCGCCAGCAGTTAGAGTCGCTCATCTCCATCATTGATGCCGCCATTCTCGTCTGGGAGAAGCAATCGCCCAACCACACGATCGAGCACTTCCGCGGCATCCTGGAATTCCAGCAGGTGCTCCACCAAGAAGTCTTCGGCCGACCGAAGGAACGCGAGTGACCTCGTCTATATCACGAAAAACGCCGCCCGATCGAATGATCGAGGCGGCGCTTTTGAATCTCTGATCAGCGGCGGAATCCACCGCCACCTCCTCGGCGCGGGCCACCGAAGCCACCACCACCGCTGCGGGGCGGGGCGACCGTCATGCCCTCCGGGGGCGGCGTCATCTGCTTGAGCGACATACGCGTGCGACCCTCGACGGCATCGTACTCGATGCAGACGGCCTCGACTTCCTGACCGACCTGGAGCACGTCTTCTACCTGCTCGGTGCGCTTCCACTGGAGTTCGCTGATGTGGATCATCGCGTCTTTGCCCTTGAGGAATTCTACGATGGCGCCGGTACCGGCGATGATGCGTACCACCTTGCAGTGGTAGATCTTGCCGACCTCAGGCTTGGCGACGATGCCGAGGATCCACTCCTTGGCCTTCTCCATGGCGTCGCCGTTCGTGGCCGTGACGAAGATGAGACCGCTGTCGTCGATGTCGATTTCAACGCCGAGCTCGCCCGTGATCTTCTGGATCGTCTCGCCGCCCTTGCCGATGACGAGGCGGATGTCGTCGGGGTTGATCGTGATCGTCTCGATGCGGGGCGCGTAGGGCGACATCTCCTTGCGGGGCTCGGGGATGGCCGCGAGCATCTGCTTCAGGATGTGGGCGCGGCCGACCTTGGCACGCTCGAGTGCCTCGGCGAAGACGGCATCTGGCAGACCCTTAATCTTGATGTCCATCTGGATGGCCGTGACGCCCTTGGCGGTGCCGGTCACTTTGAAGTCCATGTCGCCGCCAAAGTCCTCCTCATCTTGCAGGTCCGAGAGCACGACGTACTTGCCCTTCTCCTCGTCGGCCATGAGGCCGAGGGCGATGCCCGAGACGGGCGCCGTGATCGGCACACCGGCCGCCATCAAGGCGAGCGTCGAACCGCAGGCCGCAGCCATGGACGACGAACCGTTGCTCTCGAGGATCTCGGTGACAGTGCGGATGGTGTAGGGGAAGTCCTCCTCCTTCGGCAGGACCGGCTCGAGGCCGCGCTGGGCCAGGTTGCCGTGACCGATTTCGCGGTTGCCCACCATCAGACGGTTACTCGTCTCACCCACCGAGAACGGCGGGAAGTTGTAGTGGTGCATGTATCGCAGCTTGTGTTCGCCCTCCATGCCTTCGACGATCTGTTTGTCGCCGGGCGCGCCGAGCGTGCAGGTCGTGAGACCCTGCGTCTCGCCGCGCTGGAAGAGCGCGGAGCCGTGGACACGGTTCGGTAGGAAGTCGACCGTGCAGTCGATCTGGCGGATCTCATCAACCTTGCGGCCGCTCATACGGACACCCTCTTCGAGCACCAGGCGGCGCACTTCGGACTTGATGATCTTGTCCATGAGGTAGGCACCGTGCGCGTAGAGCGACTCGAGCGTCAGCTGGATGCCGGCCTCGATGCCGTACTTCTCGCGGATGCCGGCGGTCGCCTGCGTGGCCACCTCGCCAAGCACGCCCGCACCGACGGCGCTCGTGGTGCCGAACTTCTCTTTCAACTTCTCCTCGGCTTCGGCCATCAGCTTGTTGAAGGTCGCCCGGCGAACGAGCTTGTCCATGGGGGTTTTGATCGTCTGCTGGATCGTGGGCAAGGCCCAGTCCTTGAGGAAATTGTAGGCTTCCTCGTGGCTGAACGGCGCCTCGACGGCGAACTTCGGCTTGCCGATCTCCTTCTGGATCGTGGCGAAGAACTGGGCGATCTTCTGGGCCCACTTCTTACCGAATTCAATGGCCTTGAGGATCTCTTCCTCCGGCACCTGGTTGGCACCGGCTTCGATCATGACGACGCGCTCGAGCGAGGCCGTCACGAACATATCGAGGTCAGACTTCGTGCGAGCCTCGGCCGTCGGGTTGAGCACCAGCTCACCGCCAATGAGGCCGACGCGGACCGTACCGAGGGGGCCGTCGCACGGACAGTCGCTCAGTGCCACCGACAGGTTGGCGGCGTTGGCCGAGACGATGTCGTGCTCGTTCTCAAAGTCATAGGAGAGGATGGTGCACATCACCTGGATGTCGTTGCGGACGTTCTTCGGGAACATCGGGCGAAGCCCTCGGTCGATGACGCGTGCCAGCAGGACGTAATCGTCGCCCGGGCGGCCTTCGCGCTTGCGGAAGCGGGAACCGGCGATCTTGCCGCCGGCGTAGTACTTCTCCTGGTAGACAACCTGCAGCGGCAGGAAGTCGACGCCATCGCGCGGCTTGGCGCTGATGGTGGTGGTGCCGAGGACGACGGTGCCGCCCATCGTGCAGACGACGGACCCATTCGCCTGACGGGCGACCTGGCCGGTCTCGATGGTGAGCTTTTTGTCGCCAAGCTCCAGCGTGAACTGTTTGGACATGGAATTGGGGGGAAAGGACGGCGCGAACGCGCCTCGTCATCCTCGCCCCGGTGTGGATTCACCTGCGAATTCCCGGAAAACTTCAGGAACTCAGACGTAAACCCACGGGTGCGGCGGAAGACGGCCGCAGTCTACCCGATTCTCCCAGTATTCGCCATGAAAAAAGAGGGTTCCGGAGACGATCCGGAACCCTCGAACTCCATACCGTTTTATCTGATCAGCTGGCCGTGACAGCCGCTTCCGTCATCGCCATCTTCTTCTTGGTCGAACGACGAGCCTTGGGCGGCGGCATGACGGCCCGCAGCTGCTCAACGGCAGCGGCGATGCGCATCACCATGTCTCCGACCATATCGACCTTCAGCGGCCACTCGGATCCGGGCTTAGCCCGCGTCAGGAAGGGGGTCATCTCGAGGATGCCCGGGATCCAGCACTGGTCGGATGGACGGGCCGCCTTACGGTCGAGCAACGGCGGCTCTTGCGTCGGCGCGACGAGGATGCCATCGGCCACCATCGCTTCGTAGACCTTCATGATGAAGTGCCGGGCGTTGGCGAGTGAACAGAACAGGACACGCCCCTCTTGCAAGCGATCACACGTCTTCCATGGCGACCACTCTCCCAACTGCGCGGGCACGAGCTGATCGTCCCCCGGCACGCCGAGCAGGGCGAACCGCGCCGCATCCCAGCCGGCAATCCAGTCCTTGGCAGCGATAGCAGCAGACACCTGTCCGTTCCAGAATTCGACCGTGTCGAGGGCGTAGGGGCAGTTCCACTGCCACTGGACTAACAGATCGACGGTCGCGGGCCGAAGATTGGCGAGAACGCGCAGGACGTGACTGTGCTTCAGCGACACGACGTGCCACTCGTCCTTCGTCATGCGGATACACGCCTCTTCGAACTGCCGAAGACTGATCTTCGTCTTCTTTTTCTTCAGGGCCGAGTCGAGGTGTTGCATGCCCTCATCGACGGTGCCGACGCTGCAGAGACGCAGCAGATCGAAACCGGTGAAGGCGCGCGCGAGGGCGCTGACGATCTCGGCCGCCATCGGCGTGAGGCTGCGGTGACGGTCGAAGGGCAGTTCCCGCTCTTCAATGAGGTAGGTATGAACGATGTCGTACTCGGGCTTTCGGCGAGCCATGGGACACTCCTGTCGCGATGCGACGCTCGGTATGGAGGTGTGAAAAACCACATCAAGAACCACCGTGGTTCCCGATGCGGCGCAGGGTAGGACGGGAACAGCGAAATGGCAACAATTTTTTACATCCGACAATCGGCCCAAACAGCCCTACGCGAGGAATTCCTTCGTGAAGGCCTTGGCGATCGATGAAACGAACGGCAGACGTAGGATCTCGTCCGGAGAGAGGAACGCCGCTCCCTCACCCTCATTCACCACGAATTCGCCCCACTGTAGCGACCGCAGACTCTCGAAGAGCGTGACATGAACCTGATGACCGGTATGCGGATCGGGCCAGTGCAGCGTCCCCACCGGGTGGACGTCTTCAGGACGCAAACGAACGCCAAGCTCCTCGTGCGTCTCGCGCAGCATCGTCTCCAAATCCGTTTCGCCGTCCATCGCGGCCCCGCCGAAGAAGGAGAATGCCAGTGCGTCGCTCGTGGCCTTGGCATCGCGAAACTGCATCAGGATGCGACCGCGCTCGTCGCGGAAGAGGATGCCGGCGCAGTGGTGCTCGCTCATAAACACACAGAATCATAGACGAAAAACGCCCCTCGCGGGGCGTCCTTCTGTACGCGTTGCAGGGAGGGCTCACTTCTTGAGCTTGTTCGTCTCGAGCACGTCCTGATAGTGATCAGGATTCTCGCGCTGGAGGTACTTGAGCAAGTCGCGACGCTGGGCGACCTTGCCGAGAAGACCGCGGCGGGCGGAATGGTCCTTCTTGTGCTTCTGGAGGTGATCCGTGAGCATCTCGATCTCCTTCGTGAGGAGCGTCACCTGTACCGACGGGGAGCCGGTATCCTTCTTGTGCGTCTGGCTCTTCTCGATGAGCTTCTTCTTCGCCTTCTGCTTAAGGGCCATAAGATTGGGGGAAGTGAACGAGGAAAGAAATCCTTGCCGAGCCACCGGGGCGAAGCGCCTCCCGTAGCACGGACGTGGAGCGAATGATACGAATCGGCGGCGAAAAGGCAAGATCTCCACGTCGCACATGGCTCTCTGAAGCCGTAAATTCATCAAGAAAATCCAGCGTAGTGAACTTTCGTCCACCCGTGGTAGGATGCCGGTATGACTCCCATCGAGATCGTCCTCAGTCTCCTCATGATCGCAACTGTCGGACTGATGGTCTGGCAAATGCGCCGCCCCGCCGCTGACGCCGGATCGTCCGTAGAACTCGAGCGCGAGAACGCGAAGTTGCACGCCTCGCTTGAGCAAGCACAGAAGGAAGTGGGAAAACTGCAGAGCGAACTCGAGGCTCAGAAGGGCGAGTACAAAGAACTGCAAGGCAAAGGGAAGCAACTCTCGGTGCAATTCACTGAGACGAAGAACGACCTCGACCACGCGAAGAAGGAGGCCGAAGACCTGCAGAAGAAACTGGCGAAGCACGAAGCCGCCGCCGAACGTCACGAGAAGGAGCGCGCCGCCGAACTAGCCAAACTAGAGGCCGCCAAGCTCAGCCTCGATCAGGAGCGCCAGCGCGTCATCCGCGAGGACGAGGAGAAATTGCGCCAAGCCGAAGAAGAGCGCGACCGCGTCTGGGCCGACCACGAGAAGAACGTCATCGCCCAGATGACTGACCTTTGTAAGCAACCACAGTACGCCTTCTCGTGCTTCACGAACACGAACCTGCCGGAGGGATTTGACGGCAGCCTGAAGCCGGATTTCATGATTGAGTTCATCGATCAGTACATCATCTTCGACGCCAAGAAATCCAAGAGCGAGAGCCTCTCCACCTACATCGCGAACACCGTGAAGACGACCGTCACCAAGGTGAAGAAGAACCCGAAGATCGCCACGATGATCTTCCTCGTCGTCCCCACCGAGGCCATCGGCGAACTCAAGACCCACCATCACGTCCACGACGGCTACACGCTCTACGTCGTCTCGCCCGAAGCCCTCGCCCCGATCCTTGCCAGCCTCAAGCGCATCACGGCCTACGAGTTTGCCGAGCAGATGGACCCGCAGGAACGCGACAACATCATCCAGCTCATCACCGACTTCGCCTTCCACATCAACCTGCGCAACGCCGCCGATCTCGTCCTGACGAAGCTCGGCACGGAAGCGCTCCACAAAGCCCAGCGTCTGGACCCCGCCCTCGCCGAGGAAGTGCTCCAGCGCCAGCAGCCGATGAACGCCAAAGTCGCCCTGTCGGCCGCCGAATTGAAGAAGCTCGTCGTCTCCGTCGCCGCTCAGGAGACCGAAGTCGACGCTCTCGCGGCCCCGCGCGCACTCGTCGACGGCACGCTCGTCAAAGCCGTCAAAGCCGCTGTGTCGCCGAAAGCGAACTGAGTCCGTGCCATCATCCCCCACTGCCGTTACACTCGCCCCCGTGCCCGCCCTCGCCACGGACCTCATCCTCGGCCCTCTGAATCCCGAACAACGCCTGGCCGCCGAGACGACGGAAGGGCCAGTCCTCATTCTGGCCGGCGCCGGCAGCGGCAAGACCAAGGCCCTCACGCACCGCATCGCCTACCTCATGAGCAAAGGCGTGGAGCCGTGGCAGATCTTGGCCGTCACCTTCACGAACAAAGCCGCCACCGAGATGAAAGAGCGCATCCGCTCGCTCCTCCACCTGACGGGCGAGGATGAGAGCAGCCTCATCACGCCGGGCGCCGGGCGCATGCCGACCATGGGCACGTTCCACTCGATCTGCGTCCGCATCCTCCGCCGCGATATCGAGCACCTCGGCCGCGACCGCGGCTTTGTGATCTACGATAGTGACGACCAGGAGCGCCTGATGAAGGAAGTCTTGAAGGAACAGCACATCGACGAATCGCAGCTTAAGCCCCGCGCCGCCCTCTCGGCCGTCAGCCGCTGGAAGTCGGAAGCCTACCTGCCCCACGACGCCCACACCCAAGCCACGAGCGCCCGCCTCGAGATCATGGCCAATGCCTATACGGCCTACCAGAAGGCTTTGATGAGCGCGAACGCCATGGACTTCGACGACCTACTGCTCGAGACCGTCCGCCTTTTCCACGAGTGCCCGGACGTGCTCGCCCGCTATCAAGCCACGTGGAAGTACCTGCACGTCGACGAGTACCAAGACACGAACCACGTGCAGTATCTGCTCATCATGCTGCTCGCCAAGCAGAGCCAGAACCTCTGCGTCATCGGCGATCCCGACCAGTCGATCTACGGCTTCCGCGGGGCCGACCTGCGTAACATCCTCGAATTCGAGAAGGAGTATCCCGGCGCTCGGCGCATCAAGCTCGAACAGAACTACCGCTCGACGCAGCTCATCCTCACCGCCGCCGACTCCGTCATCGCCGCCAATCCTAACCGCCCCGAGAAGCGCATGCGTAGTGATCGCGCTGAAGGGCCGAGGGTCATCATTCAGGAATTGCGCGACGAGCGCAGCGAAGCGGAAGAAGCCGTGAAGGCCGCCAAACAGCTGTCGCGCAACGGCGTCCCCCTCTCGAGCCAGGTGGTCCTCTACCGTACGAACGCTCAGTCCCGCCTCTTCGAAGAAGCCTGCCTGCGTGAGGGTCTGCCCTATCGCCTGCTCGGTGGCACGAAGTTCTACGCCCGCCGCGAAGTAAAGGACGTCCTCGCCTACCTCCACGTCATCCTGAATCCGCGTGACACGCTCTCGCTGCTGCGCATCATCAATGTCCCCGCCCGTAAAATCGGCCAGACGACGCTCGAGAAGATTCAAGCCTTCTGCCAACAGGAGAAACTGACGCTGTGGGAAGCCATCCAGGATCCCACCCGTATCACGACCATCGATGGCGGCGTACAGCAGCGCCTAGCGACATTTGCCGCGATTATCTTGCGCTTCCGCGCGCTCAGCGAAACAACCCCCGTCAGCCGGCTGACCCAGCAGCTCATCGACGCCATCGGCATGCAGCAGTGGCTGATGGATGACGAAGAAGGTGAAGAGCGCTGGCAGAACGTCTTGGAACTGCTCTCCGTCACGCAGAAGTACGACGACCTCGAACCCAAGGCCTCGCTGCCCGCCTTCCTGGAGGAAGCCGCCCTCGTCTCAGAGGCCGACAAGCTCGGCGACGACCGCGATTCGCTGACGCTCATGACGGTCCACCTCTGCAAGGGGCTCGAATTCGAACACGTCATGGTCGTCGGCTGTGAGGAAGGGATCTTCCCGCACAGCTCCAGCCTCCTCGACCGCGCCCAGATCGAAGAAGAACGTCGTTTGATGTACGTCGCCATGACCCGCGCCAAGACGCACTTGCGCCTGATGTTGACCCGAAATCGCCTGCTCTGGGGCCAACGTCAGGCCAACGCTCCCAGCCGCTTCCTTGATGACGTCCCGTCCGAAGTCTCAGAGCGCCGCAGCGACGACGTCCTCTCGGCCTTCGCCTGGGCGAGTGAACGCGCCATCACAAACCCCAGTCGCAGCGGTCGCCGCCTGGACCCCTTCGTCCAGCAGGAGGTGAACATCGAGTTCAACCAGGACCTCGGCAGCGACAGCGAAGCCTCCCAAGCTGACATCGAAGAGGGCACGCGTATCGAGCATCCGGCTTTCGGCCAGGGCATCGTCACGCGCCGTCGCGGCGACGTCATCGATGTCTCGTTTGCCGACGGGCGCAAGAAGACACTGGCCCTGAGCGTAGCCAAAGTGCGTGTTCTCTCCTGATGGCGGCCAGTAGCGGCCCTCCCTATACTCCCTCCCATGGAACAACGGGGCGATTTCGTCGCCAGATTCAATCCGGCCCTCAACGCGGAAATGACACGCTTCCAAGGCGAGATCGCGGGCATCGCCGACGACCCCGCCATCCGCACCGCCTACGCTCGGGCCAGCGCGCTGGCGGCTGGCGGCGGTAAACGCATCCGCCCCTACGTCGCCTCGCTCCTCTTTCGCGACGCCGCCCGGTGCGAGACTGACGACGTCATCATGCCGGCGCTCATCGCCATCGAAACGTTCCACCTCTTCGCCCTCGTTCACGATGACATCATGGACGACGCCGACGAGCGCTACGGCATTCCCACCATTCATGCCTTCATCCGCGAGCAAGAGAAGGACCGCCTCGGCCTCAAGAACGCTGACGCTCTGGGCCGGTCGCACGCCATCCTCGTGGGTGACTCGCTGTTAACGCTGGTCCACGACCTCTTCTTCAAGACCGCTGACCAACACGATCCCGCCGCCGTACACGCCGCGCACCGCCTGCTCATCACCATGAGCCAGGAGATCGTCGCCGGCCAGCACCTGGATATCGCCTGCACCGTCCGTCCCGACACCACCGAAGCCCAGATCCTCAAGCGTCATTTCCTCAAGACAGCGCTCTACACCTTCGCCCGACCGATGCAAATCGGCGCCACACTCGGCGGCGGCTCGCCGGAGCTCCTGCGCTTTTGCGAAGCATTCGGCGCCGCCATCGGCGTCGGATTCCAGCTCGAAGACGATCTTCTCGATCTACTGGGCGAGAAGGCCAAGACGGGCAAGACGCCCGGCATCGATCTCACCCAGCACCAGCAAACCCTGCTCACGCTGCACGTCGCCGCGCGCGGCACACCCGAACAAAAGGCTCGCTTGGAGAAGCTCTGGGGCCAGACCTTCGATGAGCCCACGCTGGCCGAAGCCCGCGCCCTCTTTCAGGAGAGCGGCGCTGTGGACGTCCTGCGCCACCGCGCTCAGGCCTCATTCACGGAGGCCGCGCGTCTGCTCAAGCAGTCGCCTCTGCAACCGGCCACGGCCGAGACCCTCGGCGGACTCGTGGCCTTTTTGCAGGAACGCCTGCCCTAAGCGAAGAACCGCTTACTGGATAAACCGTGGTCCGACGCCGAGCGGTGTGTCCAGGTCAAGCCATTGGAAGGTGCTCGTGCCATCAGTCCAGGTGACCGTCCCGGGATCAGTGACGGTGCCAGCCTGTCCGAGCGAGAGTTGAACGTAGGCGAGCAGCGGCGTTCCGATCACGGCTACGTCGCCATACACACGCAGGCGCAGATCGCCGTTATCCGGCACCGAACCGATGCCAGCCGGAATGCTGTCACAGAGGACCTGACTGCTCGTGACGGTGCAACTGACGTAGTTGTCGCCATCGACCGCCTTTAGGTGCACATTCGTCAGGCTGACGTTCGTTTCCGAGAGCGTGAAGGCGAGGTTCTGAAGCTTTAAGTGGGCGGCGCCGTCGGCCGTTTTCCCGCTGACAGTGAAGTCCCAGAGAAGCTGGTTTGTGGCACTGCTGAGGGGCCAATTGCCACCATTCGTCGTCGCTAGGGCGGTAATTCTGGCCCGAGCCGTCTCCGAGGCCGGCAGCGACTCGGTCGAAGAGATCGTATAGGGAGACGTGCTCCAATCACCGGTCGCCTCCAGTGTGACATGATCAATATCGACCACTTCGCCGCTCACACCGCCGTTGTCTTTACTGCGGAGAATGCCGCGGACATAGATCGATTGATCGTCAGCCTTCCCAATCATGAGCTTTCCGGTCTGGATCGGGGCGCGATAGTTGGTCGGATTCGACGTATCACGCGACGCTTCGCCTAGGAAAAAGCCATCGCTGTTATAGAGACGAAGGGACTCCAACGATGACACCGGATCGGTGAGAACGACCGTCAGAGCTTCAGCCGTGATCGGTTCGGTCAGACTCGTAAAGCGTACAGCCGCCAGTACGGGCGTGGTCGTCCCGAGGAGTAGTAGACGCGAACGCACTGTCTCGACGGGAAGTGAATCGAAACCGGCCTGGAGAGACGAGGAAGACGAGCGCGGCGGCGACTGATAGGGCGGAATCACAGGGTGCAGGATTGGTCCGAGCGCACTCGAAGAGGAGGATGAACCCGACCAACCGGGTAGACGACGGCAAGCGGCTGGCCGGCGCTTGGCCAGGGGCGACGTGCAGAATTTCTGCAGACGCGCATTGGCGTGCTGTTCGAAGACGCCGCCCGAGACGGCCTGCGCGCCGAGCGGCAGCAGCAGCGACAATCCGACAGCGACGGAGATCAGACGGTGGTTCATAGGTGGAGGGGAACCTCTAAGAACACAGTCTGGCACTGTTCTTTCGCGCGCGGAAGCTTTTTACCGACTTTACGGGGATGCGTATTCCTGGGAACCTGGCGGCGTGTCGTCACTCTCCGCCCGCGTCCAGAATTTCTGCAAGGCCCACCGACTTCGGCTCAACACCGATCTCGGCCAGCACTTCCTCGTTGAAGCGACGGTGTTGGATTCCATGCTCGCCCCAGGCGCCGTCCGCCCCGGCGAACGCATCCTCGAAATTGGACCGGGCATCGGCATCCTGACCGAGCGCCTCCTGAAAGACGGTGCCTTGGTCACGGCCATCGAGATCGACCCCCGAATGATTCCGCTCCTGACGATGTTCACGTCGGTCGACGGTTCGCCGCATCCACACCTACAGATCATTGAAGGGAATGCTCTCAATGTCCCCTTCCCGACCGAGCCGTACCGCATCGTCGCCAACATCCCCTACCACATCACCTCGCCGCTCCTGCGCCACGCCTTCCTAGAATCACCTGTGGCCCCAAGCAGCCTGACGCTCCTCATTCAGCGCGAAGTGGCCGAGCGCATCTGTACCACCCACGACCGCGGTCTACTCACGATTATCGTCGCCCTCTTCGGCACCGCCTCCCTCATTCGCCAGGTACCACCCGATGCCTTCCTGCCGCCACCGGCCGTCGACTCGGCCGTGCTGCACATCGCCGGCCATCCGCAACCGCTCGTCGATAACAATCTCCTGGAGCGGGTGGTGTGGACGCTAAAGATCGCCTTCCATCAGAAGCGCAAGATGCTCCGCACCACGATCGGCATTTTACCCGGCGGCCGCGAAGCTCTGGAGCAGGCAGGCATTGATGGGACACGCCGCCCACAGACTCTCGACGTCCACGAGTGGATTCGCCTCGCCCAGAATCTGCCACCGCCCAAGCAGAAGGAGTAATTCATCCGTCAGACACATGACCGCCTTCCAGTGTTTTCTCCTCGGCATCCCAGCCGGGGTCATCCTCCAAGCCCTGGCCGCCCCTTTGATCTTATGTGCCTTCCCGGCGCTCGTCTCCCTCCGTTGGCCGCGGTACCGCCCCCTGCTCATCGCCGCAAGCTTCGGCCTCATGAGCGGTTGGATGCGAATGGCGCTCGTCCCGCCCCTGCCACCGCTCCCCACTGGCAACATCCGCCTCCAGGCGACGATCGACGACGTCCATGAGAGTTGGACCAAGACGACGTATGTCCTCTCGAACCTCACCGCCTCTGGTCTGACGCCCACAACCCAAAACGCACAGGCTACGGTCCGGAGTAGTGTGAGCGAAGGCGAACCGGGCGACCGCATCATCGTCGCCGGAATACTCGAATCACCACCACCCTTCCTCGCCGCCCACAGCATCCAAGCAACCATGCACGACGCTGTCGTACTCGACGTCTCATCCGCCCCGCCAGGGTTGCAAGCCGCTCTACACCGACTCCGACGCGCCGCCGAACGACAGATCGAACAACTCCTCCCCGCCCCCGAGAACGCACTGCTCGCTGGTCTCATCCTCGGCACGGACGACCGCCTACCCGAGACATCTGCTAGTGACTTTCGCCTGGCCGGACTCTCACACCTCACGGCCGTTTCGGGCGCCAATATCGCCCTCATTCTTAATCTCTTCGCCGGCGCCCTTTGGTGGCTTCCGAAGCGCCTGCAGCCATTACCCCTCGCCGTTGCCATCGGCGCCTTCACCCTACTCGTCGGCGCTCCCGCCTCGGCCGTCCGAGCAGCGATGAGTGGCATCATTGGTCTGATTGCCCTGCGCAGTAAGCGTCCCCACTCCGGCCGCAGTGCACTCATCGTAGCTCTCGCACTCATGACGCTCATCGAGCCGCGTCAACTCATCGCCGATGCTGGCTTCCAACTCTCGTTCCTCGCCACCATCGGCATCATCGAACTCCACCCCGTGCTCAACACTCTCTTTGGCCGCTTCCTCCCCCCATCACTCGCCGAAGCCACCAGCGTCACACTCGCCGCCGAACTCCCAACCCTACCCTGGTCAGCCTGGGTCTTCGGACGACTCTCGCTCCTGGCGCCATTGACGAACCTCGCTGCCATGCCGCTCTCAGCCTTAGCCAGTAGCAGCGGCCTCATCCTCTTCGCTGTCGGTATCCTTGCACCGCCACTCGCCTTCATCGCCCGACCATTCGCGTGGCTCAGCCTCTCGCTTCTTCTCGGCCTGGCGCATGAAAGCGCTCTTCTGGGAGCCAAACTCCCCGATCCGGGCGCACCACCACTTCTCGCCCTCCTATGTTGGGAATGCGGACTGTTTTTCGCCGCTCTCAGAATCGATAGAGCGAAAGTGTCTGCGGCCCGCGCCATGTCGGGATAACCCGCTGCTCCGTCGGCGTCAGTCCCGGAAGCGAGAATGTCAGGCACACAACGCGCGTACCGGGCTGCAGATCGGACCGAAGCTTTGGCAGTAATTCAGCCAGCAAGGCTGGCGTCAGGTACAAGAAGACCGCCGTTACACCCCTCAAGTCGGCGCTCCGTGCATCGCCGCAGCGAAGATCAATCGCCGCCCGCGCAAAGAGCGTCCGCAGTCGGCCAATACACCACACCGGCCAGACTAATTCCCAGCCACGTGCGGTCAACCCGGGCGTCTGACGCACAGCCGCCGTCAGTACACGCGCATCACCAGCACCCAAGTCAGCCAGGACGTCGCCCGACCGAAGATCGAGCAAGCGAACTGCTTCGCGTACGACCGGCCAAGGAGTGGGCACATAGGGCACGCCGAGCCAAGCGTGGGCGATGGCCGACCACACTAAAAACACCAGCAGAATGACGGCCAGCACTAAGACGGCATCAATGAGGATCACGCAGCGGCCGAACTAGCCTTGTCCGCAGCGGGATCGATCAGAGCGATTTGAGCGCTTACAGCTGCCGAAACGAGCGCTACAATGAAGTGCGCCGGAATAGCCACAACCGCGAAGGGTCCCTGGTAGGGCGGTGCGACAACAATGAGGATCGAGAGAGCGATGGCGGCAGCGATCGTGGTGGTGTAGTAGGCCGTGGCGGGCTGGTTCGTAAAGCGAGCCACGAGATAGAGCGGCAGCAGTCCCAGAAGGTTGAAGACGACACAGACGAAGAGCAATGGCAGGAAAGCTAGGGCGACGAAGGAGAAGCCGGCGAAGGTCATCAAGGTGGCAAAGATCCAGGCGGCCACAGCGGCGGCGAGGCCGGATGCAACGGACGCAAGGAGGCAACGAAGGAAGAGGTTGGGGCGCTTCATCAACCGGGATTCTACCCCAAGTTTACGAAGCAAAGACCGAGAACGCTTGCTCAAAGAATGAAACAGGAGTGCAATTTCACCATTTCCCGGTAAGAGTTTGGCTAAATCTCCGTCTCAGCCCATGTCCCACTCCTCCGACCAACTCGTGCTCGATGCCTACGATACGTACGCCGATGCGATCTTCCGCCACTGCTTATTCCGGGTTCGCGACCGGGAGCGAGCGAAGGACTTGATGCACGATACGTTCCTGCGCGCCCTCGAAGCGCAGCGAAAAGGAGCCGACATTCAGAATATGCGCGCTTTCCTCTATCGCATCGCCCATAATCTCATCATTGACGCCTACCGCCGCGACCACGGCGACGCCTCTCTGGAAGAGCTGGAAGAAACCGTCGGCTTCGATCCGCCCGACGCATCCCAGAGTCCCGCTCGTGACTTCGCCGGTACCGAGGTCTTAGAAAAGCTCCAACACGTGGATGAGCCCTACCGCAGCGCCGTCATCCTGCGCTTCGTGGACGGCCTAGAACCAAGCGACATCAGCGAACTCCTCGGCGTCAGCGCCAACGTCGTCTCCGTCCGCATTCACCGCGGTCTCAAGCGCCTCGGCGCCCTCCTGCACGCCCAGCCATGAAGACTCTCGCCGCCACCCTCACCGCGCTCGCCCGCAAAACGACTCTCACGCCCGCCGAAAAGGCCGACGGCAGGCGCCTTCTTCAAGCCGCCCTGGCCCTGAGCGCTGACGATCCGTCGCTGCCGTTGAGCGAACACGAGCACGAGGCCATTCGCAACCGGCTGAAGCAGAAGTACGCCGTCGCCTGGGTGCCACTTGGTGCCCGCCTGAAGTCGGCCTTCGGCCTGCCCGCTGTCGCACTGGGACTCATCCTTTCCACTGGCCTCGCGGCCGCGGCCAACGATGCCTTGCCTGGCGACACGCTCTACCCCCTCAAGATCTCTGTCATCGAGCCCGTCATCGGTGCCCTCCAGCCGACCGAACACCTGCGCGCCGCCTGGTCGGTAGAAGTCTTGAATCGACGCCTGCACGAAATCGAACGTCTCAATGCCCCGTCACGCCTCGAATCCACCAACGATACCTCCGCTCGCCTGCACTCGGCGACCGAACTCCTGCGCCACCAGGGTGAGAAGGTCGTCCGCATCACCGAAGACCTGTCGTCGTCGGAACGTCGCCACGTCCGCGATGAAGCCGCCGACGCACTCGATGACAGCAGTCTGAAGATCCGCAGCACGCTGGAGGAGAATGAATCCGAGACCGATCGCGCCCGCCCGCTGCAAGAACTCCTGACGACTCTCGATGGCACAAAACGCGCCTTCCAAGAGGACGACGAGTCCGATGACTCCTCGTCACAGTCATCCTCCTCCAGCCGCCATGAGAATCGCTCGTCCGATCCCAAACATCGAGAAGACACGCAGTCAAAAGGCCGCGACGATCGCCCAGACAGCCAGGAGGATGACGATTCACCGCCGTCCGGTCCCTCCTCTACCCTGCCGGTAGGGTCATCTGCTTTCTCGGCATCATCTGCATTCAGCCGCTCCTCCAGTAGCCACCAGGACGACGAAGACGAGCGAGGCGAGGACGATGATCAAGAAGATAGCGGCCGTCACGACTCGGATACCGATCGAGAGACGCAAGTGCCGCCATTACCGTTCTAGGGGCAGAACGTCAGCGATAAAACATGTTGGTAAGAGTACTGACTCTGCCGCGTCTTCTCTCTCGTGCACGAAATGCACTGCCTTATTTTTTCCCCCTTCTCCGTATGAACTGGTTTCATCGCCTGACATCGTCATTCCTCATCGGCTCGTTCGCGCTCAGCGCCATCCCCGCCTCGGCGGCCGGACTGCACTTCGGCAGCGCCATCTCGTTCCGCAACTCCTTCGGCCAGCACGGCCAGGAGATCGAGACGGATGACGACGCCCAGGTGTCCGTCATGTCGTCTTCGTCGTCTTCGTCTTCCTCGTCGTCCTCCTCCTCGTCCACACACGAAGAGGATGACAACAACAGCCACAGCGACCGCTCGCGCCGTGGCCACGAAGAGAAGCATGACACCGGCAGCGGCTCGCTGACGGGCAGCGGCAAGGCCCTGTCCCGCCACGAAGCGAAGATCGATACCATCCTCAAGCAGACCGCGCGCTTGACCGCGCTCTTCTCGAAGAAGGTGTGCTCGATCGTTGGCGATGGCAGCGGCTCATCACTCACGACCTGTCTCGCTGACCGCAAGGCGAAGATCATGGCCTCGTTCTCGGCCTGGCTCGATGCCGCCTTCAGCTTCTGATCACGTTTCTCCCTGCTCTTTCAAGTGCATGAGGTACGACCAAAACCCCGGGCCGTCTGGTCCGGGGTTTTCTTAAAAAATCTCACTTGGCCTGCAGCTCGACGGCAAGCGTGATCGCCGTCTGCCCCTCACTTGTGGCCAGGGAAATGCCGAGCATGCGGCCATCCTTCGTTGCTTCAAGTGCCTGACTGTCAGTTGTCACGAACGTGCTCTTCACGGTCCAACCCTGGGCCTGGAGCGCCGTCACAAAGAAGTCGTGCACCGTCTGCGCCGAATCCGGCGTCATGGACATCACATACACACCGGGCTTGCCGTCCGCGGGGCTGGCACCGCCCGAATACAGGATCGTCGCGTTGGCGTAGGTTGGCACGTCGCTCGGCCAGATGCTCGGTAAAGACTTACCGGCCACCATCGTGCCGCCGTCGCCCGCGACTTTGATAGTGCCGCTGGAAGCCGCGCTGACCATTGCCCCACCATCACCACCCAAATCGCCCTGATGGGCCGTCGTGTTTGTAGGCGCAGGGGCCGCGTTACAAGCAGAGAGGATGAGGCTCAGAGGCACAAGAGCCACAAGTATGCGACGTGTGATACTCATAACGGAGGTGGAAAAAGATACGAACCGACCGTAGGACGCCCCGCCCGACGGTGCAAGCTCACTCCCGGACGGAAACCAGGAAAAGCCCCTCGACAAATCCCCCGCGCTTACGGCGCTTCTCGCGCTGGACGCGGCGCACGTCGGCCAGGGAGACGCCGCTGCGCAGCAGTAGCGCATCGAGAATTTCGAGGACATCGGCCACCTCGGCAATCAGGTCATCGCGCGTCTTGGCCTTCCGCAACTCCCCCGCCTCTTCGCCGAGTTTCACCTTCAAGGCGGACAGCACTTTGGCCGCCGGAAGCCGCCGGACGGTCGGCAGACCGCCGTTTTGCTTTATGATGGCGGGAATGCGGTCGCGGACGAGCTTTCGGTAAGTGGTGGTGCGCATACCCTCCAGTGTATCCTACGGAACCGGGCCCTGGTCCTTTCGCAAATGGACCGAGAGGCCCTATACTCCCGCCACGTTCTTTCTGGGGCCATCGTCTAGCGGTTAGGACATCAGGTTTTCAGCCTGAGAACCGGGGTTCGATTCCCCGTGGCCCTGCCAAGTTTATTTTACATCGGTCTAACCCGAGTGACCACGCGCTCCGAGGCTATCAGCGAATTTTCTCGCTATAACGTCGCGCTCGCCCAAGTCGCAACTCCCATCCCTAACTGGATATACGACAGATACCGTGACCGCACCAACAGCGCATACGATACAAAAAGCAGCTGGCTAAACAGGCAATGCAACCCACTGCTTGAATTTCTTTATCAAAGAACCCCCGCCGCAAAGTAGCGACAGGGGTTCGAAGCGTCAGGAAGGGGTAAGCCCTCACGACTTCAGAATCAGGACTTCCGGGCACCGCAGATCCACACGCGGTCGTGGCTCTCGGTTTCGAAGGAACTGTCAGCGCCCAGAAGGGTCTTGGTCCCGAAGAAGGCGTGGATCGCCATCCGGGTCTGGTTGGGCAGTTCCTCTGCGCACCGGCACCAGTCTTCGTGCAGTGTGTAGCAGCCCTGCTTGAGCTGGCAGAGCGCCACGGTCACCGCGAGCGCCACCGGCGCGACTTCCTCGTCGGGGAGGAGGAGCTTCTTCTGCTCGCCGAAGCTCTTGTTGTTGCTGTCCGGCACAGGGAAGCGCACGCGGTAGACGCCGGGGATCAGCTTCGTGCTGCTGCAGGGGAACTCCCTGTACCACGGCTGTTTCGGCAGGAGCGCGTTGAGGTCCAGCAGGGACCACGCGCCGACGCGGATGACCACCTCACCGGGGGCGGGGTCGGGCAGCGGGTCGCTGCTGACCTCACCAAGGCCGAGGATGGACGCGGCGTCATAGCTCTGTCTCGTCATACAAGACTCCTTGTACCGATGTGTCCGTCGGTTCGGTCTGGTCTCCGGGTGTATTCGGATGGAGACAAGCGCTCTATGTCCTTCTAAAAGACGCAGGGTGCTTGTCTCGCGGTCCTAAAGCTTGCTGATGTTGCTAAAAAACATCTTTGTGCAATATAAAAATAAATCGTAATTCTGTCAATATCACACTATTTTCTATACTACGAGGCGTTTGTCATATTCTTCAGAGCCTCATACCAGCCAATCATCGCCTCGATTACGGAGTTTGTTACGACTCCCCGTGGCCCTGCCAAACACATCCAATAAAAAAACCCCAACTTGCGTTGGGGCTTACGGGCTGACAAAGGGCATCAGCCTTTGGGGTGGGTCTCGAACGACTTCAGGTTGTCGTCCGACAGGTGGAACGACAGGGAGACCTTGGCCGTCTCGGCCATCTTCGCGACCAGCGCGAAGATTGTCGGCAGTTGCGCGGCTTTGGTCAGCGCGGCGCAGGATTGCTCCGCCAACTTCAACACGTTCAGGGAGACGGAGACGTACATGTGACCGAGACCGATCGACTCGAGGACGGGACGGGCTTCGAACAGGTGCCCACCGTTGCCACGACTGACGATTGCGATCAACTTCGCGGCGGCCTCATCGATCTGGGCCTGGGAGACGACGGAAGCGTTCATCGGAGAACCCTGGTTGAGAAGGAGCAGGTCAGCCATCCGGGTGATGACTGTACCTACAGAGTACAATGTAAGATTCGTATTGTCAAGTATATTCACAAATTCATTGTGAAAGTCTAAAATCTCTATTGAGATCACAAAATAAGCCCAAATCATCAAAATCATGCCACCCTCTACTCTGGCAACCTGCGCCGCAGAATGAACACCGTCATCATGGTATTCATGACGATCATGACGATCGAGTGCAGGGTGGTGGCAACATTGAAGGCCTGAAGGGAGCTGAGCGTGAGCACGTGGCGCAAGACATTCATGGCGTAGAGGCCGGGCGTTTCACTCGCTGGCCGGCGCCAGGTTTTGCCGAGCGTCGGGATGAAGGCGGCGATGTCGATGCCGACGACGGTCACCACCGACAGCGTCGGGTCCTTCGTAATCGCCCAAGGGATGAGCCCAAGCAAGGCCACAACGAGGTAGATCGTGTCGCGCCGCGTGATCTGCCCAAAACCGTGCGGTAAGGCGTAACAGAAGATGAGAATCGTGAACCCTTCGGCAATGCCAGTGGGAATCGCGCCGACGCCCGCGCCCTTGGTCAGCTGGCCGAAGAACGTCACCATCGACACGATCGACCACACGAGCCACGTATAAGGATGGGGTTGGATTTTATGCGTAATGATATCGCGCAGGTACGGCACGTTGCCGATCACCGCCAGGATCGAGGCGATGATGACGAAGAACGCGGTCATACGCAGGAGTATAGCGAAAGGTCACAGGGCGATTCAGTTCCCACCCAGGTAGATGCCGATCTTTCGGGCGGCTTTGTAGACGGGATCTTCGGCCGTGACGCGGTGTAGCTCGCCGACCGCCTGCACAATCGGAATCGTCGTCATGACACCTTTTCGGAAGGAAACCATGTGACCGAAGTCGCCATGTTCTACTGCCTCGATGGCGGCCACGCCGTAGGCGCGCGCTAGAATGCGGTCGTCGGCGTTCGGGCTGCCACCGCGTTGAGTGTGGCCCAGGACGACGCTGCGCATTTCAAATTCCTCGGGGGCGATCGCCTCCACTGTCGCCATGAGCTTCTCGGCAATGCCGCCGAGCTGCGCTTCTGAGGCCTTTCCCACCTTGCGTGTCGAGACCGAACCGGAGCCAATTTTCGCCCCTTCGGCGACGACGATCAGGGCCCCGTCGTGATTGCCGCCGCTGGCGCGCGTACGTAGGAAGTCCACAACACCCTGGGCGTCGAACGGGAACTCGGGCAGGAGGATGGCGTCGGCGTTGCCGGCGACGCCGCCGTAGAGCGCGATCCAACCGGCGTGCCGACCCATCGTCTCCACGAACATGACGCGGTCGTGGCTCGTGGCCGTGGTGTGGATACGGTCGATGGCCTCGCTCACGATTTCAACGGCCGTCGAAAAGCCGAAGGTGCGGTCCGTGCCGCGCAGGTCGTTGTCGATGGTCTTGGGGACGCCGATCACCTTCACACCCGTGAGCTCCATCAGCTGGTGCGCGCCGGTGAGCGTACCGTCGCCGCCGATGACGATGAGCGCATCGATTTTGTTCGCCTTCATGTTGCGCTCCACCATGCGCAAAATCTCCTCCGGCAATTTGGCCTCGCCGCCATCAGGGCCAACCTTGGCCGCAAAACGGCCACGATTGGTTGTGCGGATGATCGTGCCACCCAGATGGCTAATGCCGCGCACGTCCTGCAACGTCAGCGACCGGAGCATGGGCGGATCGAGGATGCCCTCCCAGCCTTTGATGATCCCCGTAAACTCGTAGCCCATCGGAATACCGGCTCGCACGATGGAGGAAATGACACCGTTCAGTCCGGCGCAGTCGCCGCCGCCCGTCAGGATACCGATGCGCTTCACGGAGGATTTCGTCATGACCCGATCATAGAGCAACTCGGTTCGGCGTGAAGTCTGACCGCCACGACACAGGAGCAAAGCCAATCGATGTGGCCGCAAGTGTCGGGAGTGCGATGATGAATGATTCAGGACCGTTCTGATGTGAATTTCCGATCGGTCTTTTCGTTCACAATGACTCGAAAAATCACACCATGCTCGCCGGGGCGACGAGCCTGTGGCGCTTGGCCGGGCGTGAAGATTACCCGCACTCCAATAGAGTGCTGCACGATGTTGAGACGCAAAGAGAGTTGCTCCAGCATCTCCGTGAGGTGCGGTGACATCGGCGCACTCAGATCGATCTCCTCAAAATTCCCCCAACAGAGGACACTCTTCCAACCGTCCTGCTGGAGTTGCTGGACCTGGAAGCACACCTGTGGATTCTGACGCAGGATGTCCGTCTTCCTCCCCTCCATCGTCTGCCCGTAGAGGACGCCATTGTGATAGTAAAAGGCCAGCGGGATGACGTAGGGTTTGCCGCCCTGCTGACAGGCTAAGTGTCCAATCGTCTCCATCTGGAGCAATCCATCGATTTCTTCGGGGTTCAGATCAGCGAACATGCTCCGAGTGTACCGCCCTCAACGTGCCCCCGCTAATGGGACAAATCTGTTCCCCCAGCCGGGCCAATCCTGTAGCGTTTCTCCGTCCCATGTTGCCCAGAATTGCTCTCTGTACGGACACATTCGGCACCGAAACCCAGAACGGCGTCGGCCGCTATCTGGCCGGTCTCCATGCCTGGTCGCAAACAGAGGGATATCCCCTAACGATCTTCTCGGCCGGCGATCATTTGACCGCCTATCCGAACGTAGAAAACATCCAGGCTTTAGCCTTCGCCGCGAAGTTCGGCGGTACGGAGTTCTACTACCCGCTCCAGGGCCGTCGCCAGGAGATGGCACGCAGCATGGCCACGCTGAAGCCCGATGTCATTCATATTTCCACCCCCGGTCCGATTGGGCTCAGCGCTCTCAATATTGCCGGTGAGATGGGCGCGCCACTCGCCGGGATCTATCACACCGATTTCCCAGCCTACGTGGAGCGCATCGTGCACGATGCGCTCGAACAGTTTGTCCGCGAACAGCGCAAGCATGACATCAGCCAAAGTGTCGTCGGTCCACTCTGGCAACGCGCCAAGCAAGAACTCACCGCCAATTCCTACTGGTGGGAGAGTCTTCTCCTGCGTCAGATTATGCGCCGCATTTTGCGCCGTAACCGCCCGAAGATTGAAGCCGCGCTGCACGACGGTATCGATCGCCTGGCCGGACTGGCCCAGTCACTCGTCTCCGAGCTCATTCGCGAGTTCTATCGCCGTAGCGACCTCGTCATCGCCCGTTCTATCACCTACCAGGAGCTCCTCACGAGCGACATTGGCGTCCCCGCCAAGAAAGTCCGTCTCCTACAGAGTGGCGTGGATACAACACTCTTCTCACCCGTCCCCACCGCGCACGATGCCGCACTGCGCACCAAGCTTGGTCTGCCGCCCGGAAGCAAGCTTGTCCTCTACGTCGGTCGGGTCACTGACGAGAAGAACGTCGGATTCCTTGCCCGTGCCTGGCGCGCCTTCCAAGCCCTCGACGACAGCCGCACGTACTTCGCCGTCGTCGGCAGCGGCGTCACGCCGCAATTCATGAATGACGCTGGTGCGCGGGTCCTCTGCCCCGGTCCACTCGTCGGCCAGGAACTCTCGGCCATGTACCGCCTGGCTGACGTCTTCTGGACGGCCTCCACCACCGAAACGCTCGGCAACGTCATCTTAGAGGCTCAGGCCTCGGGCACACCCGTCATCGTCTCGGACCGTGGCGCCGCGCGCGAGAACATCATCGATGGTCAAACCGGCCTCATTCTCCCCGCCACCGACCCGGCCCGCTGGGCCGCCGCCCTGCACGACTTGCTGCAGAACGATACCCGCCGCCGATCCTTCGCCACCGCCGCCCGGGAAGCAATGGAGGGACGAACGATTGCCTCCTCCTACCGACACTTCTGGGAACTTCACGAGGAGATGATCAGTAACCGTCCGCTCCTCGCCCGGCCGCGCCTCATCGGCAATCTGCCGGTCAAAGCCCTCGCTCCGCAGCCCGAGAGCGGCATACACGGCGACGCGATTTTCTTCGTGAGTGACTTCCACGCCGGACACGGCCAGGCCACTGAGACGAAAGCCCGCGCCCTGGACGCCCTCCTCAGCCGTGCAGCGACCAAGGGCGCCACCCTCCAGTGGGGCGGCGACTTCACCGACACGCGCCCCGAACCCGCCGCCATGACGGCGGAACTGACCCTCGTCCAATCCGCTCTCGAACGCCACGGACTCACACCGCTCTCGATTATCCCCGGCAACCATGACCACGAATTCTTGGAGGACGGAACACTCGCCGCGCGTACCGGCGTGCCGGTGGAGCCATCGATGGTCGCCGTGCGCCAGGGACTCATCATGACGCACGGCCACGTGGCCGAACTACCCGGACTGCCCCGGCTCCTGAAGAGCGGCCTAGCCCCGGACGCGATCATCGCCGCCCTCGCTCCCGAGCGTCTGGGCGCCGAATTGAAGAGCGCTGTCCTCCAGTACGACGTCATCGGTCTTGTCTCGCACACCGCCGAGGACCTGGGATTGAGCGGGGTTGAGGACCTCTGGCGCAACATCCTCCCCGCCCGCCAGCGCCTCGCCGATGTCCTTTTAGCCGAACTCCGCCGCCGTCACCTCGACACGGACATCGTCATGGATGTCATCCACAAGATTGGCGTCAGCAGTCGCGAAGAAGTCCTCCTCAAGCTTTGCAGCACACTCGGCGGCTGGGGTGTCGTCTATGGCCATAGCCATGAACCATCCGTTCGTCTCGGCGAAGCCGTGCACCCCATCACGGGCGAACGCCGCCCAGCCATCATCGCCAACTCGGGCAGCTTCCGTCGCCAACAACTGCCCATCACTTGGCTCGAAGCCGAGCCGTCGACACGGACAATCTCGTTGATGGCCTACGATCCTCAGGCGAATGAGGCGGTTCTCGTGGATCAGGCGTCACTCGGCGCCTGACGTACGCACGAAAAAGGGCGGCCGCAGCCGCCCTGATCCGAATCGCCCCCTGGCGATTACCGCTTCTTCTCGTCGTCTGAGAGACGCGGGGCCTTCTTCTCGTCCGAGAAGTGCGGCGTCTTCTTGTCGTCGCCGCAGAAATGCTTCTGGTCTTTGCCACCTGACATAAGAGAAAGGGGGAAGAAGTAAGTGTCTTCATGCTAGGCGGACGGTGACATTCGTCTATCACTCAAAATTGACGAGAGACGAAATACAGACAGTCTTTCGAGGCTCAATGAAGCCCCAAAAACCACACCGACAAATCTCGTCATCGGCACTTGCGCCGAGTTCAAATAGGTATGGAAAGAATGAATGGGGAAAATTGTCAATTATGGCTGTAGACAGCGAAGAATACGCGTTCTCCTCGAGGATCCGTGCTCTTCCATCAGCCAAAATACCGGCCCAACAGTGTCCGCGACCAAAATTGCTGGCTACCCCTCGTGGAGTAGCCAGCGAACGCCCCGTGTCGCGATCCTTCGCTCAGAGTAGTCACCCGGGTGAATCAATGACGTGCTAGGGCAGCACTACACCCGGGAGATATGGATCACCCCCTTTCCCATCCAAGGGAAAGGAAAAGTGTGTGTCATGGGTGCACCTCCTCAGTGAGAAAAAGAAACGGGGACATAGTCGACGCGACTTCAGTATGGAAATGAGTAGTGGCGAGTCAAATAGGAACAGATGCGAAAACAGAAAAACACATATCCAGCGCTTCATGGAGCGAAGAAATCGACAGTAACAAAATCCCATTGACTCCCCATTTGTCGAGGAGCAAAGTGTCGCGGTCGTCGGCCCGTAGTGGCCGATCGATTGCTTCCTCACGGAGGCACAGCGTCATCCTCAAATGAAAGGTATCGTATGAGGATCCGTGGTCCCCCGCGTCTGCTCCGTTGAGAGCAACGCACCCGCTACCCGTCACGCGTTGACGGGTAGCATTTTTCACTCTGCAAAAGACCCGGCCCGGGTCGCATTGCAGACAGAGCAATCGGTGCGACCGGGCCGGAGAGCGCCTGACGGAGTCAGGCTCAGAGCGCCTTCTTCACGGGAACCTCCTCTCGAAAAAGAGTGAAACTTCCGACAGAAGGAAGCAGACGCACTCTACCAGAGATCGGATCAGCCCCGGACAGCCGCTTTCATCCAGGCGGCGAAGAGTGGGTGGGGGCGGTGCGGACGGCTCTTGAATTCGGGATGGAACTGGCTGCCGAGCATGAACGGATGATCTTTCAGCTCGACGATCTCCATGAGACCCGTCTTGTCCCACGTTCCCGAGAACACGAGCCCTGCTCGCTCCAAGCGCTCGCGGAAGGCGGCGTTGAACTCATAACGATGGCGGTGACGTTCGCTGATCGTCTTGGCCTTGTAGGCGGCCGCGGCCTTGCTCCCGGACTTGAGCGTGCACTCGTAAGCGCCGAGGCGCAGCGTGCCGCCCTTGTCGCGGCCGGCGTCCTGGCCGGGCAGGAAGTGCACGACGTACTTCTCGCGCGGGAGCGTCTTTTTCTCATCAAACTCCTCGCTCGTCAGGGTCTCGTCCTTCAGAGCGAAGCGCGCGAACTCGATTGCCAGCAGCTGGGCGCCGAGGCAGAGCCCGAGGTACGGCACCTTGTTCTCGCGAGCGAAGCGGGCGGCGGCGATCTTTCCCTCGATGCCACGGCTGCCGAAACCGCCGGGCACAATGATGGCGGCGGCGGACTTCAGCTGGATCCAGGCTTCCGCGTCCTTCTTCTCGAGTTTCTCGCTATCAACCCACATGATCTGCGCGCGCCGGCCATTGAAGATCGCAGCTGACTTTATCGCTTCGATGACACTCAGGTACGCATCTTCCAGGTTCGTGTACTTACCAACGATCGCAATCTTGATGAACGTGTCCTTGGCCTTCTTGTAGCGCTCCTTACCCGCCTCCCACTCGGCCATATCAGGCTTGAGGCGACCGAGATCAAGCGCGGCGCCGATGATCTGGCCGACCTTGTGTTCCTGGAAGGCCAGTGGCACATCATAGATGGAACGGAGCGTGAGCGCGGGGATGACAGCATGACGCGGCACATCGCAGAAGTTCGCGATTTTATCGAGGAGCGACGGATCAATATCATGATCGGCTCGCGTCATGATCATGTCGGGCTGCAGACCGTTTCGCCGCAGCTCGCGCACCGAGTGCTGGGTCGGCTTCGTCTTCAGTTCCTTACTACCCTCCAGGTATGGCAACAGCGTCAGGTGGACATGATAGATGTGCTGCGGGCCAAGCTCGCGCTTGAGCTGGCGGATGGCCTCCAGGTACGGCTCACCTTCGATGTCACCGGCCGTACCGCCGATCTCGACCATGACGACGTCGGCACCGCTCTTGCGGCCCGCCTCGAGAATCCGGCGCTTGATGGCGTCGGTGATATGCGGCACCACCTGGATCGTCTTGCCGAGGAATTCGCCTTTGCGCTCGCGCGCCAGGACGTCTTGATAGATCTGACCGGTGGTGACAGTGGAAAGCCGGCTCATCGGCTCGTCGATGAAACGCTCGTAATGACCCAAGTCGAGATCGGTCTCGGCGCCGTCGTCCGTCACGAATACCTCACCATGTTGAAACGGACTCATCGTGCCCGGATCGATGTTCAGGTAGGGATCAAGCTTCTGGACGAAGACCTTGAGCCCGCAGGTCTTGAGGATGGCGCCGATGGACGCGGCCGCGATCCCCTTGCCGAGACTGCTGCAAACGCCGCCGGTCACCACAATAAACCGGGGGTCGGCCTTGCTTCGCATACGCGAACGTGAGGCGCGCCTGTCTCCGGAAGGACGGGTGGGCATCGAGAAATTCTGCTGGACCGGATCGTACGCGAGGACGGGCGTCGATGCCAGCGACTTTCAAAAAACGGGCCATAGCAATCGCTACGACCCGTCGGACTGTCTCAGTCATCACTTCTTCATCGCCTTCTTCACGGCTTTCATGGCCTTCTTCCCCTCCTTCATCGCCTCCTTCTCGGCCTCTTTCATCATCACGGCCACTTCGCCCTTGGCTTTGTCGAAGTAATCCTTCGCCGCGACCTTCATCTTCTTCATGTTGTCTTGGACGAGGTCGCTGTCGACGAACTTCTTCACTTCACCGCCAATCCGCTTACCATCGTGCGAAAGGTGCTTACTCAGAATCTTACCGGCGTCATCGGCTGTCTTGGCCGTCGACAGTTCTTTGCGGAGCTTCTCGTTGCTGAAGAGATAGCCGGCGAGGGCGCCGCCAAGGGCTCCGAAGAGCAGGGAATATTTGCGCATGGGGAGAGAGGGGAAAAGAGGTGCGCCAACACTAGCACAAACCAGCCGCCTTCTCATCATTTCCCGATGGTGCGCGCCAGACAATTTCTATCTTGTGACAGCTGACAGGCGAACATTGACATGTATCAAAAAAAAGTGTTTATGAGACTCACCAGTGACCGATTCGACGCTGATCCAACGGCAGGAGATTGAGGCGATTGCCGCCGAGAACCAACAGCCTGGCTTGGCCGCCATTCGGCTGATTCTCAGTGAACTCCAGCGAGAAGGACGGGATCGACTGGCATTTCAGCTGGGCGAAACGCTCGCCACAATCAGCGGTGCGCCGGACACGCGTTTGCCCCCTCTTAGTCCCAATGCCTACCACCATCTCGTCGGCAACCTCGCTGCTATTCGCTTAGAGGCGGCCCTACAGGATGACCAGCTCGACGTGGCCGGAACAATCAAAGCTCTCGCGGCTTCCACCCACGGCAAACAAGCCGCACTCTGGGAGAACATCCATCGCCTCATCACGACCACAAACGACCACGACCCCGACAGTGACGGACGCGAGGGGCAGATCGCCACGCTGGAACGATCCAGAGACAAGCGACGTGGACGTGGTCGGGCTTTCAAGCGCTCGGTCCGCCGGATCGACACGCTCATGGAGATGACAACAGCCACCTACCCGTCGGGCATCGACCTGCTCGGCACACCGCCGTTTGGGGACGCCATCAAGACGCTCGATGCCGGCCAACCAATCACAATCGAATTCGGAGAGAGCGGCGAAGAGAATGTCATGCGTATCGCCCCGAACGCCCGTGGTAACGAGACGCGAATCACGTGGGTGCAGCATGACGTAGAATATTTTGAGCCGCGTCAGTCCGTCCTCTACGAAGACGACTTCGCGCTGGTAGCGGAAGATCGCGACGTCGGCGGTTGCTTTGGTACTAAGCTGACGAACATCGTCTCTCTGCCGACGGATATCGACCTCGGGAAAAATCCCATTGCCTCACACTTCATCATCGCCCGCCTCCGCGGCCGTATCGCTCTCCTCCTGCGCCGTCCGCGGGGTATCCTGCGCATCACACAAGGCAACGAATTTTGGCGCTTCGACCCGACGGCCGTTCACGAGGATACCTACGGTCTGACCGACCATGTGGTCATGGACGAGGACCACGATGATGAAGACGAGCAGGACACGGTCCTGGAATAACCCGTTACGCCGAGCGCAGGGATTTCAGCTGCGCGGCCGAGAGGATTTGGAGGAGCTGCTCATCACTCGCCGCCTGCGCGGCCTGGAGGGAGCCAAATTTCTTAAGAAGCGCAGTGGCCGACACGGGCCCGATGCCCGGGATCGCCGGCAAGCGCGACGCCACCATCCGCGCGCTGGCGCGCGTCTCGCGGTGACGGTTGGCGAAGCGGTGAGCCTCGTCGCGGAGTCGGCGTAGGAGGATGTGTGCGGGGCTGTCTGGAGCCATCTTCAGCGGCAGGTTGCTGCCGCGGGCGAAGACTTCTTCCTCGCGCTTCGCCAGGCTGATGAGCGCGATCGGCAAGCCCGACGCGTCGAGCTCCTCCCCCACTGCCGACAGTTGTCCAAGTCCGCCGTCGATGAGGAGGATATCCGGCTGCTTTCCGAGCGAAACGTCGGCCTTGTGCTCGTCAGCCAGATAGACCATCGGCTCAAGCACCGGCTCGTCGGGATACTTCGCGTGGAAGTCCCGGTCGATCTTCGAGAGCGCCTCAGGCGGCTTCACGAGGTGACGGAATCCCGCGGCCGAGTAGAAGCGCTTGAGACCGTCCTCGCAGAAGAGGTAGACCTTCTTGGCCTTGGTTTTAGAGAGGAGGAAGCGAACGAGTGAGAGCCCCAGCTTGCTGCCGCGCTCGGCGGGCACGACGAGGAGTGAACGCAGGAGGGGGATGTTTTTCTCGAACACCGTCAGCCGGGCGATGGCGATGAGCGCACCGTCGCGTTCGGCGACGACCATCTCCTTATAGGCGTCGGGCTGGGTGTCGCGGTCGAAGATCTCCCGTCGCAGCTGGGCGATAGCCGGTTGGTCGGCCTTCTTCGCCTTGCGGATCACGACGCCCTGCTTGGCCCAGCGCTGGATTTCGCCCTTCGTGCCGCCAGTTAAGTGCCGCAGCCGCCGACGCAACACCTCCTTAAGGGAACGGAAATCGTCGACCTGGCCCTCGGCCAGCGAGTGGATGGTGAAGGAACGGTACTGGTCGCTACGCGGCTTGCCGTTCTCGAAGACAACCATGCTGCCGACCGTCTCGGTGCCGCCCAGGTGACTGATGTCGTAACACTCGATGCGCTTCGGCGGCGTCGCGAGACTGAGGAGCGTCTGCAGTTCGGCCGCGGCCGAGACGGTGTTGCGCGTTTCCGCCTCCCACTTCGCCTCCTGCTGCAGCACCTTCTGCCGGGCGTTCGCCATGGCCACGTCGAGCAGCTGCGACTTGGACCCGCGCGCGGGCACGCGGACCTCGACACTGCGGCCGGCGCGTTCGGTCAGCCAGGCCTCAAGCGTGGCGGCGGTCGCGATCTCCTCGCTGATGAGGATGAGCGGCGGCACCTCCACGCCGTCGGCGTAGTACTGGGCCAGAAACTGCTCGAGGGCCTCAGCGACGCTCTCGGGCTGGCCGAGAAGCAGCGTGGCGTACTCGCCCGTCACCTTGCCGCCGCGCTTTTGGAGAAGAACCACCTGACAGCGGCTGCTCTGCATGACGATACCGACGGCGTCCATGTCCTCACCCGTGGCATCGGATACCACTTGGGTTTCAGCGAGCGCCGTAATGCGCTGGAGCTGATCGCGCAGTTGGGCCGCCGTCTCAAACTGCTTCTGCGCGGCCGCCTCCTGCATCTTCGCTTTCAGGAGCTGTGTGACGGGCCCAAGTTCACCCTTCCAGAACCGGATTACAGGCTCGATGCACTCCGCCCGGTAGTCGGCCGGTGTGATCGCCCCGATGCACGGCGCGCGGCACTGCTGCATGTGGTAATCCAGGCACGGCACCGGCCGGTCGCGGTGGGCGCAGACAACGTCGAGCGGGAGCGTGTCGGTTTCGCCGCTTGTCGCGATCCCCATCTTGCAGGTACGAAACGGATGGAGCCGGCGGAGGATCGAGAGTACCTCGTGCACCTGCCAGGCCGCGGGCTTGGGTCCGAAGTAGAGCGCGCCGTCCTCCTCGATGCGGCGGACGACGTCGATGCGCGGGTACTCGTCGCGGCTGATGCGGACGTAGACATAGCTCTTGTCGTCCTTCATCAGAACGTTGTACTTGGGCCGATGCTCCTTAATGAGATTCGTCTCCAGGACGAGGGCCTCGAGCTCGGTGCGCACCACCGTGACGTCGAAATCCTGGACGATCCGCATGAGCGATTCTTTCCACGGACCCATCTTCGCCCCCGGCGCGACGTAGCTGCGCAGGCGCTGGCGCAGGTCCTTCGCCTTACCGACGTAGAGGATCTCGCCGTCGGCCCCGAGCCAGCGGTAGACCCCCGGGCTCGTCGGGGCCTGGGCGATGCGGCGGCGGAGCTTCGGGAGATCCGAGGCAGGGGGAGCGGCGCGGGTCACGGCCCCTATGGTAGCCCGAAAGCTGCCGGAATGCCTTGATGGAACGCCGCCCTCCCCGTACCCTGGGGCGGCAGTCCGGGTCCGGCGCCGTCGGCGTCGCCTTTGCTTGACCTGGCACCCTCTGTCCCCTACTCTCCCGGTCCCATGGAGATGCTCTCCCTTGCCGCCACCGGCCGCGATAACGCCACCAAAGCCAAGGTCTTGCGCCGAAACGGCCGCGTGCCCGGCGTCGTCTACGGCTATAAGACTGAGAACGCCTCGATCGAGTGCGATGAAGCCGCCGTCACCCGCGCCTACACGAAAGCCGGCGAAAACACCCTCGTCGAACTCGAGATTGGCTCCAAGAAGGTACCGGTGCTCTTCCACGGCGTTCAGTTCCACCCGGTCACGGACAAGGTGGTCCACGTCGACTTCCTCGCCGTCGACCTCACGAAGGAGCTCGAAGCCGAAGTGCCGGTCCACCACGACGGCGAATCGCTGGCCGTGAAGGATCTGGCCGGCATCCTCGTCACCCCACTCGATCACGTTCTCGTCCGCTGTCTCCCGACGGCCCTGCCCAAGGAGTTCCGCATCGACATCTCGGCTCTCACCGAGCTTCACTCGACCATCACGGTCGCCAGCCTCAAGGCTCCAGCCGGCGTCACCATCCTCACAAACCCCGAGGAAGTCCTGGCCCTCGTTCAGGAGAAGCGCGTCGAAGTTGAAGAGACGCCCACCGCCCCTGCCGAAGGCGAGGCTGCCGCAGCCGGTGCCGAAGGTGCCGCCCCGGCCGCCGAGGGCGCCGCCGCTCCGGAAGCCAAGAAGGAAGAGAAGAAGTGATCCCCATCTCATCGCACTACAAAGAGGGCTTCGGCCCTCTTTTT
>CAZWNJ010000005.1:0-61626 GCA_964635215.1 uncultured Candidatus Peribacteria bacterium | reverse complement strand
ATCGGCGAACTTCGCGAACAGTTCCTCCAGTGGAAGGGCTGCGCCCTGAGCGCCAATGCCAATCCCGTCTTCGGCCACGGCAATCCGCACGCCCCCATCGTCTTCATCGGCGAGGCGCCAGGACAGAAGGAAGACGAACTCGGTATCCCCTTCGTGGGTGCGGCCGGTAAATTCCTCGATGACCTGCTGGCATCCATCGGCTTGAAGCGCGAGGATGTGTACATCACGAACGTCGTGAAGTTCCGCCCACCCGAGAACCGCGACCCCACACCTGAAGAAAAAGAACAGTGTCTGCCCTGGCTGCAGCTGGAGCTCGCCCTCATCAAACCGAAAGTGATCGTGACGCTCGGCCGCCACGCGCTCACGCAGCTCTTCCCGACGCTGAACATCAGCGCGACCCACGGCAAACCCCAGACGTTGACCAAAGATATGACCGTCTTCCCGATCTACCACCCGGCTGCCGCCCTGCATAACGGTGGCCTGCGCCAGGCGCTCTTCGACGACTTCGCCGCCCTCAAAGCCTTCCTCGAGAGCACCGCTACACCAACCGCATGAACACTCTCCTCTCGAGCATCATCGCCGCCGCCCTACTCTCGACCACGTCGCTTCTGACCGTCTGGCTTCGTGTCAGTCCGATCAGCGCACCCGAGCAAGCCCTGCCAGTGTTCTTTCTGAGTGTCTTCCTCTCGGTTTCGAGCATCGCCACTCTCATTCTCATCGGCGTCTGGCGGACGCTGCCGGTCCACAGCTGGGACTTCGGCAAGCAGCTTTCCGTTTCTCTGCGCGAAGGGCTGTTTGTGGGGACGACCGTGATCATCATCCTGCTCTTCCACCTGCTGGGCATCCTCACCTGGTGGATCGCCATCCTCGTCGCCCTGATTTTCCTCTTGGTGGAATTGGCCCTCCACGCCTGACGGCGACCCTGTCCTCAGGTATCCTCCCTCCAAATGACGACCTCGACACCCTGGCAGGCATACACCGAGAAGATCGCCTCTGCGCCCGACGAGGCGGCGCTGGACGCGTTGGAGCTGGAACTCTTCAGCCGCAAGCACGGCCTCATCACGCTCGAACTGAAGAAGCTCGGTACGCTCGATCCTGAGGAACGCCGCCGCGCCGGCGAAGCGCTGAACGCGACGAAGCAGACGCTGGAAGCCGCCATTGCCGAGCGTCGCGGCACGCTCCAGGCCGCCAAGCTTCAGGGACTGGCTGACACCGACCGCCTGGACGTGACGCTGACACCGCCGGCTCACTTCGCCGCCGGCTCACTGCATCCCATTCCGCAGTTCATCCGCCAGGTGGAGGAGGTCTTCGGCAAGATGGGCTTCGATGTGGCCGACGGCCCCGAAGTGGAGACGGACGAAGTGAACTTCAGCCTCCTGAACTTCGCCGACGATCATCCGGCGCGCGACATGCACGACACCTTCTGGGTGCACGGCGACGGTGACCGCGTGCTACGCACGCACACCTCGAACGTCCAGGTGCGCTACATGCGCACGCGCAAGCCGCCCTTCCGCATGGTCTGTCCGGGTCGCGTCTACCGCAAAGACGCCGATGCCACGCACTCGCCGATGTTCCACCAGTTCGAAGGACTGATGATCGACCGCGACGTCTCGTTGGCGAACATGAAGGCGGTAATGGAGACGGCGATCAACGAACTCATCGGCCGGCCCGTGGAGCTGCGTTTCCGTAATAGCTACTTCCCCTTCGTCGAACCGGGCCTGGAAGTGGACATGCGGCTCGGTGCCAGCGGCCGTTGGTTGGAAGTAGCCGGCTGCGGCATGGTGCACCCAAACGTCCTCAAGAACTGCAACGTCGATCCCGACGAGTGGCAGGGATTCGCCTTCGGCTTCGGTGTGGAGCGCATGCTCATGATTCGGCACAACATCACAGACCTCCGCCTGTTCTACGAAGGCGATCCGCGCTTCTTGGCGCAGTTTCACTGAGCGTCGCGTGCCAGATCGAGTAGACGCAGGACGCGCTGGATCTCGCCGCGCGTCATTCGCCGCCTCTCGGCGGCCAGTTCGACGAGTTCCGGGATCGTCACAAGGGCACGGAAGGCCGGTGGTGAATCGAGGGCCGACAGTTCGTTTGGCCAGCCGTAGTCGACGATGGCCAGGACCTCGGCGACGCGGGCGGCCCCTTCGGTGCGAAGCACCTTCACCGCCTCGGCGGCACTGCCACCGCGCGTGACCACATCCTCAAGGAGAATCACACGATGATTCGCCGGCAGATCGCCATGGATACGACCACCCGTGCCGTGGGTCTTGGACTCGGGCGTGACATAGACGAATGGTGCCTCCACCTCACGGTGTGCACTGGCCAGAGCCCCCCACGGGATCGCCCCAGTCGCTGTGGCGGCAACGGTGTCGTAGCGACCGCGCAGCCCGACGAGTCGCTCGGCCAGGGCATCGGCGACAATCTCACGCTCGCGCGGATGAGCCAGGACTCGGCGCAAATTGCAGTAGACCGGTGAGACAGTGCCGCTGCGCTGGCGAAACACCGGCTCCAAGGACAGATCGACGGCCCCCGCTCGAACGATGGCGTCGGCAACAAGAGGTTCGCGCATGGCTTGACGCTACCCGCCGGAGCCATGAAGCTCAACGCATCTCCGTCTCCCCCGCTCTGCAGGCTCGATTGGAACAACTCGTCTCGGTCTTCCTGGCCGAGAACGAGAAGTTGAACCTGTCGGCACTGCGTACGCCCGAGGCCTGCTACAACGGCAATATCCTAGACAGCTTGCCGATCCTCGACCTGCCGGAGTTCCAAGGCGCGAAGACCGTCTTGGATGTCGGCACCGGCGGTGGCTTCCCGCTCCTGCCAATCGCCCTTATTCGACCGGACATCCAGGTGACGGGCCTGGACGCCACTCAGAAGAAAATCGACGCCATCGGCCGGATTGGCACGTCGCTTGGCCTACCAAACCTCCACCTGCTCTGCGGCCGAGCCGAGGATTTGGGCCACGATCCCACCCACCGCGAACGCTACGACTGCGTCACAGCGAGGGCCGTCGCCCAACTGCCGACCCTCCTGGAATTGACCGCACCCTTCGCCCGACCGGGGGGCATCATCGTCTTGTGGAAGAGCTTGCACATCGACGAGGAACTGAACGCCAGTCTCTTTGCTCGCTCCACCCTCTCGACGCACTTGCTCTACTCACACCGCTACACGCTGCCCGGCGACTGGGGCGAGCGCCAGTTGCTCGTCTTCGCCAAGAGTGCCAAGTTGAAACCTATCTTCCCGCGCGAAAACGGCCTGCCGAAGAACGTACCGCTACTGTCGGAGAAGGACGTGCGCTAGTCCTTACAAACACGCCTGTTGGCAGCTGGCGAAGGCATCTGCTCGTGCGGAATCACTTCCCGCATCAAACCTGAAGCCCGCGGGGTTGTAACCGGGAGCATCGCAGGGATTCACGGTCAGAGAGCCGAAGGGGCCGTCGCAGGAGCGATTCTGGATCTGACAGCAATAGCTCTGCTTGCATTGGCCGCAGTCCTGTTCGCAGTTACCGCAGGTTTCGGCGGCGCCACAAATACGATCACCGCAGACGCTGTCGGCTGACTTGGAGGCCGAATCGCCCACGACCGAGGCCGCAAGCGGCTTACTGAGGTCGGAAGAGACCTGGAGATAGACCACGCCGCCTAGGAGGCCAAGGAAGGCTACGATGATAGCGCGGTGGAAGATAGTGCGAATGGAAGTCATGGGAGGGGTGATCGTCAATCGCAATGGTAGCAAGCGCGGTGCCCAGGTCCAATAGACGGTGGTACGATTTTGCCCATGATCGCTTTAGAACAGGTCAGTGTGCGCTATCGGGGTGGAAACACCGCCCTGAAGGAGGTAACTCTCACGATCGAGCCAGGCGAAATGGTGGCTCTGCTTGGATCTAGCGGCGCCGGCAAGAGCACGATCATCCGACTCCTGACGCGCGAATTGAAGCCGTCGGCTGGACGGGTGGTGGTGGACGGCGTGGATCTCAAGACCCTCTCGACCAACGTCCTGCGTCTCTACCGCGAGAAGCTCGGCATTGTCTTTCAGGACCTACGGTTGATCCCCCATCTGACCGTCATCGAGAACGTCGCTCTGCCACTGGAGCTACGGGGACTAGACCCGCGCGAGATCGCACTGAGGATCGAGCCGGTGCTCAATCATCTCGGCCTCCTGCCTTGGGCTAGAAGTTTTCCGCACACGCTCTCGGCTGGCCGCCAGCGTCTGACCGCGGTCGCACGAGCCATCGTCTCGAACCCTGCCATCATCCTGGCCGACGATCCGACTGACGACCTGGACCCCATGCAGCAGCAGCTCATCATTTCACTTCTACAGGACCTTCGCGCGCAGGGAACGACCGTGCTCGTCGCTACCCACAGTCCCGAGATCGCATCAGCGCTTCGCGGTCGCATCATTGGTCTGCAGGACGGAGCCGTTATGGCCCAGCCGGCCGGCATCCCGCGCCCGCAACCGAGCGCCCCCAAAGCCGCTCCGAAGCCCGCCGCCGCCCCGGTCGCAGTGGCACCTGTGACACCGCCACCAGCTCCCACTCCCGCCGCCGCCCCCTCCGCCCCGAAGGTAAAGATCACCGCCATCCGCAGCGAAGAATAACTTCCGCCCTATGCCCAAGACCGAGATCGCCACGTTCGCCGCCGGCTGCTTCTGGGGAGTGGAAGAAACGTTCCGTGTTTTGCCGGGCGTGCTCTCGACGCGTGTCGGCTACACCGGCGGCCAGGCTCCGGATCCAACGTACGAGATGGTCTGCACGAACTCGACCGGCCACGCCGAGGCCGTGGAGGTGACGTACGATCCGGCCATCATCACGTACGAGAAGCTCCTCGACGTCTTCTTTGAAAATCACGATCCAACCACTCCGAATCGTCAGGGGCCGGACGTCGGTACGCAGTACCGATCGGTCATCTTCACGCATTCCGCCGCCCAGAAGGACGCGGCGTCGACGCGCGTTGCCGCCCTGGAGAAAGAGCGGCGCTTCAAGCGTCCAATCGTCACGCAAATCGTGCCCGCCGAAACGTTCTACCCGGCAGAGGAGTACCACCAGCAGTACCTCCTTAAGCGGGGACTGAGCTCGTGCCACTTGTGAGCGCCGAGAACCACTCCATGAGCAGCGCCGGCCACTGCCACGGATCGGCCTGACGACAGAGTTCGCGCAGGGCCTGCTTGTCACCCTCGGTCAGGACCGGCCGCTTTGAGACATTCAGGTGGTACATCACGGCCTGAGGATCGGCGACGTGCGGCAGCCCGAGCGCATGACCCATCTCGTGGATGAGCAGACGCAGGAGTTGGTCGTGATTTTCGTAGACGTAGAGATCGATCGTTCGACCCGAAACGTCGCTCGTGTAGAGACCCGTCTCGAACTCGGCCCCCTGCGAATGAGCGACGGCGTTATACGCGTCGATACGGCTGTTCTCGTCGGGGACGAGCTGCCGTTCTTGATCTACTAAGGCATTGATGCGATCGGCGAGCTCCGATAACGCCCCGCGCTGATCGTTGAGAGCAGCGAAGTGGGCGTCGAGCGCTTCGGCACGCCGGATGAATGCCGACTGTTCGAACGGCGAGGGATTCTTGGCCGCCTGGTAATCGGCAAGATACGCCTCTCGCTCGGCGTAGAAAGCCTGGGAAGCCTCGTCGAGGGCGGCCTGTTTGGCATCGAAATCGGCCCGCAGGACATCGTACCTGGCCTGTACCTCGCGGCGCTGGCTCTCGGTGGCTTGGATCGAATCGTCGAGAGTTTTGAGCTTCTCGGTATTTTCCTGGCGGGCGTCATAGACGACGTTCACTGGCACGCCGGCATTGTCCGTCACCGTGAAGAGCGGCACCTGCACCACCTGCTCCCAGGCAGCCTTCGCTTCAACAATCACCGCGCGCAGGCTCTCGGTAGAAATCTTGAACCCAGGATCAACGCGGCCAACATGAATCTCCTGCGGCAGCGCACAAGGCATCCGAGACCAAACAACAACACCCAAACCAGCGAGCGTCAGGCAGAAGATGAGGAAGGAGAAGAGCGACCGCACCTGCGCAGTCTAGCAAGAAGGATGTTGCTTGCGATCGACAAAAGATCCGGCACCTCGGGTGAGAGGTGCCGGCAGAGAGAACGATGTCTGCGATCAGACATTCAAGAGTTGCTTCAGGACCGAGATGTGGTCCGGAAACATCACGTACGAATCGGTCGTGCCGATCTTGTCGTCCTTCTTCGTCGGACGGAACTTGGGCAGATCCGGTGTCGTGACGTAGATGATCTCGGTCGCTTCGGGCGCGAGCCGGTACGTTGCCCAGTCAGCTTCGGGCAGCGAGATCAGGTACGGCAACACGCCGTCGATCAAGGGCAGGGGTTGCAAGTTGGCCTCGCGGGCGCGGACGGCGGCGGCGAAGCGAGAGCCGCCTTCCTCTTCCATCTCGGCGTACAGGGTCTCGAGGGGGTCACGCCCCTCGGTCTTGCCGTGAATGGGAGGCTGCAGCACACCAGCGAACGACTGCACGGTCCGGCCATCGCCGTGCAGGGGCGAACGACGGGCCAGCGGAACAACGGGGAGGGGTCGCATGAGCAGCACCCACAGGCTGACAGCCATCACTTTCTCGATCGACATGACTCAGTCCTCTGGAGACAACGATCAGTTCAGACGCATGATTAATATACAATGTATTTTACATTTGTCTAATTCTTTCAGCGCACCACGTACGGCAGCTGGGCGGCCATGAATTCGTCCGCGCAGCGCTTCCAGCTGTGTTCCAGCGCAAAGTTGCGGCAAGCCTCGCGGTCGCCGCGTTGAAGAGCGGCGGCAATCGCGACGCCAAGATCATCGTTGAGGCAGCCCAGTTCCGGGCGGCCGTCGATCAAGTCGATCGGCCCCTGGACGGGGAAAGCGGCCACGGGCACACCCGAGGCCAGAGCCTCCAGCAGCACCATGCCGAGGGTGTCGGTCTTGCTCGGGAAGACAAAACAATCGGCCGAGGCGTACATCTCGGCCAGGGCCTCGCCTTCGAGCTTGCCCATGAAACGCACATCTCCGTACTTCTTCTGCAACTTCTTCAGGATCGGCCCGTCCCCCACCACCACTTTGCGCGCGTCGGTTTCGGCACGCAGGAAGGCCTCGATGTTCTTCTCTTTCGCCACGCGGCCAACGTACATGCAGACGGGCTTGCCGGCCGGCAGCACGGACGGTCGCGGGTGGAAGAACTCGGGATCGACGCCCTTGGCCCAGAGGCGAACGTTCTTGAAGCGGCGGCGCATGAGGGTGTGCTTCATCGTCGGCGTGGAAACGAGCACGGCCTGCGACGGGCGATGGAACCACCTGAGGTACGTGTACGAGAGCCGGCGCGGGATACCGACGTACTTTTTGCAGTAGGCGGGGAAGTCGGTGTGGTAGGACGTCGTGAAGGGAATATCGTACTTCTCGCAAGCGTGGCGAAACCACAGGCCGATGGCGAACTCGGTGGCAATGTGGACGACACACGGCGGCGTGATGAAGCGCCGCAAGGCCGAACGGCTGATGTGGTACGTCATCTTGATCTCCGGATACCACGGCAGCGGGAAGGCACTGAAGAGCGACGGCTCCACGACTTCGACTTCGTGCCCCTGGCGAAGGAGCTCGTTGCGCAGGGAGGTCAGGACGCGGACTACGCCGTTAACCTGGGGCTGCCAGGCATCAGTGATGAGGATGACACGCATGGGGACTTTCATATTCTACGAAAGAATCGACGACAGGCCCACCCCTTTCTCTCGGGCTCTGCCAGTCAAAACTGGACCGACATCGAGAATGGCGGTAAGACTGGCAACGATCGAACGACCTCAAACCCTAGCCCTCTCTCCCCTCACCTCCATGTCGACCACCACCGCACTCCCCCGTTTTGCCCTGGCCATGCTCGCCATGTGTGGCCTCATGACGGCGTGTATGCCGCTCTCATCAAACGAACCGCCAGCCGACCTGAAAGTGAAAGCTGAAACGTACATTCGTGAACACATCGCCGATCTCTCCCCGACGCCGGCGGTGCTCGGTGGCCACTTCTACGTTACCAAGCTGCAGTGGAAAGATGCCGACACTGTGCAGGTGGACTATGAGGACGGCCACATCAGTTTGAGCGGCACAACCGAGATCGCCAGCGACGGCTCGGCCGGCATGATCGTCGTGCCGGAAGATCAGAAACCCGCACCGGTGAAGAACGACGACCAAGATGACGACAGCGACGCGTCAGCGGCCGATGCGTCGGTGGCCGCCGATCCGCGCGCGCCGCGCGGCGAAGGACAGTTCTGCGGCGGCATCGCCGGGTTCCAGTGCCAGACGGGTCTGCACTGCGAGATCAAAGAGACGTATCCCGACGCCGGTGGCACCTGCGTGAAGGACTGAGCCGGATTTAGGCACGTGGCTTCTGCCAGGCCTCGGCCGTCAGGCCGAGCGTGAAGAGTAGTAAGCCGATATCGCGGATGAAGACGTCCGTGAAGCCGTCCTGTAAGAAGACTTCCAGGCAGATATCGAACAACACGAGCGCTGCCAGGGCGGTGAAGAACTTCGGGCGCCAGCCCGAGAGCACGCCAAGCGCGGCAAAGGTAAGCACGGCGCCGTGGATCAGAATGAGTGCGATGGGGTGGAAGGTGCTGAGATAGGACGGCAAGTACGCGGTCCACAAACGTGGGGCGACGAGCTCCCAAATGCCGAATCCAAGAAAGCAGAACGCCAGACCGAGACGGGCAAGGAGAACGGGGAGGGGTGGGGTGCGCATGGAGCGAGCATACTCCTGGGGCGTACACTGCCACTATGGAGCGAGCGACCTACGAAGCCATCGTGCAAGATGCGATCGACGCCCTGCCGGAGCCGATCAAAGAGAAACTTGCGGACGTCGCGATCGTGATCGACGAGGGCGCGCCGCCGAAACGGCGGGGGCTGCTGCTTGGCCTGTACGAAGGCGTGCCGCTGACGGTGTGGGGGCGTGATATGAGCGTGAAGCTGCCGGACAAGATCAGCCTCTTCACACAGTCAATCGAACGCGTGGCCGAGAGTGAGGAGGCCATTGCCGACCTCGTGCGTGAGACGCTCTGGCACGAGATCGCCCACTACTTCGGCTTCGACCACGACCGCATCGGCCAGATGGAGAAGCGATGGCGCGAGAAGCGCCAGGCCTAAAACCCGTCCCGCCACCCAAGAAACCGCTGCCGGCCGGTTCTTAATCGTCCCTTAAACCGGGCTGCGTACAGTGGTCGCGGTTAACCACACGTTCTAGTTTCTTTCCCCACCACCACATGAAGATGAACAAATTCACACTCGGTGTCATTGCTGGTCTCTCCACCCTCGCCCTGGCCGTGCCGATCTTGGCGCAAGTCACGAGCGCCGCCGGCGCCCCGTCGTGGCTGGGCGGCGATCGCCCCGCTCCGACCATCGCTCAAGTGCAGGGGATGATCGACCGCGACGACGGCTTCCTGAAGAACGTCGACGCGTTCGTGACGCTCCAGAAGAGCACGATCGAGGCGCATAAGAACGCGCTGACCGCGGCCCTCGCCATCACGGATGACACCGCGCGCGAAGCGGCGGTGAAGAAAGCCAACGACGACGCCCGCGCCGCCTTTGAAGCAGCCATTTCCGCCAACGCCGATCTAAAGTCGGCCATGCTGCCCTTTCACGGGGGACGCGGCGGACCCGGCATGATGGGCGGACGTGACGGCCCGAACCCCGAGAAGCTCGCCGCCAAACTCGGCATCACCGCCGACCAGCTGAAGAACGAGCTCGATGCCGGTAAGACCATCCCCCAGATCGCCGAGGAACACGGCGTCACGCTCCCCCCGCGCCCCGATGGCGACATGATGGGCGGCGGTCGCCATGGCGGCGGCTGGATGATGGGCCAAGGCCGCCCGGATGACGGTGGTGAAAAAGACGCCGACGGCGATGACGACGGTGACGTCGCCAGTAGCAGCAGCGCCGCCGCGCAGTAACCTCGATTTCTCTCGGGACTCAGGAAGGCCGCTTCGGCGGCCTTTTCTGTGACGAAACATGCGGTGAATTTCCGCAGAATCTGGAACCAACACTGGCGCCGGAGGAGTATGATGCCGTCATCGTTTCTTCCCCCACCCATGACTTCCTTAATTCTCCTTGGCATCGTCGTCCTCGTCGGCCTCTACTTAATGGGTGCCTACAACGGCCTCGTCACGGTTCGTAACCGCATGAAGGAGGCGCTCTCGGACATCGGCGTGCAACAGAAGCGCCGCTGGGATCTCATCCCGAACCTCATCGAAACCGTGAAGGGCTACGCTCAGCACGAGAAGGATGTCTTCCAGAAAGTGACGGATGCCCGCACTCGCGCCATCGCCGCCGGCCAATCCGGCAACCTGAAGGACTCACAGGCCGCCGAGAGCATGCTCTCGGGTGCACTCAAGTCCGTCTTCGCCGTGGCCGAGGCCTACCCGGAACTGAAGGCGAACCAGAACTTCCTGCACCTCCAGCAAGAGCTCGTGGACGCCGAGGACAAAATCCAGGCTGCCCGCCGCTTCTATAACCAGATGGTTCAGGAGCTCAACACGAAGGTCGAGCAGTTCCCGACGAACCTCATCGCCAGCAACTTCGGCTTCACGAAGGCCGAGTTCTTCCAGGTGGACAGCGCCGAGACGGCCACGCCGAAGGTCCAGTTCTAACCGGCTCCCCTCTCCGCCCGTATGGCCGCACCCGCGCTCTCACAGACGTTCTACGACGCGATGGGCAAGAACCGTTGGCGCACCGCGCTGTTGTTCTCGCTCTTCCCGCCGATGATGCTCGCGATCTTGTATCTCGGCAGCTACCTCGCGGCTGCATACGGCATGGCCGGCCCCGGCGACACCATGACCCAGGCCGGCGATCTGTTCTTCACCTGGAGCCCGTGGATCATCCTGGGCTCCGTGGTCTGGATGCTCGTCATGGTTTTGGGCGGCAAACGCATGATTTTGTCGCTGTCGGGCGCCAAGCCGATCAAGAAAGCCGATGCCCCCGAGCTCTATCGCCTGGTGGAGAACCTCGCCATTCGCACCGGCATCAAGACGCCGGAGGTCTACATCATGGAGGACGACAGCATGAATGCCTTCGCCACGGGCTTTTCACCCGACAAAGCAGCGGTGACGGTGACGCGCGGACTCTTGAATAAGCTTCAGCCGTCCGAACTTGAGGCCGTCCTCGCGCACGAGTTCGGCCACATCCTGAACCGCGATATCCGCGTGATGCTCATCGCCATCACGCTCGTGGGTATCATCCAGCTGCTCGCCGACGTCATCCTGCGGTCGCTCTGGTACTCCGGCCGTCGCCGCAGCAGCAACGACCGCAACGACAACGGCGGCTTGGTGCTCCTTGCCATTCTCGCCGTCTGGATCATCGGCTTCATTGGTTCGATCCTCGTCCAACTCGGCATCTCCCGCCGCCGCGAGTACCTCGCGGACGCGGAGTCGGCCTACCTGACACGCAATCCCAGCGGACTGATCAGCGCCCTGCAGAAGATCACGAGCGACCCACGCGTGGAGCAGCTGGACGGCAAGCGCAGCATCGCCGCGCTCTGCATCGCGGACCCGCTCGAAGACGGCGCCGGTAAGCGCCACTTCCTCGACAGCCTGCAGGGGCTCTTCTCCACTCACCCGTCGACGAAAGACCGCATCGCTGAGTTGCAGAGGATGGGGATGTAAGAACACGTCCCAACACTCTCCCGCCTCATCCCACCGATATCCGTTCAAGCACGAGGCGCCTCTCCGTTCGCGCGGTGATGAGCCCGTAATCCCATCAACAGCAAGTACGGCATCACCCGCGGATCATAGTGTAGATCCTGAGCATTTGCCTCACCGAATGCGTACGATGGATGCGAGGCGCCGGCGTGGAACCTGCGCGAGCGTTCGACGACGGAGGCCATGTCCCAAGCCGGCTCACGCTTCTCAAGAATGTCCGCCACCATCAGGAGCGATTTCAATGTGTAGAGGCCGGCCGGTTGAGACACTGCAGATGCGGAGAGCGACTGACGCAGGCGTTCACCGGCAGCACGAATTGCCGGCAGGTGAGACGGGATGGCATGCAACAACGCCAGTTCATCGTCTAAGACGCCCAGTTGGTGCTGAAGTCGCAACACTCCGACACGTTCACGTTCGAACTCCATGTCCTGTTGCATATTGCGCTCGAAAGAACGTAGATCAGCAGGAGATTGTGCGCGCGCAAGTGCACTGACCTCTTGTAGACGCTTCCACTCCGCCGTCGCCTCACGCGCACAGAGCAAGCGCAAGGCATCCACGGCCGTATCTTGCCAAGAGACCGTCTTAGGGCGAGCCAAATCGGCAAAGCTGCGCATGACGGCCGGCTGCTTGGGAGCCGGCACTGCCGGTCGGGATGCCAGCTGCAGCAGAAGTGCATCCAGATCGGCACCACTGATATCACCTGCTGACTCCTCTGGAATAGGCGCAACCGGCTGGTCGCGACGCTTGTGCCTAGTGCGTCGCGATTCAGTCGGATACCCCTCGTCATCATCAGAAGAGCTGTCACTAGCCTCACGTCGAGCGCTGGACCGATCATCACGAGTAGAAGTGTCGCCATCGGCAGGCACCATCATTTCGCGCGGCAGAGCGTTGCCGACGCGGCCCGATACGAGTGTGTCGTGGAGGCGTCGCGCCTGATCGCGCAGACGAGTAAGCACCGTCTCTCCACGCGTATCGAGATGGAGCTGGACTGCGAGCTCCTTCAGCTGCTCGTCGGAAAGTTGCATGAGCGTCTTAAGACGTGCGATCAAAGTGGACCGCAAATCCTGAGCAGTCTCCGCTGCCGCGATCTGTCGCTGTATTTTTTCCAACGCCTGAGCTGCAGGTTTCGTCTTCAACTCCGCCTCGAGCGTATCGATTTCCTGCTGGATTGCGCGACGTCTCACGTTGAGAGAACGTCGCTCCGCTTCGCGTCCGACGTCGGACAAAAGAACATCCGCCTCGTCGCAGAGTTCAAGAAGCTGCGCTCGATCGGCATCGAGGAGGGTCAGAGCTGACTGGTCTCGATCGAGGAAGCCCTGTCCGCCCGTCGGGGTTTCAGTCAGGACATCGTCAATGCCCTGGCGGATGCGCGCCCGCTCGCCAGCAATGCGCTGGTAGACCTTCGCCAAGACATTCGCCAAAAAAGCGAGCAGAGCCCGCTCGCGCGACGAAATCTGAAACATCATGCCTCGACGCAGGTTTTCATCGAGCGCCGCCACCCACAGCAAGACCGCTTCATGATCGCCTCTCAGAAAATTCGCCCGATCATCACGCAGTTCGTAGAAGCGCGATTGGTCGATGTAGCGCTTCACGGAGTCACAGAGCGCCATGTTGGCGTTCTTTTCGGTTCCGAGCGCGATGGCCAACAACGATCGCGCACCCTCATGCAGCTTACCCGTAGGCGAAGCCATGCGCGGAGACTGCTGTACGTGCGCGGAAAACTCATCAAACGACATCGGCTCCCCGTCCTTCCCCAACGCCTCGCGCAGACGATGTGTCATCGACGCCGCCTCATCGCGAGGAATGCGCCGATCATCCGGAGGAAACAGCGGTGACGATGGAGAAATCATATTCGTTTCATTATAGCATAAAATACTCATTTTATGAAGTACGTCACCCGCGAGGAACCAGGAATAGAGGCACTTCTTGAAGGTACAAGGGAATACCGCTATACCTGAGCGTGATGACGCTTCTTCTCCTCACTCTCGCCGGCACGGTGATTTCGGCCGTTGTCGGCACGTTCTGGTACTCGAATGCGACCCCGATGGGGAAGATTCACATGCAGTCCCTTGGGTTCACCCACCTCTCGGAGGCCGAGTGCAAAAAGAAGATGGAAGAAGCCAAGCCGATGATGCCCAAGCTCTACGGCGCGCAGATGGGACTGTCGTTCCTCACCTCGTTCTTCGTAGTCTTCGTGGTGACCGAGAGCATCCAAAACGGCGTCCCCGTGGCGATGGCCATTGCCTTCCCGCTCATGAGCTGGCTCTGCTTCGTCGTCCCGACCGTCGGCTCGGCGCTGATCTGGAGCAACTGCGACCGCAAGATCGTCTGGCAGAAGTTCTTCTCGGACATCGGCTGCCCGCTCGTCACGATCCTGCTGATTGCGGGGATGGCGAGTGTGTTTGCGTGAGCAGTGATGAAAGCCAAAGAATGAGGTAATGCAGTCTCAAGTCATTCGTCTCTTTTCTTGATTTTCCGCGCAAAATCCATATATTGACATAATTTATATATAGTATAATATATGATTTGCTCTTTCAGAACATCGCCAAGCGTTAGGAGAGACAAGCACCCTGCGTCCGTGCGCTGGATGTAGAGCGCTTGTCTTTCTACTCAGGAATGGAGAGACATGCTCGAGCCGACGGTACTTCGGCATGATCCGTTTCGCCCGGAAAACCGGGTAAAGGATTAGTTTGATGTCGACGAGAAGTAAGAAGCTCATGGATCTTCCGTACAAGAAGATCGCAGTGGGACTCCGGAGATTGCAGGACGCCGGAATCACTCCCACTCGCTGGCTGAAAATGCTGAACACAAAGTCAGCCGCGATGGAGCGCATAGTGAATTCGTTTCCGGGATCAGATGAGCGGGTACATAACGGCACAGGCCTCATCTACGACAGCCCCGCCGTCAGCCGCATCCTCGGTCTGCCCTGCGAATGTCACGATACCCCGCCGGAAGCAGGCGATGGTGAAATCGTCATCTACTACGGTGGTTGGGATCTCATCACACTTCGGCATAGTCCAGCAGGCCTGATGCACATGAAGCAGGATGCCCTGTGCGAGGAAAAAGGCTGGAAAGGCTCGGTGACTGAGACTGGTTTTTACCGCATCATTCTGCGCACGCCGCACTCCGAAGGCCTAAACTGGAATGAACAGAAGCGTCTACTAGCAACAACGAAGGGGAATCAGTGGCAAGCCGCACCTGTCGCCGTCGCTGCAACTGCCCTGCTCATCCTCCTGGCCGATGAGGGCCGAGCGGTTCTGAGTGACGATGCATGGTATCGCTGTGCAGAGCCCGTCACGAGCGATGAACAAGTTGCCCTCCGAGCAAACGCCCTTGGCTTGAGTGCTCTTCGACTCGGGAACAAGCAACGTTTCGACGGAATTTGGCTCACCGCCGTCCGAAAATGCTAAACCTTGACCGCGGAAGCCCTCGTGGCTTCCCACACAACCGAACCTTCACTGCCACACGTGCAGTGAGGGTTCTTTTTTGCGCACGGGTGTATCACGATCTTTGTAGCTGGCTGGGGAGGAGGGATTCGAACCCCCGTATGACCGCTCCAGAGGCGGTTGCCTTACCACTTGGCGACTCCCCAATAGCCCGAAGATGGTAGCAAGAGGACTTCGCTACGCCAAGGCTTAGCCCGCGTCCTGCTGATATTCCTCATCCGCCGCCTGCTTCACCGCCTCCGTCCGTTTGGCATCCTGAACCAATTGATCGGAGGAAAGCACCTTTCCAGCGGTTTGAAGGTCCTCTTTGGCCTGATCGGCGTTGGATTTTGTCCCAAACTCCTGACGGCTACCCGGGGCCGGGCGCTCGGCTTCCCGCTGGGCGGAAGTAGGCGCTTGTGTCCGATCTAGCTCATCGAGCTGTTTCATATTCTTCACCTCTACTTGGCCACGGAGAGCTGCACGCTTCAGCTCCAGCAGCTTGCCCTTGGCCGAGGCTTTGCGCTGCAAACTCTCCTTCCGGCCATGATCGGCCTTTGTGAAATTCTCCGGGTGGGAGGTGATCGGCAGTTCGTCTTCGTCGTCGTGCAGCGCCATCACCCCCCATTCTACCAGTTCCTCGCTCACCTGTCGCCCGCCTGCTAGGCTTTGGCCCTATGTACGTCACCTACACCCGTCATACCGTCGCCGACTATCAGCGCTGGAAAGATGCCTTCGACGTCAACGCCCGCCTCTTCCCTGAGTGCGGCGCCTTCGGCACGCTCGTCATTCAAGCCAACGATAAGCCGACCGACATCGTCATCATCAACACCTGGCCGAGCAAGAAGGAGTGGGACGACTTCTGCGCCGCACACAAGGATCCGAAGAATGCCAAAACACTCAAAACCAAGGAGGATGGCGGCGTACTCGGCGAGCCTGAGTGGTACGGCGGGATGGCCGTCGTCGCAGAAAACTACCCGCCCAAGCCCTCCGAGCACGATCACGGCCACGATGAGTGCGGCTGCTGCTGCTAAGGGCCGAAAAAAGTGCCTGCGCGTTGGTCCGGCCTGAACTATGCTACGGCTACTGCCCCTGTAGCTCAGTCTGGATAGAGTACCTGGCTTCGAACCAGGTGGTCGCAGGTTCGAATCCTGCCGGGGGCACCATCACACCCATTCACCACCACACGTCCTTCATCCGCAGCAGGTACGCACCCATGTTCACGAGCAAGTGCAGCAGCGGCGTGATGGCGAGCGCGAGGAGCGCCATCCACCACGGTGCGATGCCCAGTGGGACGATGACAAGCGAGGCGCCGAGCACGAAGTCGATTTGATCCCAAGGCACGAAGGGCTGACCGGCGGGCACCTTCAGCGCGCGCTTCACGGCGGATTTGAGGGCGTCGCCCAGGATGGCGGCCAGACCGACGAGGGCCCCGGTAGCGACCGATACGACGGGAGTGTGATCCGCGTACCAACCAAAGGCGAGATAGTGCAGCAAACCACCAGCAATTGCACCGCCAATGACGGCCGTCACGAGGCCACGGTACGTCTTGTGCGAACCGAGGCGTCTTTCCCAAAGTGGGCGCTGCCCCGGCAGTTGCAAGGCCTTCGCCAGCGGCGGGGCCATGTTGGCAAAATACGCCGGTCCGTAGGCGAGAATCGTCGCGCCGATGGCGATCATGAGGGCAGACTCCATCCAAGCAGGAAGAAGTAGATGATCATGACGGCGCCGTGGTACATGCCCGCGATCTGGAAGAAGATGTTGAGATGATCGACCGTCAGCACACCGAACTGCTGGAGCACGACGACAAGGAACATCAGGTAACGGCTGCGGATCACCGGAATGGACGGGGGCGTCCCGCGGATGTTCAGGATGAGGAGGTGCACGACGAGCATCAGGTAACTCGTAGCGTAGAGCATGATCCAGAACGCGCTGCCGATGCCGTACCACTGCAGCGTCAGAACCGTGATCATGAGCGCCAGGTGGTCGACGATGATGTCGATATAGGCGCCACGGACGGAGTTCTGTTTCAGCAGACGAGCGAGTGCACCGTCCGTACCGTCGAAGAACATGTGCAGAAGGATGGCGACAAGGACGAGCACGGGACTGCCCGCAAAGCCCACCGGCAGCAGGAACATGCTGGCGAGACTGAGGAGCGACAGCGTCAGGGGCGTGACGCCAAGCCACTTACAGAGCTGGAGGAAGGGCCCGAAGATCCGGGCGCGGACGCGCTGGAACCAGAGCTGGTAGGGCGCTTCCTGCTCGGTGAAGATGTTGTAGTGGTAGGAATCGGCGGCCATACGTCTTGAGTGTAGCACCGCTCTCCCCCACTTTCGCACGAAGAAAAACCCGCCCCGGTCAGGGGGCGGGTCCGATGCGTCGGACGGATTCACGTCAGGGCTGCGGGACAACGGTCGAGGGCAGCACGTTGAAGATCTTCGGGGCGGCGGTCGCCAGGGCGATGTCGCCCAGGCCGATGCCGTTGATAATCACACCATCCATGATGTCATGGTCGGTTTCTTCGACGCGCAGGTCGTCGATATGAGCGCGATCGAATTCCACCGACACCAGACCGGTGGCGGGCCAAGTCAGGAGCGTCCCGCGCAATTCGAAGCGCACGGGCGAGCCGCCGATCATCACCCCGCTGCCGAGCTTGATGAGTGACCGGTAGCCGGACGGTGAGTAGGCCGTGCCGACCACGGTGTCAGGCACCAGATCGCCGTCGGTATCGACCCAAACTTCAAGCTTGGCGAACGAGATGAAATTCCCGTTCAGGGTCGACACCGGCACGGCTTCGATGATGCTCTTGTCCCCCGTCGAGTACGCCTCCCACGCCATCAGCCTGATGGTTTGCTTGGGCAAGGCGTTTTCCGGCGATCCGAGGTTCAACTGGCGGATTTGGACCACCGGCCGAACGACTTGGAGCGTATAGGGAACGCCGGCGAAGGTCTGATGGTCGGCGGGTTGGAGATAGCCCTTGAGCGAGACCGTCCGGACCGAGAGAATCTCGAGTCCAAACTCATCACTCAAGGCCGGAGCGTCGGACGCGAAGCTCCCGCTGACCAAGATGTGCGCTTGGCGCGATCCTCCGAAGAGGGGGCGCACACCAAGCGGAATCTTGGCCGTCAGGACGCCGGCATCGACGTCGATCACGGCCGGCCCGACGTCGGTGTCGGGATAGCCGTCATTGTTCCAATCGATCTGGACGCGGGCGCTTTGCAGCCCGCTCAGGCTAGTGTTGTCGGCGGCCGCAAATTCCAGGCGGGCGACGCGACCGACGTTGGTGCTGCTTTGGATCACCGTGTCCGCAATGCGGACCGTGTCGCCACCGTGGATGACGGTGTCGACCAAGGGTTTGTTGAAGACATCGACAGTGGGGACTGTACGATCTTCCAAAACGGCGAGGCGGAGAGGCGGCGAGGCGGGGGGCGTCGCAGTGGAGCGACGAACCGGGAACAGACGGGCGATGACGCTCTTCATCCTACGCTCCGAAACTAAGGAAACGTGAACCGTCGTTGTGAAGCATCGGGCGCCAAGCCCGAGCCCACGAGGGGGAACGACGGGAAAGGCTTTGTTATAATACTTTTAAATCGATTTTTGTCAATTTCAGGGCCGAACATAGGCACAGGCCGAAAGGGCACCTGATTCTTGACCATAGCTGATTATCACTCTACAATCTTGAGTGATAATTCCCTCCCGTTACGGCTTATGGACGCCAATCGCTACACCACCAAGGCCGCCGAGGCGATCGAGAGCGCCGTCAGCCTCGCCCGCGAGCTTGCGCACCAAGGACTCCTGCCGGAGCACCTGGCCGTCGCACTCGTCGAGCAAGACGGCGGCGTCGTGCCGACGCTCCTTTTGAAGCTGCAACGCCAACCAGAGAACATCGCCACTGCACTGCGTCACCGCCTCGGTTCGCAACCCTCGGTACGCGGCGGGGACGGTAGCGGTCCCTACGCCACGAGCGAACTGCAGCGTGTCCTGGCCGAAGCCAAGCGCCAGGCGGAGAAATTGAAGGACGAGTACGTGTCGACCGAGCACTTGCTGCTTGGACTCTTGGACGAACCCGCTCTTAAGGAGATCCTCGGCGTCACGAGCGAACAAGTCCTGAAGGAACTGAAGACCCTGCGCGGCCAACAGCGCGTCACCGACCAGAATCCCGAGGGCAAGTACCAGGCCCTCGAGAAATACACCCAGGACTTCACTGCCCTGGCGCGCGCCGGCAAGCTCGACCCGGTCATCGGCCGCGACGAGGAAATCCGCCGGGTGTTGCAGATTCTTTCGCGCCGCACGAAGAACAACCCCGTCCTCGTAGGCGAACCTGGCACGGGTAAGACCGCCATCGTCGAAGGTTTGGCCCGCAAAATCATCGAAGGCGACGTTCCTGATTCGATCCAGAACCAGCGTATCCTCGCGCTCGATCTGGGCGCGATGATCGCGGGTACGAAGTACCGCGGCGAGTTCGAAGATCGCCTCAAGGCCGTCATCAAGGAGATTGAGGGTTCGGACGGCACGATCATCCTCTTCATCGACGAACTCCACACCATCATCGGCGCCGGCGGCAGCGAAGGCGCCATGGACGCGGGCAACCTGCTCAAGCCCGCCCTCGCGCGCGGCCAGCTGCGCACGATCGGCGCCACGACGCTGAAGGAATACCGCCTGTACGTGGAGAAAGACGCCGCCTTCGAGCGGCGCTTCCAGCCCGTGATGGTGGAGGAGCCGAAGCCCGACGACGCCGTCTCGATCCTGCGCGGTATTAAGGAGAAGTACGAAGTACACCACGGCGTGCGCATCCGCGACAGCGCCGTCGTGGCGGCCGTGGAACTGAGCCGGCGCTACATCGCCGACCGCTTTTTGCCCGATAAGGCCATCGACCTCATGGACGAAGCCGCCTCGACGCTGCGCATCGAGATGGACAGCAAGCCCACGGAGCTCGATCGACTCGAGCGGCGCATCCGTCAGCTGACAATCGAACGCGAGGCGTTGAAGAAAGAGAGCGACGATGGCAGCAGGCAGCGCCTGGAGGTGATCGAACAGGAACTCTCCAACCTAAGCGAGCAGCAGCGCCAGATCGACATGCAGTGGAAGAACGAGCGCGAAGTCATCGACGTCATCAAAGGCTCGCGCCAGCAGAGCGAAAAACTCAAGGAGGAGGCCGCCCAGGCTGAACGCCAGGGCAACTTCCAGCGCGCCGCCGAGATTCGCTACGGACTCCTACCAGACCTCGAGAAGGCCGTGGCCAGCGCCGAGAAGAAGCTCAAGACTGTGCAGCAAGGCAGCTCGCTGCTCAAAGAAGAAGTGACCGAGGAAGACATCGCGCGCGTCGTCGCGCGCTGGACGGGCGTGCCCGTCACCAAGATCCTCTCGACCGAGAGCGAACGCCTCCTCCACCTGGAGGATGAGATCGGCGAACGCGTCATCGGCCAGGAGGGGGCAATCCACGCCGTCGCGAGCGCCGTGCGCCGCAGCCGCGCGGGACTACAGGAAGAAGGCCGCCCGATCGCGTCGTTCGTCTTCCTGGGCCCGACGGGCGTGGGCAAGACCGAGCTCGCGAAGGCGTTGGCCGAAGTGCTCTTCGGCGACGACAACCTCCTGACGCGCATCGACATGAGCGAGTACGGCGAGAAGCACAGCGTCGCGCGCCTGATCGGTGCGCCGCCCGGATACGTCGGCCACGAGGAAGGCGGTCAACTCACGGAGGCCGTCCGCCGTCATCCCTACACCGTCATCCTCCTCGATGAGATTGAGAAGGCCCACCCCGAAGTGTTCAACGTTCTCCTCCAAGTCCTCGACGACGGTCGCCTGACCGATAGCAAGGGGCGCACCGTCGACTTCAAGAATGCCGTCATCCTCATGACGAGCAACCTGGGCTCGGCCGAGATCGCGCAGTACCGCGACGAAAAGGTGCTGCAGACGAAGGCTGTTGATGATCTTCTCAAGGCGACGTTCCGTCCCGAGTTCTTAAACCGCCTCGACGGCACCATCGTTTTCCAGCCACTCACCGAGAAGCAGATCGAGAAGATCGTCGACATCCAGTTTGCGCGCATTCAAGACCGCCTCGCGCGCCGCGCAATTCATCTCACACTCACTCCCGCCGCACGCGGCTTCTTGGCCGCACGCGGCTACGATCCCGCCTATGGCGCGCGTCCGCTCAAGCGTGTGCTGCAACAGGATATCCTCGACGAACTCTCACTCCAGGTGATCGAGGGCAACATCGTTGATGGTGACAACGTCGAGATCGATGCAAAGGATGGGAAGATCGTCGTCCAGAAGAACAGCACTCTGAAGCGTGCGGCCAAGAAGAAATAAGGCGCGAACGCACACAAAAAGAAACGCCGACTTGCGCCGGCGTTTCTTCAAGATTGAGACGAATGCTTACTTCTTCTTCTTCTTTTTCGTCGTCGTCTTCTTCTTCTTCGCGGCCGGCTTCTTCTTCTTTTTCACAGGCATACGTTTTTGGGAAGGAGGGTAAAACGGATTTCATTGTATCGCGCAGCACGAAACTGTGAATCGATTCATGCGGCGATCAATGTCAAACTATGATGAGATCATCGAACGATCTTCTGTACCGTTAGAGCGGTACAGAAGATCGTTCATTTGTTTTTATGCGATAAGAAGCCACGCGGCGATCAATGCAAACTAAGACTGAAAGTGTGACGCGTCAGACCGGCTGGATCGTGTCCAATCCACACCGTATAGGTGCCAACGGGATACTTGTAGTCGGCGTTGCAGGTCGGGCCGGAGAAACTTTCGAGCTCCACATCGTCGCCGGGGAAGACGAGACACTTCAGTGTGCCAGCGTCGCTCTGTTGATCGAGACGCATGGTCGTCGCGACCGTGACTTTGAACTTGTAGTACTGACCGTAGTCGGTGGCGAGGAGTGATCCACGGATCACAGGCCCGTTGTAGCTGAGCGCAGCAGCCTGCGAGAATCCATCATTGCCGTCACTCTTGCCCTCGGCCACAGCGATCGAATAGCCGGAGTAGTGGTCGTTGCTATTCACCTCTAGTTGATAGTCGCCGCTGCCAAGCGTCACGCGCATCAAGCAACTGCCGGCCGAGACGGTGCCGAAGTAGTATTCATTGGAGATGCCGCCGCTGCCGAGCTTAAAGAGGCGGCAGGTCGGCGTCGTGAGTGCATCCATTCCGCCCTTCACTGTCACAGTGATGGTCTTGGTGGCCTTGAACGAGAATCGATAGACGGAGGCGCGACCCTTACTCACAGTGCCCTCACCGCTGTAGGGTAGAGTGATATTCTCGATCGTCGGCGTGTCGGGCGAGGCAGACGACACCGAGCTCGAGCGGCTAGACACGGAAGATGCGACCGACGATGACGTCGTAGCAGACGATGACGATGCCACCGAGGAGGACTGAACGCTGCTGGACGATGACTCGACGCTGGAACTCGACGAGCTGATCGGCAATCGCTGGAGCGACTGCAACATGCTCCAGATCATCAGAGCGGCATCACCGCGAATGAGTGGCCAGTCGGAGTGGTACGCCGCACCAGCCTGGCCGGGCAACGGCAGTACGCCGCGCTCAACAAGCAGCTGTAGATACGGAGCATCCCAACGGTCAGCCGGAATGTCGCTCAACGTCTTAGCGATACTCGTGGCGTTCACACCGTCGAGAGACAGGCCAAAGGCTGTCACAATGATCTTCGCGGCTTCGCCGCGGCTCACCTCTTTATTGGGCTTGAAGGTGCCGTCGTCATAGCCCTTCACAATACCGAGCGTAAGTGCGCTGCAAACTGTGTGTTCATACCAACTGCCAGCCTCCACATCCTTGAAGCACAGACGACTGCCTTCGTCGGCCGTCAGATGTGCGGCACGGAAGAGGAGGGTTAGGAACTCGGCGCGATTCACAGGTTTACGCGGACCGTAGGTCCCGTCGGGATAGCCGTTCACGATGTGGAGCAGCGTGAGGCCCTCGACCGCGCCTTGATAGGCGCTGCCGTCGGGGACGTCAGTGAAGAGCGCAGCCTGCGCAGGCAGGATGAGCGCGAGAGAAACCAAGGATGCGGCCACGAAGGACGTGGCGGAGCGAGAGGGAGGATTCATCGACCAAAGCCTACATGAACATTTTTGTTGTTCAATTGACGGATGTCCAGAAGGCGGTTTCCCTCATCATCTAGGGCTTATTTCGTCAGCGCGAGCAGCCGACTGAGTCCGCGCATCATGATGTCGGTCTCAAGATTCACGCCGTCGCCGGCCTTGAGGCGGCCGAGCGTCGTCACCTCGAGCGTGTGCGGGATGAGAGCAATCGTGCAGCGATCACCCTCGAGAGCAGCCACGGTCAGTGAGACGCCTTCGATGGCGATCGACCCCTTGGGCACGACGGCACCAAGAAGATCTTGGGGGATCTTGATGATGAGCTTCCAGCCCTGTCCGGAGCCGAAATCCTTATTGTCCATCACCTCCCCCACACCCTCGATGTGCCCCTGCACGACGTGGCCCTCGAAGCGGGCGCCGGCGAGCATGGAACGCTCGAGGTTCACCGTATCACCCGGCCGGAGGCGGCCAAGCGTAGTGCGAGCGAATGTCTCGGGGACGATGTCGAAGCCAATGGACTCCGGCGTGATGCGCACGGCGGAGAGGCACGTGCCAGCCACGGCAATGCTGGCGCCGAGCGCAATGTCCGTGAAAAACTCCGGCCTCCTTATAAGGAGGGAGTGATCCGTCCTCTCGAGGACCTCAGCGGCGGTTTCGACGATTCCGGTGAACATGTTGCGACTGTACCCTGAAATCGAAAGACAGAGCTAGACCCTGGACAAAACGCCCCCAGATCTGTACGCTGTGGGCTCGCGCCCGTCGCGCCGCCGCGGGCCGTTTTTGCGTACCCTTTTTCTCTTTATGGACAAGATTGTCGTTCGCGGAGCGAAGATGCATAACCTGAAGAACATCGACGTCACCATCCCCCGCGGGAAGCTGACGGTGTTTACGGGCGTGTCCGGATCGGGCAAATCGTCGCTCGCCTTCGACACGATCTTCGCCGAAGGTCAGCGTCGCTACGTCGAGAGTCTCTCGGCCTACGCCCGCCAGTTCATCGCACAGATGGAAAAGCCCGATGTGGAATCCATCGAAGGTCTGTCGCCGGCCATTTCCATCGACCAGAAAACCGCCCCACGTAATCCCCGCTCTACGGTCGGCACCGTCACGGAGATCTACGACTACATGCGTCTGCTCTGGGCCAAGGTCGGCAAAGTGCACTGCCACGAATGCGGCAAGCTACTGCAGCGCCAAACCTCCAGCGAAATCGTCGACACCATCAGCCGTCTGCCCGCCGGTAAGAAGATCTATCTGATCGCAGCGCTCGTAGAAGGCCGCAAGGGCGAGCACACGAAGATCATCGATAGCATCCGACGCGAGGGCTTCGTTCGTATGCGCATCGACGGCAAGATCATCACCGTGGATGAGGAAGTGACACTGGACCCGAAGAAGGCCCACACGATCGAGATCGTCGTGGACCGTATGGTCGTTCGCGACCTGGAGACGAAAGAAGGTGGCGTGAACCCCAACCGCACCCGCCTGGCCGACTCCGTGGAATTGGCTCTACGGAAGGGGGAAGGCCGCATGTCCGTCATGGACAGCGAGACCGAGGACGTGATCCGCTTCTCGCAGAATTTCGCCTGTTTCGACCATCCGACGCTCAGCATTCCCGAAATCGAACCGCGCAGCTTCTCGTTCAACTCGCCGCACGGCGCCTGCGAGACCTGTCATGGCCTCGGCTCGCTGCTGCGCGTGGACGAGGACGCCATCATCCCCAATCAGAACCTGACGCTTAATGAAGGCGCCATCCACCCTTGGGCAACATCAGCCAGTCGTATGGGCTTCATGATGCAACTACTCATGGCCCTCTCGGCCGAAGTCGGCTTTAGCCTCGATACACCCTGGAAGGACCTGAAGCCCGAACACAAGCGCATCATCCTCCACGGCTACCCGCACCCGCTGCAGGTCGAAGTCGGCACGCGCGCGTTCGAGGGCTCCTATAAGACGACGTACGAAGGTGTCATCCCCAACCTTGAGCGACGCCACAACGAGACGGACTCAAGCTACGTCCGCCAGCAGATCGAGGAATACATGCTCGAACTGCCCTGCAACGACTGCAACGGCATGCGCCTACGCAAAGAAGTACTCGGCGTGACGGTGGGCAGCAAGAATATCGTGGACGCCACCGAGCTGAGCGTCGACCATCTGCGCACCTTCTTCTCGTCGCTCCTGCCCGAATCGAAGACGAAGGAGAGCTTAAGCGACTATGAATTCACAATCGTGAAGAAGGTCCTGCAGGAGATCCTCGCCCGCTTGAACTTCCTCCAGAATGTCGGCCTCACCTACCTGACACTCTCACGCTCGGCTTCCACACTCTCGGGCGGCGAGGCTCAGCGTATCCGTCTTGCCACACAGATCGGTTCAGCCCTACAAGGCGTGCTCTACGTGCTGGATGAACCGAGCATCGGCCTCCATCAGCGCGACAACGCCCGCCTGATTGAAACCCTCACGCACTTGCGCGACCTTGGCAACACCGTGCTCGTCGTGGAACACGACGAAGAAACAATGATGGCCGCCGACCACTTAATCGAAATTGGTCCGGGAGCCGGCAAGTACGGTGGCACGGTCGTCGCTCAGGGATCGCCAAAGGAACTCATCGCCGCCTCCGACTCTGTCACCGCCCAGTACCTGAGCGGACGCAAGTCCATCACCATCCCCAAGAAACGTCGCCCGGGCAGCGGCAAGACGATCGAAATCAAGGACGCACACCATCACAACCTGCGCCACGTCGACGTCTCACTTCCGCTCGGCACGCTCATCGGCATCTCGGGCGTCTCGGGTTCAGGCAAGTCGAGTCTCATCCACGGCATTCTCGCCCCCGAGCTGCTGCGCGTGCTGAATAAAGCCCACACCAAGCCGCAGGACGTCGGCTCTATCGACGGCCTTGAACACTTGGACAAGGCAATCGTCATCGACCAATCCCCCATTGGCCGCACGCCGCGTAGTAACCCAGCGACGTACACGGGCATCTTCACCGACATCCGCGATCTCTTCGCCGGCACACCTGAAGCGAAGACGCGCGGCTATAACCCCGGACGTTTCAGCTTCAACGTGAAGGGCGGACGTTGCGAAGAGTGCGAAGGCGACGGCAGTAAGCGCATCGAAATGCACTTCCTCCCCGATGTCTTCGTCACCTGTGAAGTCTGTCAGGGCAAGCGCTACAACCGTGAGACCCTCGAAGTGACCTACAAGGGCCGCACCATCGCGGAAGCCTTGGATATGACGATTTTGGAGGCGAGCGAATTCTTCAGCGCCATTCCCGTTCTTCAGAAGAAACTCCAGACGCTTTCGGATGTGGGACTCGGGTACCTGCGCCTCGGCCAGAGCGCCACGACGCTCTCCGGAGGTGAGGCCCAACGCGTAAAGCTGGCCACGGAACTTCTGAAGCGCGCCACCGGTTCGACGTTCTACATCCTCGACGAGCCGACCACAGGTCTGCACTTCGACGACATTCAGCGCCTGCTCGATGTTCTCCAGCGCCTCGTAGAGAAAGGCAATACCGTCCTCGTCATCGAACACAACCTCGACGTGCTCAAGTCCGTCGACTACATCGTCGACATCGGTCCCGAGGGTGGTGACGGCGGCGGCGCCGTGGTGGCCACCGGCACACCCGAAACCGTGGCGCAGGTCACTGCCAGCCACACCGGTACGTATCTAAAAGATATGTTGAAAAAGAAGTCATGAACGATTGGACCACAGGGACACGCTTCGCGCACCATGTCGTAGTTGCCCGGAAAGTGCCCTCGGGATCATGCTTACCGCATGCAATCCTCCAAGTTTCAGAAGTTTATCACGCTGTCACTCGCCACCGCCCTGTCAGTGACTCTGGCCGCCTGTGCTTCCGGTCCGCAGAAGCCGACGAGCCGTCCGACTCCGCCGCCGATGCAACGCAGCTCGCGCGCGACGAAGACGACGACGTCTAAGCCCGCGCGCATCGCCGCCCCGACTGCCAAGAGCAGCGCTTCCCGCGTGACGAACGTGCAGCCGGCGAAGCCGAAATAAGACTGTCACCTTTTGACCACAAAAGCGGATGCTACTCGCGGAGAGCATCCGCCTTTTAGCGTCATGTTGTCACCACACCCCTGCCCTTCATGACGAGTTGCGGCCGCGCGCAACAGACCAGTAGAGTTGGTTTACCTCTCCGCCTCCCCGAACCGACATGTTCCTGCTCAATCCCTCCGTCTTCGGTTGGGACTTCCTCATCCTCCTGACGATCACGACGGGCATCGCCGTCGCTCTCTTCTGCATTTTCTGGCTCCGAATCCACCGCCACTACCGCTGGTATAAACGATGGCCAGTGAAACTCCTGTGCTTCTTGGCTGCCCTCGGCGCTCTGACCGTGACCTACGCCGCCTTCGTCGAACCACAAATCATCGTCGTCGACCGCTTCCCTACCGCCTTTCCCATCTCGGCCCCATTGAAGATTGCTGTGCTGTCCGATATCCACGTCGGTCCGTACAAGGACGCCACCTTCGTGCAGCGCCTCGTCGACGAGACGAACGCACAGCTACCTGACATTATCCTCATCGCCGGAGACTTCCTGTTTGATGAGAAGAGCGATCTGACGGCGCTGGCACCACTGGGCGGACTCTCGGCGCCACTCGGCGTCTTCGCCGTTTCTGGCAATCATGATGTTGGGCAATTCCTCGCCCTCGATCTACAGACGCCAGAAATTCACGCCGACCGCAGCGATGCCGTCACCGCCACCCTGCAATCTTTCGGCATCCGCGTCCTACGTAACGCCAGCGCTTTTGTGCGTGAAGGAGACGAAACGTTCGCCGTCGTCGGCATCGATGACATCTGGTCCGACCACAGTAATTTGGACAAGGCCTTCAACGCCATCCCCGAGGGGATGCCAACCATCCTCCTCTCACATCAGCCGGACATCATTCTCGATACGTTGGCCCTACGCGCCGATCTAGTCGTGGCTGGCCACACGCACGGCGGGCAGGTCCGTCTGCCGTGGTACGGACCGCTCAGCCATATCCCCAGTAAACTCGGTCAGCACTTTGACCAGGGCCTCTTCACTGTCGGAAATCACACAACTCTCGCCATCACGCGCGGTGCTGGCGAGTCGTTGATGCGCCTGCGTCTTTTCGCCTGGCCCGAAGTCATGCTCCTCGAAACGAACTCCGTGAAGGCCGCTCATCGTCTCGGTCAGTGAGTCGCGGCGATCGGATGTCTGAGCGAGGCCCAGAACGCCAGAGCGATGACGCTAATGGTGCACACCGGTGATGCCCATTCTGGTACGTCGGCCCCGAACGCCTCAAGGACCATGAAGACGCCCAGGAACAGTACGGCGTACATGGCACCGTTCTTCAGGAGCGGATAGCGCTTCACGCGCTCGATGTTGCTGACCGTCAGCCAGCGCACAATCAAGGCGCCAAACCCGTTGCCAAGGAGGATGAGCGGTACGGACAGGGTGAACGCGAACGCGCCGAGAACGCTATCGATGGAGAACGTCGCGTCAATCGCCTCGAGATAGAGAATTTTACTGACATCCGAGAGTCCGGAGTGGCTGTGCAAAAGTTCGCGCTCCTGCAGCTCTGCATTCTGCTTGAAGCCGTGAGTAATAAAGAAAGCCGTGGAGCCGGCGACTGCCGAGAAAGCGAGGAGCGGACTGATCTGAATCGATTCCCAGACAATTCCGAGGAGCAGGAGCGACGCGACAGCGAAGAACCAGACCCCCTGGCGCATGAAGAAGCGCTCAGTCGGCAGTCCGAATGACTTTGGTTCCAAGAAGAGCCAGTGGCAGAAAAGGAGGAGCAAGAAGACGCCGCCGCCAAGTTGCAGGAGCGGAGCGGACTGCTTCACTGCCTGAATCACCGCGGGATCGCTGCTGAAGGTGGCCGTGAGTGCGCCGACGGGCCCAAGACCGGGCAGCGAGGCCCAGACGATAAGCCAAGGCAACACACCACGAATGAAAAACACCGCGATGAGCATGCCCCAAAGGAGGAACCAGCGGCGCGATTTCTCCCGCATAGTGCCGAGGACTTCGGCATTAATGACAGCGTTATCGAAACTGGTAATCGTCTCAAAAACGGTCAGGCCGGCAACAGTGAGGAGGGCAATGATGAATCCAGGCACGGCCCGAGCGTAGCGGCCAGCGGCATCGGGCGGCAAGGATGCCAGTCACGAAAGCCTGCGGAGGCCGTTCAGCCGTAGAGAAAGAGCAAAAGATCATTGTCTCGGGCCCTTCGAACGGCGTAAGATGTCGGTCCATGCAGTGGAATGACTTCGGCAGGCATCTGCAGGGTTTGACTGCTTCTGATCAGGAGCGGGTCCGTCGGGCGTTCGAGATGGGCAAAGAGGCCCACGACGGCCAGATGCGCAAATCCGGCGAGCCCTACTTCACGCACCCGATCGCCATCGCCGAGCGCCTGGCCGGCATGGGTGCCGACGCCGACACGATCATCGCCGCCCTGCTCCACGACACCATCGAAGACACGACCGTCACCCTTGAGAAGGTACGCAAAGAATTCGGCCCCGATGTCGCCACGATCATTGACGGTGTCACAAAGCTAACGGCGTCCGATCTGACTTCACCGTCGCACGACGAGCAAATCGAAACGCTGCGTAAGGTCTTCACGCTCATGCAACAGGATGTGCGCATCATGATCGTGAAGCTCGTGGACCGCTGGCACAACATGCTCACAGTCGGCGGCCTGCCTCCCGAGCGACAACGATCATTTGCACAGGAAACACTCGACACGATTGTGAAGATCGCGGACCGCCTCTGTCTGCAGGATCTGCGCGAGGAATTGGCCGGCCAGTCGCTGGCTGTTTTGGAACCGGACCTCTTTAAGAAGCTCCAGAATCTGGCCAAAGAGAACCAGAAGATTGGCGCCACCATCGTCGCTGGGATCCAGCAGAAACTAGCGGCGGTCCTGCCCGCCAACACGACAATCCACGCGGAGGCGCTGTCGTGGGAGAAACTCCGAACGTTCTACCATCTTGGCAGCGCTAGCGGCATGGCCCAGATCAACGCCGTCTTCATCTGCCCGTCCATCGATGCGTGCTACACCGTCCTTGGCATCATTCATCAGAACTGGGGCCTACAGCGTCTGACGTTCGACGACTACATCAACGCCCCTGCCATTAACGGCTACCGCGGTATCCACACGACGATCATCCTGCCCGACGGTCGCAGAGTGCGCTGCAAGATGCGCACCAAGGCGATGGACGCCTACGCCCACCGCGGCGTCACGACCAACTGCTTCGGTCCGCGCGATAAGCACCACCCCAGCCACGCTTTGGCCTGGACAGAGCGTATCTCGCCTTTGGCAGAAGGCACCGCCTTCCAGAGCGAAGCCTTCTGGACTGGCCTCCAGCGTGATCTGCTTGGCACCGAGATCGTAGTCCATGGTTCTAAGGAAGAATCGGTCACGGTCCCGAGCGGGGCGACAGCGCTCGACGCCGTCTTCTACCTACGCGGCGAGGATGCAACACGGACCGAAAGCATCCGCGTGAACGGCGAGCCAGCCACATTCGACCAGCCTCTCTCCCAGGGTGACGTCATCGACGCTTCGTACGCGCGCGACGTGCAGGCGACGCGTGAATGGCTCAATTATGTCGAGTCCGGACTGGCCTCGACCCTCATCCGCCAAGAGCTCGCCCGCGCACCGCTGGAGGACAAGATCCTCCTCGGACAGACGCTGCTCGACGTGGGCCTACGGCGCCACGGCTGGCCTGGCTTGTCCGAACTCAATCCAAAGGTCTTTGATGAAGGCCTGGCCACACTCGGTCTCCAGTCGATTGACGAACTACTGGTCCAACTGGCGGAGGGAAAGATCGGTGTACAGCAGACACTCATGGTTTTCACCTCGGCACTGGGATACAAAACGCACAGTTCACGCGTCTGGAAACTCAGCATCAGTAATGAGCACGGCCAGGACCTCGACCGCTGGATCACATGGACACGGAGCCTTGGGCCCAAGTCGATGTTCGTGCAGGAGCGCAACGGCCATGAAGTTCTGCAGGCCGTACTGACGCTCTCGGAAGAACAAGTGGATTCCATCGAGACCTATCTTCACTCCCGTCTGCCCAACAATGACTGGATGCTGCAGCCGCGCTGGCAGCGACCGTTCACGATTATTTCGACGATGGTCCTCGTTCTGCTTTGGGGACTCGACCCCGTCTTCGCCCACGCCCTACTGACACAGCACATGTCCGTGCCGGCGCTGACGATCATCCGTTTCACCGCCTTCCTGGCTATCTCCATCGCCGCCCATCTCACCCTCCAGCACAGCAATCGCGGCCGACTGGTGAACATCCCCGTCCATAGCACACCCCTCATCGTGTCTGGCCTAGCGCTCTTCGTGACCAGTGTCGCCTCGTACGCCGCCCTGAAGTCCGTCAGTCCCACGATTTACATCTTGGCAATCGTGGCCGGCGTTCTCGGCACGGCCATCCTGCGCTCGCTTTCCCGTCGTGAGTCGACGCTCGGTCCGATTCTCGCCATGGCCGTTGTCATGGTCTCGATTGGCGCAGCATTAGTCTTCAGCCCGCCGACGCTCTACGGCGTAGCCGCGGCCATTCTGGGCTCCATCGCCTTCGCCACCTACTCGGCCGCCAGCTACCGCTACCAGCAGACGATCAACATCCGCACCCGCTACCCCACCTTCCTGCTTTGGGTGTCATCCATCGGCCTCCTCTGTTCGTTCGTCCTACTACCGCTCACCCCACTCGCTAGTCTGACCGTCACCCAAATCTGGCAGGGCATCGGCTTCGTCTGCATCTTTGCCGTCCTGCCCTACATCTTGTACTTCGAAATCATGCGGCGGACGGATAGCCGCTTCCTCGACCGTCTCCTGCCACTCGTCATCATCTCGACGGTTTGCGGCGACCTGTTACTCAACGAATCACTCTGGCCGCTCATTGGCCTGCCGGCCATGCTGGGCGTTGGTTGGCTACTGTACCGCTACGAGCGCCGCCAGCGCCCCTGAACGTCACTCGGGTACCACGAGAACCCCCGTGAGCCAGCCGCTCTTGATCTTGCCGCCACCTGGAACCTCAACTTCGGAGGATGGACTTTCCCAACCCAGGAGGCTGCGGTAGTTCTGACTGGCTGCGTGCATGAGGATGCTCACTTCGTTGCGCATCGGCTCTTCGAACGTCACTTCGCGACCATCAGCCAGGACCACGCCTGGGATGCTGAACATATTGGCCAATAGGTAACGAATGCGATGCTTGCGCGTCGGGTTGATGGCAGTGCGAATGCGCTCGACGGCGTGGCGACGGGCAACCGATGCGAAGCGCTTGCGCTGGTATTCTTCAGGCTTATAAACGGGCTCGCCAGTCTGACGGTCGGGCTGGAAGGGGGCAACGCCGACGTCACTGATGCACGCGGCGATCGACGGGGTCTGGCGGATCTCGTCGGCAATGCGCAGAGCGAGCTCGCGCTGATGGTCGAAGAAGAGGCCCTTATCGGTCGCGGCCGGAACGAAGGAGACCGGTTCCGTGGCATCGTCCGCGGCTAGTTCAATCTGAATGTCAGCCGCCCAAACCGACGGGCGAATGAGCTTGGTCTGCGGATCGACGATGCTGCCGCGAGCGTGAGACACAACCCAGAGCGGCGACATCACACGGGCCATCAGACTGTCGTAGTCGTAGCCTTCATTCTCATCTTGCAGAAAGCCACCCGCTTCGGTGAGCTGCCGGCGCAGGGCTGCGACGAGACTGGGGTTGCCGGCTTGCTTCTGTTCGGCAGCCTGAAGCAGCGCCTTGGCGATGTTCAACTGCTTATGACGATCGACCAATTCCGGCACATCGTCAGCCGTAGCCGTCTGGGCCTGCATGTCGATACCGACGACGCTCTCCACGTGACCGCGCCGCATTAACTCCTCCATTCTCGTGAACCATTCGTGTCGAAGGCGCAGAGCCTCGTCCTCAGCCTGCTGACGCAGGTGCGCCCTGCGAATACGCTCTAGAAGGGCTGAATCGCTCGGGCCAATGGGGGGCGGGGTGTTATTCTCCATGCCGCGAAAAAGCAGACGGTATTCTGCATACATTCTGCAGTAATGCAAGGCGTGAAAGCATGCCCTTTTAGGCAGTCGCAAGCAGATTCCTACGAGCCTGTCGTAAGCGGAAGATCTGCTGCTGCACCCGTTCGCACACCGGGGCGAACAGAGAGGCCACATCCTGGCGCATTTCATTATCCGGGGGCAGAACCAGTTGCCCATGGATGGCGCTCCTTAACGTGTAGTCGGAGTACTTCTGGATGAGGGTATCCACGGTGCTGCGGATGGCATGGGGGGTCGTGAAATCGTCGACGGCCATGCGAGCCGACGCGGAGTGATTACTGGCAATGAGGAATCGCTCCGTCACATCATTGATGACGCAGGCGATGGCCGCTTTCAGAAAGCGCAGAGTGTATTCAATACGTGCCTCCGTTACGAGCTCTTCAGCAAGCACGCCGTTCTCCGCGGTGACGTCAACGAAGATCGGCTGCAGATCATCCTCATCGTCTGCCATGGCGGGCAGAACGCCGACTTTGCCTTTGTCGAAGGTATGTACGACCATGTGGGACACAAATTCTATGAATAAAGAGGCGCTTGTCAATTAAAGAATACATGAAATCCGGCCCAAAATTTTACAATCTGCAACCGGGCTAGAGCTTGTGTTTTGCCGCTACCAGATCTGGTAGGCAGCGGCTGAAGAGTTCGCGAAACATCAGGTAGTTTCTCGCCATATCTGAAGCCGAGAGCCACTCCAGCGGCGAATGGGGGCCACCCCCCTTCATCGGCACACTGAGACCAGGCTTTTCACCCTCAATCACGTACTTATTTTCATCAGCATTGGATGTGCCGGCCTCCAGGATCGCCGGCTCGCCAGACACACGCATCACGGCCTGATTCACGGCCTCAATATATGGATGGTCGCTAGGGATCCAGAAGGGCGGATACGACGTACTGTTGGTGAGCCGGGTGAGGCTGGCACTCACGCCGCGTCCGGCCCAATCGCGCAGCACCCCGATGCGCTTGAGAGACTCAATCTGTGCCTGTAGCGCACTCTCGATGGTCGAGGGCGGAATGAGGAGGGTCTTGAGATTCATACGTGCCGTCTGGGGACGCACAAGCGCCTCGGACCGCACGTCGAGGTCGGCACAGAAAATCTCTTCGTAGCCGAGGGCAGGACTCACCGGCTGATCCTGACCGAACGTGGACAGGCCAAGGATCGGGTGGCCTTTTAGGACCGGCGCACTGTCACGTAACGCTTCAGGCAGAGGATCGAGGGCGTCCGGCGACCAGATGCGATAGACCTGGGCCAGTTCGTGATACGCCGACGGCATGGCCGGCCGAGCGCCATGGCCCGCGCCCTTCACAAGCTTCACGTGGAGACTCGTCTTCAGGATACCGCGCCGCCCCTGGATGATGCGCATGGTCACATCGTTTGGGTCGGTGATGTGTAATGGTCCAATCTCGGACGAGAGCACGAGATCAATGGATGGGAAATGCGGCCATTCATTGATGATATGTTTGGCGGCATGCGAGCGATATTCCTCATCACCGGTAAAGGCGACGTACAGACACAGTCCTTCTGGAACCTGAAGCTCGCGCAGCAGACGAATGCCATTCACCACCGATGACTGCATATCGTATACGCCGAGCCCCCGTAACTTATCCGGTTCACGACTGTCGGCGACGAGCGTGTGGGCATCAACCCAGTCGGGCGAGGCCTTGACCGTATCAATGTGGGCGACGAAGAAGGCCGTAAACTGGGCGCTCTCACGTTGGCCCAGCTGGCAGATCAAATACGGCACACCCTCCGGCTCTTCTTCCCAGTAGTCCGTGATGCGATTCTCAAACGTTTGCGGACCGATGAGGTGTTTCACCGTCACCATTTTCTTCCTCGCCTGCTCTGGTGAGACCGAAGGCTGTCGAACGAGGGCATCAAGAGCCGTCCTGGACCAATTACCGAGATGATAACTCTGGAGCGAGCGAACGGGCATGGAGCCTATCATGATTGTTTTTTAAAATTCGTCAATTCTGAGCCTCGAACCCGTGCGCTCGGCGGGTTCTTGGTTTAGGCTGCAGCAGTACCGCTGCCACCTCCCATGCCCGCCTTCGACCCCGTCGACCCCCGCCAATCCTTCAGCGCGCTCGAGCGCGGCATTCTGCAGTACTGGCGGGACGAAAGCATTTTCCAGCGCAGCTTGGAAGAACGACGTGATTGTGAGCGCTTCAGCTTCTACGACGGTCCGCCCTTCGCCACCGGCCTGCCCCACTACGGCCACCTGCTCGCCGGCACCATCAAGGACGTCGTCCCCCGCTACCAGACGATGCGCGGCAAGTACGTCGAGCGCCGCTTCGGCTGGGACTGTCATGGCCTTCCGATCGAGAACATCATCGAAAAGGAGCACAACATCGGTGGTAAGCCCGACATTGAGAAAATGGGCGTCGCCGCCTTCAACCAGCTCTGCCGCAGTGCCGTCCAGCGCTACGTTGCCGAGTGGCGCACGTCAGTCGAGCGCAGCGGTCGCTGGGTCGATATGGACCACGATTACCGCACGATGGACCCGGACTACATGGAGGGAATCTGGTGGGTGCTTGGCCAACTGAACGAAAAAAAGCTGCTGTACGAAGGCTACAAGCCGATGCACGTCTGTCCGCGTTGTGTGACTCCGCTCAGCAACTTCGAAGTGACCGACGGCTACAAGGATGTGACGGACGTGAGCGCGACGGCCATGTTCGCCCTGACCGATGAGCCAGAGACGTTCGTCCTCGCCTGGACGACGACGCCCTGGACGCTCCCCGGAAACCTCCTGCTCGCCGTCGGTGCGGACATTCCTTACGTCCGTGTGGTCGCCGACGACAAAACCTACATCGTCGCCAAAGACCGCGTGGAAGCCGTCTTCAAGGACATCGCGCACGAGATCGATGGCCGCTCCTTCAGGGGCAAGTCACTCGTCGGCAAGACGTACCGGCCGCTGTTCCCGTACTACGCTCAGACCTACCCTGACGCCTTCCGCATCGTCGCAGCCGACTTCGTCTCCGTCGAGGACGGCACGGGCATCGTCCACATCGCCCCGGGTTTCGGCGAGGACGACTTCGCGCTCGGCGCCCGAGAGAAGCTCGATCCCCTGCTCCAGCACGTGAGCATGGACGGGCACTTCGCCAAGGAGGTCACGGACTTCGCAGGGCTCAATGTGAAGCCAAAAGACGACCCCAGCAAGACCGACCGCGTAGTCGTGAAGTGGCTGAAGGAGAAAGGGCTACTCTTTAAGGAAGAGAGCTTCCGCCACAGCTACCCGCACTGCTGGCGTTGCGACAGTCCGCTGCTCAACTACGCCACAAGCTCGTGGTTCGTGGCCGTGGAGAAGATCAAGGACACGATGCTTGGCGCCAACGCCGAAACGGAGTGGATGCCCGCGCACCTGCGTGACGGACGCTTTGGCAAATGGCTCGAGAACGCCCGCGACTGGGCAATCTCGCGCAACCGCTACTGGGGCACGCCGCTCTCCATCTGGAGATCGAGCAAAGACGGCGACTTTGAGGTGATCGCCAACCGCACCGAACTCATGAGTAAGCAGCGCATCCGCTTCACAAAACTGACGGTGCTGCGTCACGGCGAGAGCCTGGGCAACACCCAAGGCGTCTACCAGAGCGTCGTCCCGGGCACAGATCTGACCGACGCCGGTAAGAAGATGGCCAAGGCGGCGGCCGCTCGCCTGAAGGACGAACCACCCGCCATCATCTACTGTTCGCCGCTCGCCCGCTGCCAGCAGACCGCCGCCGCGATCGCGGCAGTGACCGACGCCAAAGTGATCATCGACGAACGCCTGCGCGAAGTAGAGTGCGGCCCACTCGAAGGCCAGCGCTACACCGATCTACTTCTTCTGGATAAGCGCAGAGACCAGACGGTTCGCCAAGCCACGGCCGCCGCGGCCGAGCCGCGCCACCACTTGGACGGCATGGAACCGTTGCAGTCCATCCAGACGCGCGTTTCGGCCTTCCTCGATGAGAAACTGCACCATCACCGGGGCGAGCACGTCGTGATCGTCACGCATGCGGACCCCGTCCTCTGTGTGCGCCACCACTTCACGGGTGAGGAGCACCGTAAGCTCGTCGCCCAGGTGACACCGAGCTTCGCCACGCCCGAGGAATTCTTCTGGGATCACGACACGAACCGCCAGCTTGACCTGCACAAGGACATCGTCGACGGACTCGTCTGGCCCGGACGCGAGAGTGACGAGAGCGTCATGCTAACACTCGTCCGCCACGGCGAAACGGACTACAACCACCGCCAGATCATCCAGGGACACGCCGACCGATCACTCACGGAGAAGGGGCGCCAGCAGGCTGAAGATCTGGCCAAGACCCTCAAGGCTGACCACTACGACGTCCTCATCAGCTCTGACCTGTCGCGCGCGCTCGAAACGGCCGAGATCTTAAGCAAGAAAATCGGACTGCCGATCAGCGACAAGAACGCCCTCTTCCGCGAGCGCCTGATGGGCGACTGGCAGGAGCGCCCGCGCCAGGACTACGCCGATAAGCACCCGACCAATCCCTGCCTGACAGCGCACACGCCCGAGAACGGTGAAAGTCTCACGCAGTTCCTCACCCGCGCCCGGGAGGCGTATGAGTACCTCCTCAAGACCTATCCCGGTAAACGTGTCCTCCTCGTCTGCCACGGCGGATTCATGAAGGCATTCCAAGCCTTTGCCGAAAACCTGACGTACCCCCAAATGGCCGGCGATTCCCTACCGAACCTCGGCACGCTGACGTATACCTTGAGCCCCCTCATGCGCCGTACGCCCGAGGTGCTGGACTGCTGGTTCGAGAGCGGCTCGATGCCCTACGCCCAGGCCGGCTTTCCCAATCGTTTCGGCTCGGGCGTGCAGCGCGGCAACACCACCGTCCCGGTGGGCTTCCCGGCCGACTTCATCGCCGAAGGCATCGACCAGACCCGCGGCTGGTTCTACACGCTCACGGTCCTGGGGGCCGCGCTCTTCAAGGAGTCGCCCTTCCGCCACTGCGTCGTCAACGGCACGGTCTTGGCCGAAGACGGCCGCAAGATGAGCAAGAAGCTGAAGAACTACCCCGATCCGCTGGAAGTCGTGGAGAAGCACGGCGCCGACGCGCTGCGCTTCACGCTCATGCGCTCACCGGCCGTACGGGCCGAAGATATGCGCTTCTCGGAACGTGCGGTGGAAGAAAGCCTGCGCGCGGTCTTGCTGCCGCTCTGGAACAGCTACTCGTTCTTCGTCACCTACGCCAATGAGGCCGGCTTCGAGCTGACGTCCGACCGCCGTCCCTCCAGCCACCCGCTCGACCTGTGGATGATGGCCGAGATTCAAGACCTCACAAACCGCATGACGGCCCAGCTGGAGGCCTACGACCTCTCGGCCACCTGCGACGAACTCCAGGGCACGATCGACGCGCTCACGAACTGGTACATCCGCCTCTCGCGCCGCCGCTTTGCCGGCAAGGGCGACTTGGACCAGCCCCAGGGCGACGCCCTCCAGGAGCAAGCCGACGCGCTCCACACGCTGCACGACGTCCTGCTGACACTCGTCCAACTGCTCGCGCCGTTCTGCCCCTTCGTCACGGACGCGATCTATTTAAACCTCACGCGCGCGCCGCACGGCTCGGTGCACCTGACACGCTGGCCCGAGACGCGCTCGCTCACGAAGAGCGAGCAGGGGTTGATCGAGAAGACGAGACTCCTGCGCACGGTCGTCTCGCTAGGACTCAAACTCCGTAGCGACGCCAAGGTACGCGTCCGTCAGCCGCTGCAGAGCGTCACCATCGCCCTGCCGCCCACCCAGTACCGACTCTTCGCCCACGAAGAGATGGTCCTGATCCGCCAGGAACTGAATGTGAAGGAAGTGCAGCTGAGCCAAGACCCCGGCAGCCTCGGCCGCGCCATCGCCCAGGTGAACGCCCGCAAGGTGGGCCCGCGCCTCGGCGGCCGCGTCCAGGAGATCATCGCCGCCGGCAAACAGGGCGAGTTCTCGATCCAGGACGACGGCAGCATCCTGATTCTGGACGAACACCTGTCGCCCGACGAAGTGACGATCGCCTACCAAGCCGGCGAGGGCCAGTCCGTCGCCGCCGATAAGGGCGTCGTCGTGGCCTTGGATACGCGTGTTTCGCCGGAACTAGAACAGGAAGGCGTTGTCCGCGACCTCATTCGCTCCGTCCAGCAGCTGCGGAAGGACGGTGGTCTCTCGGTCTCCGACAAGATCGTCCTGCAGATCGACGGCCTAACGCTCACGCCGGCCTTCGCCGCCTTGATCGAACGTGAGACGAACGCCGCCCTCGGCAAAAGCACCGGCACCCCTCAGACCGTAGATCTCGACGATCAATCTCTCACCGTCCGCTTCCACCCCCTCCCATGAAGCATCTTCTCCTGCGCCTCGTCGCCACCGCCGGTCTCTTGTGGTTCCTGATGCAGATCTTCCCCGGACGCTTCGATGTCACCAACGGCATCACCGGCTTGATCGTCGTCATGCTCGTCCTCGGGCTGCTCAACGCCGTCGTCCGCCCGGTGCTGTCGCTGCTTGTCCTGCCGCTGTCACTCCTCAGCGGACTCATCGCCTCGCTGCTGGTGAATCTTGGCCTCCTCCTGGTGGCCGTGCGGCTGCTAGAGGTGTTGAACCTGAGCACGCAAATTCGAATCGCCGATTGGACGGTGACGTTCGCGGTGGCTGCGGCCATGGGCCTGCTCCACTGGCTCCTGAAGAGCTAATCAGAAGTTCTTCTGCACGAAGTCGTTCAAGGCCCACGCCATCCCCTTGATGGCCGCGCCCTTCGGCATCTTGTGATACGAGGAGACGACGCCGTACTGGCCGTCGCCCTTCTCGAATCCGAAGATGATGAAGCTCTTGAGACCGAGCTCCTGGAGGAGTTTTTCGCACTTCTTTTTCATCTCGTCGTTCTGCATAGTGATTGGCATCATAGCAGACGCCATCCGCACCACTATCGCACAATCATCATGCATCAGATTGTTTCAATGAATTTCTTTTTATCGATTTACTCTATACGTATTACTACGTTAATACACCGACAACCGACTCGGAAAAGAGCGTGAGATAGATGGCGAACAGCGGTTTATTGATCACAAAATGTATTCATATTTGGCAGAGTCCCGCACCACAAAAAAGCCCCGCACCGGCGGGGCTTTCAGATCCGAAGGATGGCGACTGATCACTTGGGCTGGTGATGGTCGGCGATGAGGTAGCGGTAGATCCAGGCAGCAATCACAGCACCGATAATCGGGGCGAGGAGGTGCGAGAGCGAGAAGAGTCGGAGCGACACGGCCACAGCTGGGTTCAAAACGCCAGCGGCCCCACCGGAGAGGAGCGACGTGACGAGCGCGCCAAGCATGAGCGAGCCACCGACGGTGAAGCCAGAGGCGCCAGCCGAGACACGACCCGAGGTGGCGGCGTAGACGCCGAGCGAGAGCAGACCGGCACCGAAGGCCTCGAGCGCCATCACGCCGAAGTCATCAGTGACGGCGACGGCCGGCAGGGATGGCGAGATCATCCAGAAGAGAGCGAAGGCGAGGGCGCCACCAAGGAATTGGGAGGCGACGTACGGAACGGCGTTCGCGCTGGAGATGCGACCGACACTCCACTGGGCGATCGTGACAGCCGGGTTCACGTGGCTGCCGCTAATGGAACCGAGGATGTAGACGAGGAGCATCAACGTCAGACCGGCGACAACGGGAACCATCGGGGCGGAGCCCGGGTTCGAACTCATCGCAAGGACGCAGAAGCTCAGAAGGAACGTGCCGAGACACTCGGCGACGTACGAACGGGCATGAGCGCTTTTCATAAAGGAGAGTGGGAAGAAAAAAGTGATCACTGGGAATCGTAGCAGCCTTCCTGTCCAGGGATCGCTTGCGACAGATGGCAGTGGATGGTACTTTGCATCCCTTTACTCCACCCCTCCCCATGAACCGCCGCCTCCTCGTCGCTGCCGTCGTCGCCACCGTGGCGATCGTCGCCCCGGTTAGCGCCTTTGCCGCTTCAGGAAGCGTCACGTCGACGCCAGTGAACGCCGCTCTCGAGTACGTCCAGGCCAGCGGGATCATGGTGGGAGACGGCCACGGCAACCTGCGTCCAGATGACAAGATCACCCGTCAGGAGCTCGTGACGATGGCCATGCGCCGTCTGTACCCGAATATGGATCTCAGCCGTTGTTTCGAGTGGATCGCCCCCTCGCTGCCGGTGACGTACACGAAGCTCTTCGCGGATGTGAAGATCACGGACGTCGGCGCTGACGACCTCTGTGGAGCCATGGTCGCCGGTCTGATTAATGGCGATAAAGATGGCTTCTTTAAGCCAAATAATCAAGTTACCTTCGCCGAAGCTGCGAAGATCGTCTCGCGCGCCTTCACGATCTACCAGGTGGGCCGCACGGACCCGCCGACGATGGCCTGGTACGTCCAGTACATCGATCCCATGGTCGAGCACCACGCTATCCCCGTGACGATCTTGAGCCCGGCCCAGACGGTCACCCGGGCCGAGGCCGCAGCCATGTTCTACGCCCTCCGCGATCAGGTCGCGATGCCCGAAATCCACACCCAGGCAGCAGCTGCCTTCGTCCAAGGCCTCAATGCCCCCAAAATGACCTTACAGACGCCGTCCTTAGCGGCGGCCCCGGCGACCGTCGTCGCACCGCCAAGCCGCCGAACGACGGTGTCGAGCACCCTGCTCAAAAACGCCCTGGCGCACCTGAGCCACACGTTGAAGCTCTAAATATCGTCTAGAACGCTTCTTCCTCTTGTCTCTGCTCTTCAAGAAGGACTTGAACATCGCGTTCCCAATCACTTTTCTCCTCCCAGGAGCCGATCACTTTGATGATGAACCTAGCCGTCGAGCGCCGGGCTCGAGTCACGTGACTACCATGCTCTTCCACCAATAATTGGTGCACGGCGAGAAGAAAAGGGAAGACTTCTTGCGTCGGATTGCCCTCGCGACTGGGATCGTCGTACAGATGATAGACGCGTTCACGTAATCCTTCGACGAGCCAGAGCAATATCTGCGAATTTGGACCGTAGCGCTGAATTTCATCCACAATCGACTGCAGACAGGCCTGCAGGTCCCCGGGCGATTCTGGGACGGTTTCTTGCAGACTGCGGAGGTGCTCGCCGGAAGGCTGTTCTTCAGATGAATCGTGTGACTCAATCATGACCGGAATATTGAAGAGAGCGATCTCAATACCGTCAACTCTGAATTCAGGTCAAATGGCTTCAATCAGCCATTATTTTATACATAAAATATTATGTATGTATGTTCTCTAGGTATACATAGAAGTTTTACATATACTCTCGCCGCTATGACAAAGCCGATTGCCACGGTGGCGGTTTCGGAACTCCAGCGGAGCACCAAGAAAGTGCTCGAAGATCTCGATTCGTACGCGCTCATTCAGAGCCACGGGCGAAATCGTGGGCTACTGGTGTCGGCGGAACTGGCGGAGAAACTCCTGGCCAGCGGGGCGCTGGAGGGATTGCTCACTATCCCCACTCGTGATGACGCCAAAGAAGGTGGAGCCGGACATGCAGACAGACCAACGGCGAATGTGGCCACGTCATCGCTGCCCACCATGACGGAACCGTCGCCGCTCGACGTCGGCACCCTTGCCCGTCTCATCACTCCCGTCCTCGACGCCCTCGACCAATGAGCGTTCGCCTGCCCACGATCGGCCTGTGCGAGACGGCGATCTTCGGCTTGGCCGAAGGTGCACACACCCGCTCCTTCCTCTCGGACGCTCGCGGCGTCCAACACCTTGCATCACTCCTGCGCTTGGCGGGTGAAACGCACGACGACACGCTGGCGGCGGCGGCCTATCTGTTCTGCGCCATCATCAACCAGCGACCATTCGCGCGCTACAACGAGGCACTCGCCGTCACGCTGCTTACAAGCACAATGCTCCTCAACAACTACGTCATTGCCGCCCACAGTCTGGAGGCCATCCGCGAGCAAATGCAGTGGCTCTTCCCCAAGTTGCAGTGGAACGAGGCACGTACGTTCGCCGCGCCGCACGAAGCCTTCCTTTACCACCTGGCGCGAGTAATGGCCGATCCGAATCAAAAAGGCCCGCTCACACTCGCCCAAGAACAGGCGGCCGTCCGACACCTGCTGCCATTGATCGCCAAGAAGGCGGCGTGACTCCTTAGACCTCCTGGAGCACCGCACGCAGACTCTCGTACATCGAGGCGAAGCGCGGTTCATCGAGCTGATCTTTCGTGATCCAGACGTACGCCGCGATTGTCTCGGGTGAGAGCGGGGCGGCGGCCAAACGGACGGACGGGTCGGACGCCGTACAGAGGAAGGTGGAGCAGACGACCTGGTGGCCGTCGGTCTTGCGGAAGAACCACCAGAGTCCAAGCGGACGGCCGATCGTGACGTCGAGTGAGACTTCCTCTTTGAGCTCGCGGGCCAGGGCGACATAAGGCGATTCCCCAAAATCCACCCGGCCGCCGGGTAGGTCCCAGAAGATTTCACCGTCCACGTCCTGCTGCAACAGAAGGAAGCGGTCACCGTCCTGGACCACGGCTTTGACGGCGGCGAAGACGGTCGACATGCGCCTATCGTACCAAAAAGAAGCCTAGATCTCTTGCCGCCCGGGAGCCGCTGGCCTAGCGTACGGAACCCATGCGCATTGCCCTTGATACCGCCGGCGGAGACAGCCGCCAAGCCTGCATCGACGGTGCCCTGATCGCCCTCCGGCGTCAGCCTACACTCGAACTCGCCCTCGTCGCACTGACCGCAGACGAAACAGACATCCGCGAGCGCTTGCGCGGCGAGCGAAGCGACGTCTCGGACCGGGTGACGCTGACGCTCGCCAGCGAGGCCGTGCCCAAGGACATCCCCGACGATTTCCTCATGAGCGTGCGGCGCAACAAGGAGACGACGATGCATAGAGCCTTCTCACTCGTGGAAGGCGGCCAGGCCGACGGTGTGGTGACCAGTGGCAACACCGCTGGACTCGTCATGCTCAGTGGAATGCTCGGCCGACTGAAGCGCACGCAGAAGGCATTGATGGCCACACTCCCGACGACGAGCGGCCGCGACATCGCCTACCTGGATGCGGGCGCCAATCCCAACACCACGGTCGACGGGTTGATCCAGAACTTCCGCTGGGGGGCGTTCTACGCCGAGACACTCTTCGAACGAACCAATCCGCAGGGCGCCTTCCTGAACATCGGCATCGAGAGGGGTAAGGGACATGAGGATCTTTTGGCCGCCCATGAGGAAATTGCAAAGAAGCATCTCGATCTCCGCCTCGCCGGTGCTGGCAATGCCGAACCCGACCACGTCTTCCAAGGACTGATTGAATCGCCAGACAGCGACTTGAGCCACTCCATCGACTTCGTCGCCACCGACGGTTACAGCGGCAATATCGGCCTCAAAACCCTCAAGGCCGCGGCCAAGGCCCTCCTGAAGTTTCTCAAACAGCGGCTCCAAGCGAAATCGCCCTTCTCGCCCGTCCGGCGCGTGCAGGAACTCGGCGCCCTGACGCTCAAGCCCATCCTCGTCTCGATCATGGATGAGTACCAAGAAAAAGTCGGCGGCGGCACACTGATGGGCGTCGACGGACTGGTGACAAAGGTGCACGGTTCCTCCAAGCCCAATCACGTCGCCGGCGGCATTGAGCGCACGCACAAACTGCTGCAGCACGGATTCTTGGAGAAGTTGCGGCGCTTCCACGGGAACTAAAACCGGCAACGGTGAAAAGGCCAGTTCCTGCAGCTTTCGCGTGCAGCTTGTAACCTTTGGCCGGACCGCCCGTAGTAGGGGGTGTAGGTCCTACACAACTCCCCTCTTTCCTTCCTTATGGACGCCAGTGACACGAGTGCCATCGCCGCCTGTCAGGCCGGAGACCTGAGCGCCTTCGACGTCCTCTACACGACGCACGTCGAGGCCGTCTACCGCTTCCTCTACCGCCGCACGTCCGTGCGCGAGGTGGCCGAAGACCTGACGAGCATCACCTTCTTGAAGGCCATGCAGTCCATCGGCTCGTACGACGCCGCCCGCGGCCCCTTCATCGCCTGGCTGTACCGCATCGCCCGAAACGCCCTCATCGACCACGTCCGCAGTCCCGCCAGCCACACGGCGACGCTCGCCGACGACGCCGAGATCGCGGACGACGCCGATGCGTCCGAGCGCGCCGCCAAGGCCATCGACCGCGTGCGACTGCAGAAGGCGATGGAAAACCTCACCCCCATTCAACGCGAGATCGTCATGCTGCGGCTGTGGGAAGGACTGTCCTACAAAGAGATCGCCGAGGTCGTCGGTAAATCCGAAGGCAACGCCAAAGTGATCTTCTCGCGTGCGGTCGCCACCCTGCGCGCCGCCGTCACCCTGCTTCTCCTCTTCCTCTTCCCCCACTCTCTATGACCCCGTCCGCCAATACTTTCCTGGCCGAACTCTATGCCATCGACCCGACGCTGAAGGCCCACGAAGCCGATCTGCTGCCGCTGATCGAGGCCCTCCTCGCCTCTGACCCCAGCCTGGCACCCGATCAGGATTTCGTCGCCGCCCTGCGCGTCAGTCTGCGCGAACACGCGGCCACGCTCTCGGGCGCGCCCAAGAAGAGCTCGTCACTCTGGAACGCGCTCATCTTCGGTCTGTCCGGTGCCGCCACGGCCGCCGTCGTTCTCGGATTGGCCGTCGTTATGACGCAGCAACAGCCGCTGGGCGGCACAACCGATCAGACGGCCAAGACGACATCGTCTGCGCCCGCACTCTTCGCCATGCACGTGGAGCCCGCCGGTTCCGAGCGCGCCTTCGGCACCCTCACGGCCGACCAAGCACCAGCCGGCGTCGCGCCGGGCGCGTTCGGTGGCATTGGCGGAGGAGGTGGAGGCGTCGCGATGGCCCAGCCGCGATCGGGCGGCGGCGGTCCGGGCGCCATGCCGATCATGGCCACCCCTCCGCTGCCGGTCGACGCCAAGATGATGCCGCCCTACCAGGTGACGCAGTACAAGTACGTCTTCTCGGGCAGTCTCGCCGGACTCCTGCAGCCCAAGGTGACGGTCTATGAGCGCACGCCGGAGAAAAACCTCCTGCCGATGTCGACGGTCGCAAGCAGCCTGAAGATCGGCCTGCTGGATCTCGCCTCATTCAAGAACGCGCAGATTCAGAACATCACCTTCGGTCAGAATGTGCCCTTTGGCTACAGCATGACCTTGAACCTGCAGGAGGCGATGCTCTCCATCGACGCCCAGTGGGACCAGTGGCCAATGGCCACCTGCACCACGGCCGACTGCTACCAGCCGCTGACGATCAAGGATGTCCCGACCGACGCCGAGCTCCTGAAGATCGCCACCACCTTCGCCGCCGATCACGGGTTCGACCTGTCGCACTACGGTCAGCCGGAGATCGACCAGACCTGGCGCCTGAGCTATGACCAGGCTGAGGACAAGGCGAACGCCTACGTCCCGGACACCATCCGCATCGTCTACCCGCTGCTCGTCGAAAAGCTCCCGACCTACGACCAAGCCGGCCAGAAAAACGGCATCAGTCTCAACATCTCACTGCGCTACAAGCGCGTGATGGGCGTTTGGGGCATCAACGGCCAGACCTACCAGTCGTCCCAGTACGACGGCGTGACGGAGAGTGGCGACGTCCTCAAGTACATCGACATGATCGATAACTACGGCGGCTACCCGATGCCACTTCGCGGCGACGGCAGCGGCGACCAACCGTCAGCGCAGACCGTGACGGTGACGCTCGGCACGCCGGTGGCCGGACTCAGCCAGCTCTTCAACTACCAGGCGAACGCGAACCATGAGCTCCTGGTGCCGTCGCTCATCTTCCCGGTCGTCCGGACGGAGGGCGCGAACATGCCCTTCTGGCGCACGCAGATCGTCGTGCCCCTGGCGAAGGATCTACAGATCGGCGTCTTCCCGATGTTCAAGGCCGCTGACGGCATCGTCGCCCCCGTCGCCGAACCGGCCCCGGAGCCAGAGGCAAAGCCCTCCGGCATGATGCCGCTGCGCACCGAGTAATTCACTCTCAGAAAACCCACCACCCACCCTCGGCGACGGGGGTGGGTTTTTAGCAGACTTTGGCCTTCTTCACCTCATTCGCGCACCGCTTGGAGCACGTCCGCTTGGATTCGTCCTTGGCGCAGGTGGCGCAGATCTTCTTCGTCTTCCCACACTCGCCACAGGCAATCACCTGGTCGCCAGCGTAACCGCAGTGCGGACAGAGGCCGTAGACCCGGGAGGGCTGCAGAGCTTGGTCGACGGCGACGCGGTGATCGAAGACGAAGCACTCACCCTCGAAGGCTTTCTCGGGGAACTGCTCCAGGTAGGCGAGGATGCCGCCCTCGAGCTGGTAGACGTGCTCGTAGCCCTGGCTCTCCATCTCGAGCAGTGCTTTTTCGCAGCGGATACCGCCCGTGCAGTACATGAGGACTTTCTTATCCTTGGGGATGCCAGACTCGGCGACGTACTTGGGGAAATCGTGGAAAGCGTTGATGGGCGGCGGCAGCGCCCCGCGGAAGCGGCCGATGGCGTACTCGTAGTCATTTCGGGTGTCGACCAACACCACGTCCTCGCGCTCGAGCACGGCCTGCCACTCGGCGGGCGTCAGGTGGCGATGGCGGCCCTGGGGGAAGATCTCGGGCTTCTTCAAGCCGACGATCTCGGGTTTGATCTTCACCGTCCAGCGCCGAAAGACGCCGCAGGCGGCGGCGCTGTCTTTGAAGACGATCGGCCCAAACTTCTCCTGCAAAAACTCCTTCCAGGCGGCGATGGCCGCGGGCGTGCCGGCGACGGTGCCGTTGACGCCTTCCTCGGCAATCAAAGTGTGGCCGATCATCCCCTGACTCTCGCCAAAAACCGTGATCTCGTCACACAGGCGCGCCAGATCGTCCCGAGGAATCGGGACGAAGGCGTAGGCGGCGGTGATGGAGAGTGGGGTCGACATATCAGATCTTGCCGGTCTTGGCGCGCGTCAGGAGCTCGGGGCTGCGGACGGCGGCGCTGATCATGAGGAGGGCGAAGACGATGACGATCATCGGTGTGCCTTCGTTACCCATGCCGTGCGTGATCATCGTGGCGTAGACGCCGCCGAAGTAGCCGATCATGAGGACAAAGCCGATCGTGGCCGTGCGCGGGATGAGGAAGAGGGCGACAATGATGAACTCGACGATGCCGAGCGCGTGGGCAATGGACGGCGTCATACCGAGCGACAGGTTCATCGCCTCGGCCTGGGAACCAGGCTCAATGGGCACGAACTTCATGACGGCAGCAAAGAGCTGGAAAGCCGCCACGAGGATGGCGCAGGTCCAGGCGACGATGGGCAGAAGGCGGAGCTTCATAAGAAGAAGGCGGGAGGCGGATACACCGCAGAGGATAGCACAAATTCTCCTTAATCGCCTCTTAATTCCCCCGGCCTATAGTGAGCCCCGGACAGACAAACATCATGCACATCGAAGGAAACCACCCCACTGGGAGGCGGGGTGGCTTTCTTAGGCCGCCCGAACCCGGAGGAAGTAGCGCTGGTAGTCGAGCGTATGGTGGGCGCCCTCGGCCTCCAGCTTGGCCCGGGCCGCTTTGACGACGTTGGGGTGACTCTGCGGACCATTGGCCCGGATCTCGCCGCCGGGCCGCAGTCGCGCAAGCGCCTGACGCAGGACGACGCTGAGGAGCTTGGCCTCTAAGACATCGGTCGCAAATGCCCCCTCGCCCTGGGGGCCGGCGGCTTTGATGTGGTCGGCGAGGGCAATGCAGAGGCTCTCGGGGAAGAGGATCACATCGAACGTCCCTAGCTCCGGCCACTCGCCGGTCATATCGAAGACGACCTTCTCAAATCCCATCTCATTCTCCATCAGTGCCGGATCGCGGTCGGCGACGACGATGTTCTGCGGCGGAACGCCAAGCTCGCAGAGGAGCCACTCGAGGGTGCCGGGATGTCCGCCAACACTCAGCAGACGCCGATCGTGCTTCTTCAGCAGTTCGATATCCGCGGCTGTCACCAGCCCCGTGGCGACGTGGTGGCTGGGGCGATAGAGCCACGAGTACTGGTCGCTCTGCAGGCGTGTGCTATCGGTTGGATCGAGGAGCTTGGCGAACAAGCGCTCTTCGAGGGTACGGACCTGAGAGAGGAAGGGGTCGGTCACGCGGAGAGTGTACTGGAAAAGGAGAAGGATATTTTGGGGTCGCGGAAATGGTGGAGATGCCGTCACTGACTAGTACGTCTATGACAGAGAAATCTAGCGTAGTAAAACATCAACAATTGGCCTAACATCGGTGCATGAAGCTTTTTGCATATTTGTTTGCCATCCCGTTCGTTTTCGCTGCGACATTTTCTGATGTCGATCCTCATGCTTGGTATGCAGCGCAAGTTCAGCAGGCGACAGATATTGGCATTATTTCGGGATACAAAGACGTATCTGGAAATACCACAGGACTATTTAAGCCTGAAAATAGTGTGACGTTGGCAGAGGCATTAAAAATTGCCGTGATTGGAGCAGGATACGATTACAACAAATATCCCAAACCAACATGGGAAGACACGATGAAGCACTGGATCTCACCGTATTACAGAATTGCTTCAGCAGAAAAATTCGGCATTTTTGTCGGAGCCGACGAAGATGTGAACGCGAAAGCAACCCGCACGGAAGTTGCGAGCATAGTCGTCGACGCATTCTTCCCTGGTCAAAGGACAGAAATAATCCAAGGCGATTATAAAAATCCCTACAAAGATATTTCTATACAGAACACCTATCAGGATGGATCTACGGGATGGGGATGGAATAGTTTTATTCTGAAGCTCACCGAAGACGGTGTGCTCACTGGCGACACCGATAGCAACGGCAAAGCGACTGGCTACTTCAGACCAGATGACCTGATCAATAGAGCTGAGGTTGTGAAAATTGTCCTGACGGCACGCGCGAAATACGGCACGCCAGGACAAAGCAGGCCGAAGTGAGTGTCGTCAGTGATGGGATCAATGGTGGAGATGCCGGGAATTGAACCCGGGTCCAGCACGTCGACCGGCGGCCTGTACTGCCATGCTCACTTCAATTCTTCCGTACCGTCAGGAGTGAGCGAAGATCGGTATGGAAGTGATGACGCAAAAGTCGGGCGTCCGCTCGCGTCAGGGCGGAACCAGCCTCGCTATGACGCCGGCCTCACGTAGCGAGAATAAGTGAGCGGCGTGTTCGTACTAAGACGAACGCTTAGGCGTAGGCAGGGACGAGTGCGGGCACGCTCAGACGAGCGAGCACGCCTTCGGCGATGCGGTTGGCCTTGCTGACGAGTGAATCGGCAGGTATTGGGTGCAAAAGTGGGTATCGGGAACTGATGCGATCCCGGGCAGGGGCACAGCCGTTCGATAGTTCGCACTGTCGAAGCCTGTCATCCCCATTGGTCGCGATGAATCCACAGATCTAGCCCCAGTCTACCACAAATCAGGCGGTTTTTGGCCCGGCCACGAGCAAATTCCCGTCTTTTTTTACCCGCAATCTCAGTGCAACGGCAGCGTGAAGGTGAAGGTGGACCCCTTGTCCTGTTCGCTCATCACCATCATCTCCCCTCCTGCTCGCTCGACGACGCCCTTGGCGATGAAGAGGGCTAGACCTGAGCCAGACGGATGCTGGAGGCCGGCGTTCGACGCTCGGCCGAATTCGGCGAAGATAAAGTCGGCTTCGCCATGCGGAATGCCGATGCCGCGGTCGCTGACGGAGACTTCGGCGAAGCCACCGCGGGCGCGCAGGCTGATCGTCACTTCGGAATCGGACGGCGAGTAGATCAAGGCGTTGTCGAGGAGCTCGCGGAGGACCGCGGCGATGAGGTCGTGGTCGAGGGGTAGGACGAGCGATTCGGGCAGCTCGGTACGGATGGTCTGCTTCTTTCGGACGGCGCGCGGGCGATACTCGTCGGCCACCAACTGAATGAGAGCCGAGAGATTCTCGAGCTTGGGATCGTAGGCAAGGTGGCCGGAACGGATACGGTCGGCGCGCTCGAGGTCGTTGACCAGGTGCATCATGAAGCCGATGCCGTCTTCCATGACGCGGATGTGCTCGTCGACGATCTCGTCTTTGGGCTGCTTGCTGGCGTGGTCCTTAAGGATCTCGAGCGACCACTTGAAGGCCGTCAGCGGGGCACCGAGCTGGTGGAACGTCAGCTGGAGGATGCCGCTTCTGATCTCATGCAATCGTCCCTGCATCTCCTGGCGGCGCAGCGTCAGGACATAGAGGAAGTAGATCGAGAAGGCGACGCCCAGCATCACGAAGAGTAGGAGAGCGAACGGCGAGAACACCTGGTTAATGAGGACGCCGTAACTGGCAGCATCGACATCGATCCCGATGATCGCCGCCACCGAGCCGTCACTGCGGCGGATGGGCGCGTAGCCCGAGAAGAACGAGCCCCACTGGTCCTGCGTCAGGTTGTCGTCGGCAGCCGGGCCGCTGAAAGCGTTGACGCGTAGGGCCGGCATATTGGTGACGTCGTAGGGGTCACCCGGGAGCGAAGGCTCTTCGTTGGGCTCTAACGTGCCGTCATGATTCACGTCGAGAACGGCGGGCGGCTTTAAGGTGTCGCTGTCGGCGATAAACTCGAGCGTGTTCTCGTCGCTCGTCTGACGCATGAGGTAAACGTAGCGAACGTTCGGGATCGTGGCCTTCAACTGTTCCAAGCGGGACACAATGGAGCGCAGATGATCGGAGCCCAGATCTTCGCGGCCGCGGATGCGATCAAGTTCGGCGGGATCGAAATACCCCGTGGCGAGTGAGGCGGTGACGCGCAGGCGATCCTGGAGCTCGGACTTCATGAGCAGTTGGCTTCGGGTATAGAAGCCCCAACCTGTCAGAATGAAGACAAGTCCCAGCGCAACGATGGGCAGCAAGTATCGAAGTGCCGGGAGGTTTGGTCTGCGACCGAGAATGCGCATGAGTGGTTTGTTCTGACTAGTATAGCAGATTTTGTGGCGCTCTGCACGTCGTTTGTGGCTTTCAGCAGCGGCGGCCCCGATGAATGGTTCGAACGATCGCAATCACCGCCAGAACGGAGACGATGGCGGTCGTGCGCACAGCCCGACCGGCGGCGGCCGTCAGGCCGAACTGCAGCCACGTGCCAGGAGTGGAGAGCGCAGTCGGAAAGGCTAGGCTGGTGAGGAAAATCGCACCACAGACGGTAGTGGCCACCGTCAGGAGCCACTCGGGCGTCTCTTCGGGTGAGTCCTTGATATCGGTCCGGCGAATGACAGGCTCGGATATGAGGATGCTCGCGAGCACCACGAGCAGGATGACGATCTGCACGACGGCCATGCTACGGAGGAATCCGGCGATGATGCCGACGATGAGCGTGATCATGACGGCGCGGAAGGTTTTGCGCCGGCCACACTCCAGTTTCGGTGCGAGCAGCAGAAGCTGCAGTCCGGCCAGGCTGGCGACGAGGTGGGCGGCCTCAAGACCAAACGGCGTGAGGTCATGGAGGAAGCCGGTCGTCAGCGGAGGCGGCGGCAGCGAACCGCCGAGCACGAGCAGAGCGCCGGCGGCGGAGGTGGTGAGGACGATGAGTTGGGGCACGAGCTGCTCGGAGAGCACGGGCATTTCGCGCATGGCCGAGCGGAACCAGCCCTTCTCGTGCGAGAGCTCATAGATGCCAAGCAATGCAATCGCGACGATGAGCGGCAGCAGGTTATAGATGACACGGAAGATGAGGAAGACGCCGAGGAGCGCGGGTCGAGAGATCTCGTTGCCGATCATCAAAAGCATGCCGGTCTCCATGACGCCGATGCCGCCCGGCACCTGACTGAAGTGGCCGATGGCCGAGGCGAAGACGAAGGCCGCCACTACCGAGGCCAGCGGGATGCCGAGCGCGGGCGGGATAAGTAGATAGACCGCCGTAGCCTCAAAGAGGATCGTGAGCGACGAGAGGCCGGCCTGCTGGACGGTCATCTCCCAGCTCGGCACCGGAATGCGGCGGCCGAAGATCGTGATCTTCTTCGGGCCGTAGATGGTGAAGACGATGTAGGCCCCCAGCAGCAGGAGGAAGAACACGCCGAGCAGGTGAATGCCGAGCGTCGAGAGCGGCAGAGGTAGGAAGACGACCGGACTTAAAAGCAGCGTCATCCCGAAGGTGAACACACAGCCGAGCACGAACGTCCACATGCAGAAGCAGACGACGGCCGTCACTTCAGCGGCAGTCAGTCCCCACGACGAGTAGACCCGGTAGCGGACGGAGCCGCCCGAGAGCAGCGGCATGCCGATCGTGTTGCCGAAGGCGTAGCCAATGAACGAGGCGAACCCGAGGTGGCGGTACGGCACCGGCTTGCCGATCCAGCGGCAGCCGATGGCGTCATAGACGGTATTGATGAGGTAACTGCCGATGATCAAGATGACGGCCAGGACCACCGAGCCCTTGGGCAAGGTCATCAAGCTGGCAATGACCTCGCGCGGGTGGAAGTCGTGCAGCAGGTGACGAAGCGCCCAGAACGACAGTAGGAGCACCGAGAAGCTGACGATAGAGGGCAGCCAGGCGACGAAGCGGTTCTTCGAGGATGTGAGGGCGAAGGACACCCGAGGATTCTACCGAACTTCCCCCGTGCGATCACGAGTCGAGATTGATAGACTGTCGCAGTCATGGCCCCCCGCACAACCAACCAGATTCGGCAGGCGTATCTCGACTTCTTTGGCCAAAACGGCCACGCCGTCATTCCGAGCGCTTCGCTCCTGCCCGAAAACGACCCAACGACCCTCTTCACGGGCTCCGGCATGCAGCCGATGCTCCCCTACCTGCTCGGTGAGCCCCATCCGCTGGGCAAAAGGATTGCTGACAGCCAGAAGAGCTTCCGTTCCGGCGATATTGAGGAGGTGGGCGACAACCGTCATACGACGTTCTTCGAAATGCTGGGCAACTGGAGCCTGGGTGACTACTTCAAAGCCGAGCAGATCCCGTGGATGTTCCAGTTCCTCACCCAGGAGCTGCAGCTCGACCCCAAGCGCATCTTTGTGACGGTCTTCCACGGCAAGGACAGCATTCCCCGCGACGACGAGTCGGTACACCTCTGGAAGGGCCTCTTCGCCAGCGTCGGTATTGATGCCATCGCCCTGGAAGACGCCGAGACCAAGGGCATGCGTGACGGCCGCATTTTCTACTTCAGCGAAAAGAAGAACTGGTGGAGTCGCGCGGGCGTGCCCGAGAAGATGCCCGTGGGCGAGCCCGGCGGACCCGACAGTGAAATGTTCTTCGACTTCGGGGCCGAGCGCCGCCTCCACGAGCAGTCACCGTGGAAAGATGAGCCCTGCCACGTGAACTGCGACTGCGGGCGCTTCTTGGAGATCGGCAACAACGTCTTCATGGAGTACGTGAAGACACCCCACGGCTTCGAGAAGCTCGCTCAGCGCAACGTCGACTTCGGCGGCGGCCTGGAGCGCCTGGCGGCAGCCGCACAAGATGACCCCGACGTCTTCAAGATCGACGCCTTCGACGGCATGCGCGCCGTCATCGAGGAGTTGAGTGCCAAGCGTTACGGCACGGACGTCCACGAAACCAAAGCCTTCCGCATTATCTTGGATCACCTGCGCGCGGCGACATTCCTCATTGCCGACGGTGCCGAGCCCAGCAACCGCGACCAGGGCTACTTCACGCGTCGCCTCGTGCGCCGCGCGGTGCGCTTCGGCGAAAAGCTCGGCATTCCCGCCGGGTTCTGTCCGCGCATTGCGAAGGCCGTCATCGCCCAGTACCAAGATGCGTACCCGGTCCTACAGAGCGAGGAGACTCGCATCATCTCCGCCCTGGAGAAGGAGGAGACGCAATTTCGGACCACACTCCAGAAGGGTGAGAAAGAACTTTCGGCGTACTTCGATGCCCACGATGACATTGACGGTGCCACGGCCTTCCACTTCTTCGAGACTTATGGCTTCCCACTGGAGTTAACGCAGGAGCTCGCCACCGAGCGCGGCAAGCCGCTCAAGGATCTGGAGGCGTTTGAGACCGCCAAGACGAAGCATCAAGACGACAGCCGCACGGCTTCGGCTGGCAAGTTCAAGGGCGGACTGGCCGACCACGGCGCCGAGACGACGAAGCTCCACACCGCCACGCACTTGCTCAACGCCGCCCTCAAGAAAGTCCTGAAGACCGACATCCAGCAGAAAGGCTCCAACATCACGGCTGAGCGTCTGCGCTTCGATTTCAACTACGCCGAAAAAATGACGCCGGAGCAGATCGCCGAGGTGGAACGTCTCGTGAATGAACAGATCCAAGCTGACCTGCCGATGGCCTTCCACGTCACCACCGTTGACGGCGCCAAAGCCGAGGGCGCGGTCGGTGTGTTCGACGATCGCTACGGCAGCGAGGTGAAGGTCTACGTCATCGGCGACGGCAGTTTCAGCAAAGAGATCTGTGGCGGCCCGCACGTGGCGCGCACGGGCATGCTCGGCTCGTTCAAGATTCAGAAAGAAGAGAGTTCCTCGGCGGGCGTACGTCGCATTAAGGCCATCGTCTCGGGCGGGCCTGCGGATATCACGGTCGCCGGACCCGCCGCAGCATGAAGCGCCTCTCCCCGCTCCTCCTCCTGGCTTTGGTCCTCCTGCCGCTCCAGGCGACAGCGGCCGAGGCGATCGGGTGGGACTTTGTGAAAGACGGACTCGCCAACTGGCAACTGACAAAGGAAGTGCAGATGGCCCAGACACCCGATGGCCTTGTGATCCGTGCGAACGAGGACACGGTGATGCTCTGGAAGCTCCCGCCGCACCCGGCGATCGACGCCCTCACGCTCACGGCCTCAGCCGACCGCCCGACGACGATCAACGTCCTGTGGCACAGCCCGGCCTCGAGCCCCACGCAGTACCAGCAGGTGACGGCCGGACTGAGCGGGAACCTGAAGCCCGAACCGATCGACATCGGTCTGGCCGATCTGCCCGGCTTCGATCCGCAGATCGACCAGTTCGCCCTCGGATTGCCGGCCGGCTCGATGGTGATCCTGAAGACTCTCTCCTTTGAACATAACGGCCTCGCGGCCAAGGTGGGACTCTGGTGGCGGAGCCTGTGGACGTTCGATGAACTCTCGATGACGAGCATCAACTTCCTCTGGGGCCCCCGTCTGGCCGGTAGCGAGGCGGTCTTGAAGACGCTCTATACGAGTCAACCGGCCGGCGGCCTCTCGGTCGACTGGCCGCTCTACGCGCTTCTCCTCCTCGCGCTCGGTGGCGCGGGCTGGATGTCTCGCCAAGGCGAAAAACAGCGCGCGACGATCCTGTTGCTCGCCACGATGGGCGGACTGTGGGTGGCGTACGACCTGCGTATGAGCGCGGAGCTGCTTGGCTACGCCGCCAAGGACTATCACGACTGGGTGGCGGCCGCTCCGGACAAGCGCACCTTCCGCCACAGCGATGATTCATTCCGTGTCCTGGAGGCCCTCCCGGCAGCCCTCGGCGGCAACGCTCGGGAGTACGTCTTACTGACGCCACCAGTCTTCCCGCAACACTTCTTCCGTTATGCCACGGCTCCGGCCTTGCCGGTGGTGAACCCTGCGTCGGGCTCGACTCTGCCCGACTGGATCGTCTTCCACCGCAACGACATCAAGGTCGAGAGCGGCCGGCTGGTGACGGACCAGGGCACCGTCCTGACGGCATCAGGCGTAGTGAAAGAGACATTCAGTCCGCACGCTTTCCACTTCGTCACGCACCAATGATGATCGTCGCCGCCCTCATCGGCCTGCTTCTACCCAGCGTCACGGGCTACCTGCTCACACGCGGACTGGAGGGCAGAGAACCAGTCCTCTCACTCCCCGAGCGTCTGGGCCTCACTCTCCTTCTTGGTCCGACAGGCACGATGTGGGTGACGGCTCTACTGCATCTCTGGACGGGCATTCCCGTCTCGCTGACTCTCTTCTTCGGCGTGCAGATCGTGGCCCTGGCCCTGGCCGCCGGACTCGTCTGGAAGCGCGGCGTCGCCCTCTGGGTCACGCGGGAACGGCAAGCGGCGGCGCCTCTGTGGCTCTCGGGCCTGCTGTGGCTACTCCTCGGCTTGAGCATTGTGAAAGTCATTGTGGCCGCAAGCGTGCTGACATTCTCGGTGCCGACATTCTTTGACGACGCGCGCGACAACTGGAACTACCGCGGCAAACTCATCGCCATCACGCAGCAGATCCCGACCGCCATCCCCGGCGAAGAGGAAGCCGGTGGTGGCGTCGCCTCGTACCCCGCCACACTCCCGCTTATGAAAGCGTGGCTCGCCGATTTGAACGGGAACTGGAGCGACGCGTTGGCCAACGGCGTGCAGCTGACATGGCTTCTGAGCGTCACACTGCTGGTGAGCGGCGCTGTCGCACGCCGACGCGGACGCACTTGGGGCCAAGTAGCAGCCATCGCGTTGCTCGGCTTGCCGCTCCTCGTCATGCATGGACTTCACGCCTACGCCGATCTCTTCCTGGCAGCACACGCACTGGCCGTGATCCTCACACTCTTCGAGGCCAGCCAAGCCAAAGATCGCACGGCGCTCCGCTCGTGGCTTCTCCTCGGCATCGCTCTCATCGCGCTTCTTCCTGCAACGAAGAACGAAGGCTTGGCAGTCTTCCTCCCCTCGGCGCTCCTCCTCCTGGGCTGGACACTCTGGCGACAGGTGCGCCTGGGTCTCCTGGAGACACGCGATCTCACGCACACACTCTCGCTCCTAGGAGTACTCGGACTGCTCGGTACGGTGCCGTGGCTTGTCTTCAAGCTGCAACACGGGCTCGTGTTCGGCAACGCGCACAGCGTCACAAGCTCAAGCTTCGGCTGGCAGGATGGCGTCCTCATGTCCATCGGGTACCACTTCTTCTCCGAGGCCAACTGGCTCCTCCTCCCCGGTATCATTCTCGGTCTCTTGATCATCCGTTGGCGCACGGCTTTAAGCTTCGAGATGCGACCACTGACGATCTCATGCCTGTGGCTACTGGCTGGCCTGAGCGCGATTTTCCTCTTCAACTCCGACCTGGGTCACGAGGCGCTGCAGCAAACGGGCTATGGACGGGCAATGGTTCAGATCGCCCCGAGCTGGCTTCTCCTGACACTCCTTCTCCTGCCCGATCCGCACCACGAGGCGTAAGGACGCGGTTGCGCTGACGCGATCTTCGCATGCTGATGGCATTCTCTCTCGGTTCGTCCTGGGAGTATCCTGGCGGCGATGCCAACCTACGCCGCTTTTTTAGGAAATCAGCCGCTCTTGAGTTTGAGCGAACTGCACGCCGTCTTGCCGGGGATCAGTGATGCCCGCTTGGTCGGCCGCAGCACTGCCATCTTCTCTGTCCCCACACCCATCGCCCGCGAGGAGCTCGCCACTTGGGGTGGCACGATGCTCATTGCCGAGGAACTCCAAGCCAAGGGTAAACCCGAAGACGTTCCCGGACTCCTGCACAAAGCCATCGGCGGTCTGAAGGGCAAAGTGACATTCGCCATCCGGGCGGAAGGCGTATCGCCCGACATCGTCCGTAATCTCTACCGCCACTGTAAGGATCGTCTGAAGAAAGAGGGTCTGCCGTCGCGCTACGTCGGCAATGAACGCCAGCCTGCAGCTACAGCACTTCTCCGCGACGCCAAGCTCCTCGACGGCACCGGCGGCGCCGAGATCGTCCTCATCCGCGACGAGAAGCACATCTGGATTGGCCGAGCCATCGCCGCCCAAGACCCGGACGCCTACACCGAGCGGGACATGCACAAGCCCGTGCGTGATACGCGCGCTGGAATGCTCCCGCCGAAGCTCGCCCAAATCCTCTTAAACTTCGGCTGGATGCTGACGGGCGGCCGCTCACACCAGGGCCCACTCGTCGTCTTTGATCCTTTCTGCGGCACGGGCGTCATCCCGCTAGAAGTGGCGTTGCGCGGCTGGACGATCCTGGCAAGCGACAGTTCGGCCAAAGCCGTCGCCGGCTGCGAGACGAACCTCGATTGGCTGAGGAAAGTGAAGAAATTAAAGAAGAGCGACGCGCCAGCAACCATCTGGAAGCAAGACGCCCGCAAGCCCTTTGCCCTCAAGGAAAAACCCGATGTCATCGTGAGCGAGACAGCCCTCGGTCCCGCCCTGACGATCCGACCGACGGCCACCGACTGTAAGAAGTACGCCGCCGAAGCCGACGCACTGGAGACGGAATTCCTCCAGAATGTCGCGGCTTCACTGCCTGGCGTCCCACTCGTCATCACCTGGCCGGTTTGGTATCTGAAGAACGGTGCCGTCCGCCTGGAGAAAACCTGGCAGAAGTTCGAGAAGATTGGCTACCGCGTGGTGCCGCCGCCGGGTCTGCCCGCCGAGAGCCTCGAACGTCCGACCATCACGTACCGCCGTGGCGACCAGTTCGTGGGCCGAGAAATCGTCCTCCTTACTCCGCTGCACTAGGATGCTGCGCCGCTGGGCAACAGCCATAGGCAAGATCGCCTTGGTCGGCTTCCTTGGCTGGCACATGGGTGTTGTGGGTGTATCGACGTTGCCCGACCGAACGTCTTCGCAATTCATTCAAAATCTGCGCGGCAGCGTCGCCCCCTACTCGGATCCATACATGTTCGCCACCAGCCAGTGGCAGAACTGGGCAATGTTCTCAGAGGGTTCATTCTCGCGCATCTTCAAGCATGAGATGCAGGCCTGGAACGCGAAAACAAACATGTGGGAAACGGTCCAAAAACTCGGCTTCAAAGACCTTCCAATCCTCACGACTGCGCGCGACACGGCGCTGCTGCGAAGTATCGACTCGGACACGGCCTGGCCGGAACGCGAGCGTTATCTGCAGCTGCAGTGCGCCGAACTCGGCCTTTCGCCCGGCACGTGGGTGCGCATGAACTACCAGTACTTTGACATGCCATTGCCCGAGGAGCCGCTCCCCGGAAATTGGTGGGAGAACTGGGAGCCTGATTGGGAGCCCTGGGAGGACACCCACTGGACGAAGTGCCCGGATCCAACGACACCGAAAGACACCTGGCCAGTCCCACAACCCGAATCTTCCTCCTCTGCCTCTTAATGCGTAGTCTCCGCCGCTTCGGCACCGCCTGGCACAACGCCTTCTTCGGACGGATTAGCGCCGTACCGTTCGGTCTGATGCGCATCACCTGGGCCATCGCAGCCTTCTTCTCAGTCGCCTGGCAGTGGCCGCGCCTGACACTCCTCTACTCGGATCAAGGCGTCTTTCCACCCGAGTTCGTCGTCAACTACTCGCGCTCGTACTACCGCTTCACGATCCTCACCTACGTGCATGACCCGGTGGCTGTGCACCTGCTGTTCCTCCTGCTCATCCTGGCCCTGCTCTGCATGGCAGTGGGCTACCGTTCGCGGTTGAGCACACTCCTGAGCGTCATTCTCCTCTTCAGCTTCCAGGAACACACCTACGCGGTCTACGCCGGGGGAGACACCGTGCTGCGCGTCATCGGCTTCATCTTGGCCATCGCTCCGGGCATCGGCGCCGTCTCGTTGGATCGCCTGTTCGAGCAGGAACACGCCTGGCTGACCAAGGGCATCACACTGCCCGCGCTGACGATGCCCAAATGGCCGCGGCTGATGTTCACGTGGCAGATGGTCTGTCTGTATGTAACGGCCGGCTGGTATAAAACACTCGATCACGCCTGGCGGAGTGGCACCGGTGTCGTCGCCTCCATGGAGCACGCTGAGTTCACGCGTTTCGGCCCGCAGGTCGGTGCGATCTTTGGGTATTTCTCGGTCCCCCTCTCGTGGGGCACGATGGCCTGGCAGATCAGCTGGCTCGTCTTCCTCGTACCCTGGGCCATCCGCCGCCGTTTGCCGAAGCGTCTGCAGGGCTACCGGAGGTGGATGCTGACGATCGGCTTCACGTTCCACCTGCTGATCTTGATCTTCATGGACGCCGGCATCTTCAGCTTGTCGATGCTCGCCACCTACGTCGCCATCCTGGATGAGCACGACTACGCCGCGCTGGCGAAGTGGATCAATTGGAAGAGCGGTTGGCAGGGCAAAATCGCCGTCCTCTACGACGGCCAGTGTTCGTTCTGCCGCCGGACGGTCCTGCCACTCGTCCTCGGCGACTGGCTACAGCGCGCGACGTTCGTGGACTTCCACGACGCGGCGGCAAAGAAGGAAGTCGCGGCCGATATTTCCCTCGCCGCCCTCGACCGGGCGCTGCACGTCCGCTTCCCGAGCGGCCGGACGTTCGCCGGGTTCGATGCCATTCGGGCTCTGGCCTGGCACATTCCCTGGACACTACCCTTTGCCCCCTTCCTCTACCTTCCCGGGGTCGCACCGCTGGGACGGGCGGTCTACGAGAAGGTCTCAGATCGACGCCATTGCCTGATTGGCGGGGATTGCCGGGTAAAAGCCTAACTGGGCGTTGCAATACCAAGTCCGCTTGGTAGACTCGGCTGGCCACAAAGTGGCGGTTCTTTCCAACGGTATCGTTCTTTTGTCACCGTCCCCTATTCCTCGGTAGCTCAGCGCCTCGCTCTGCGAAGCAGAGCGTAATACAAAGCACTGCTCGACCGGGAATCGTTCTTTGTATCAATCGTCCCCTATTCCTCGGTAGCTCAGCGGTAGAGCAGGGCGCTGTTAACGCCAAGGTCCCTGGTTCGAATCCAGGCCGAGGAGCCAT
>CAZWNJ010000004.1:91443-95738 GCA_964635215.1 uncultured Candidatus Peribacteria bacterium | reverse complement strand
CGATCGACCGACTGAACCTGACGATTGCGCCGGGTGAAACCGTCGCCGTTGTCGGCAAGTCGGGGGCAGGGAAGACGACGCTCGGACGCCTGCTGCTTCGGCTCTACGACCTGAACTTCGGCTATGTCCGCATCGACCGTCAGGACATCGCCGGCGTCAGCCAAGCGAGCCTGAGGCAGAACATTGCCTTGGTCCCCCAACAACCCGAGCTGTTTCACCGCAGCATCCGCGACAACATCCGGTTCGCGCGACCCGACGCCACGGAAGACGACATCGTGACGGCGGCCAAGCGCGCCCACGCGTGGGAGTTCATCGAGAAGCTTCCGCACGGTCTCGACACGCTCGTGGGTGAACGCGGCGTGAAACTGAGCGGCGGCGAACGCCAACGCATCGCCTTGGCCCGGGCGTTCCTGACGGACGCGTCCATCCTCATTCTTGACGAAGCGACCTCCGCCTTGGACAGCGCGACCGAAGCGCTCATCCAGGAGGCGATCGCCGACCTCATGAAAGGACGGACGTGCATCGTCATCGCCCACCGGCTCTCGACGATCATGAACGCCGATCGCATCGTCGTCATGGACGACGGCACCCTCGTGGAAGAAGGCGACCACGAGGCTCTCCTCGATCGAAACGGACAGTACGCCGAACTCTGGGCCCACCAGAGCGGCGGCTACATCCCGTGACAGCTGACCCCGCCGTCGGACCCTCACCGGTCCGACGGCTTTTTTCGTATACGAAAACATTCTTATGTTCTGTACACTGTCACAGTCCCTCTGGCCGTCTGTGGGACACGCGGGGTAGCTCAATGGTAGAGTCTGGGGTTCATACCCCCAGGGTTGAGGGTTCAACCCCCTCCCCCGCAACTCCCCCAGTCCACTCGGACTGGGGTTTTTTGCTTAGAAGAACGTATAGACCTTCACGGTACCCGCGCCACCCAGACCGCCGGCACCGCCGGCCGTCTTGCCCGCACCACCGCCACCGCCGCCACCGCCATAACCACCGCCCGCACCGCCAGCGCAGCCAGTACCGGCCGTGTTCGCGCCACCGCCACCACCGCCCTGGCCATTTTTCGTCGAGTTACCTGTTGTACCGGCCGTACCGACGGTGCAAGACGCACCGCCTGTACCAGCGGCACCGCCACCACCCGCCGTGTATGCACCGACTTTTCCGCCGGCGCCCGGAGTCTGGGCAGCGTTACCCGTCGTGATGCCACCACCGCCACCACCACCGGCTGCGCCGTAGAGTGAGCTACCACCGGCGCCCGAGGCACCCGGCGTGGCGCTCGAGCCGTTGCCGCCGCCACCACCGTACTCGGCGTTGCCGTTCGTGGCGGCAATGTTGCCACCACCACCTTGGCCCGAGATGCCGTTGGCACCGGCTGTCACTCCGGGAGACCCACCGATGTTCGTCGCCGTCGTGCCGACAACACCGACACCTGCCGTGCCGCCACCGCTGCCACCGCCGGAGACCGCGGCAGCCACACCACCCTTGCCACCGCCACCACCATAACACGTGAGATACGATCCGAAGGTTGAGCTACCACCGGCACCACCGGCCGTACCGGCACCGCTCGATCCGCCGTTACCAGCTGTCCCGGAAGTACCAGCAGTCGCCGTTTCCGTCGCACCTAGATCGCCGGGCAGGAGCCACTTGAAGGCTTTCGCGCCACCGCCGCCGCCACCACCACCGATACGAGCTGTTGCTGCCGCACCGCCTGTACCACCACCACCGCCACCGCCAGCGCCGACGCACTCAACGTAGACCGCCTTCGCGCCGGTTGGCTTCGTCCAGGTGTTAGCACCGGAGGTATAGGTGCGAATATCAACGCTCTGGGTGGTATACCCCGTCTCCACCCACTCCGCACCGTCGAAACGCAACTCCAGCAACTTGTCGGCCGTAATCTCACGGGCGGTCGTACCCAGCTGCAGGTTGGAGGAGCCAAGCGTGTCCTGATCTTGCAAGATGACCTTATTCGCCTCGGCGCTGCCAGCCGCGACCAGCAAAATCTGGCCGACCGTACCGTCGGCGATCGTCGGGGTTGATGTCATGGTGTAATCGGCGTTCGGATCGAGCACGATCATGGTCGCATTCGCCAGAATGGTGTTCGAGACAGCCGTGATTGATTGTGTGGCGGAGGGGCGGTAGCGAGTCGTCCCGGCAACGACGAGCGAGCCCGACGACGCGAGCGTGTCCATGGCGAGCACTGAGGCACCCGAGGCCGTACCGGAAACTTCCAGCGTAGTGTCAGGAGAGAGTGTGCCCACACCGACGCGGTTTAACGTCGTATTGGCATAGAAGGTTGTACCGTCGATCTGCACATCGCCGACGACTTTGAGCGAGCCACTGGAGGTGAGCCTCTGCTCGGCATGGAGGATGTCACCCGAGGCCGTGCCCTTCACATCGAGGAGCGCTTTCGGGGTGGTGGTGCCGATGCCAACGCGATGGTTGGTCGCATCGATCGAGAGGGTGGAGGTGTCGAAAGAGAGACCGTTCACGCCGCCAGAAAGGGCGAAGTTCGTATCGTTCGCGAACGTCCAGGCGCCGGCGTTCACGGTGATGGCGTCACCCAGGGCGTCACCGAACGTCAGAGCGCCCTGGAAGTTCGCCGTCCCTGCGACCACAAGCGAGCCACTCGCCTGCAGCTGGCTTTGAGCATGGACAACGTCGCCAGATGCCGTTCCCTTCACCTCCAGGAGTAGGCCGGCATCGATCGTTCCGGCCGGGTTACCGCTCTGGATGAGCAGGCCGCCGGTCATCGTGTCACCACTCTGATTCACAAAGAGGCCGTCAATTTGTGCTTGCGTCAGACCACCGCCACCACCGCCCTGATCTGTGCCGCAGGAGAAGCTCTGCGTCGCACTGTCCCAGAGCAACTTACTCGTAGTCCCGTTGCTGCAGCTCGTTAGGCCGGCACCCGAAAAGGCACGCGCTACATAGAGAGCGTCTCCGGACATCGTCCCAGTAACCTTCAGTGCTCCCTGCACATAGAGCGGCGCATCGAAGGTGAAACGCGAGTTCGTACGATCGTAGATCAGACTCTTGTTCACGGTGCTGCCGAATTTAATCGAAAGGTTGGAGCTGCTGTTCGCATCATCAATCACCTGGAAGGCTTCGGTGTTCACCAGGAGCGTCGGGTTCCAGGAACTCGAAGCGTGGGCCGTCTCGGGTGCGAAGACGGTCAGTGACGGACAGAGCTGGAATAGCCACATGCCCAGGATCACGATGGCTACGACCCTACGCTGGGGAAATGGCTGCCGATAGGCAAAATTCATCCATCGCATAATCCAGAAATTATAGCAGAAAAACGCCCCTTCCGCACGCCCGAGAGCGTGACAGAAAGTATGTTCTATGATGAAAACGTGCGCCAAAAAAAGGGCGCCCGCGGGCGCCCTTCGTACGATCACAGAGTGCTGGTCATTACGGTGTCGTGGACGACCAGTTAATGTTGAGGAATCCAAAGTCGGACCAGCCGGCACTCGTCGACGCGGCCTTGATGAGGACGGTGATATAGCCTTCCGGAGTGTACGTACCGCCGGTCACGTTCGTGATCGAGGCGGTCGTCCACGTGTCTGCCGTACCGCTCGCCAACCCGGAACCTCCGGAGATGGCCACATCGGCACCGGTCGTATCGAGGAGGCGAACCTTCAAGACGTTGACCGCCGTAGAGGTGGAGTGCGTGCGGTAGCGGAATTGGATGGGCGTCGTGGACCAGGTCGAGAAGTTCTTCGGGACCTTCACGCGCACCGCCACCCAGTAATCCTGAATCGTCCCAAGCGAGCTGGTCCAGCGGTAGAACGTCTCCTTGTTCGTCGTGTCGTAATCACGCGTCAGTGTGCCAACCACTGTAGAACCAGAGGCGAAGTAGGCGGCGTTGGGGTATTCCGGATGGAAGGACAGATAGGCACCACTGCTCACGCCGACGCTCGTCGTGGCCCATGAGAGGTTGCCCGAACCGTCGTTCTTCAAGTACGTATTGGCCGCACCCTGAGCATTCGGGAACGAGTACGTGATGTTCTTGAAGGTCGTGTTGCCATCAACCGTGAGCGTCGAGCCCGAGATCGAACCGTTCACCTTCAAGTTCTTTGAGAATTCAAAGCGCTGGTTGGCATGCGAGAACGTCAGCGACTGCGCGGCCGTCTGGTTACCGAAGGTCAACACGGCGTTGTTTGTGTCGTTATCGCTGTTGATCGTCAGGTTACTCTTCGTCGTGACTGCACCCGACGCCGAGAGCGCGCCGTAGATGCCGGCATTGCCGTCGACGTTGAGGGTGGCACCGGAGAGGTTGGCTTTGGCCT
>CAZWNJ010000004.1:0-91343 GCA_964635215.1 uncultured Candidatus Peribacteria bacterium | reverse complement strand
TCACGTTGCCGGAGATGGTCGTGGCACCGATGATCGAGGCCGTACCGTCGACGTTGAGGGTGGCACCGGAGAGGTTGGCTTTGGCCTTCACGTTGCCGGAGATGGTCGTGGCACCGATGATCGAGGCCGTACCGTCGACGTTCAAAGTCGAACCGGAGAGGTTACCGATCACCTTCGTGTTCCCAGAGATGTACAAGCCCTTCGTGAAGACGAAGCGGCTGTTCGTGCGATCGTAGTAGAGTTTCTCCTGCAGCGTCTGTCCGAAGCGGATTTCAATGTCACTCGTGCCATTTCCTTCATCGATCGTCTGGAACGATTCCGTGTTCACGAGCAGCGTAGGATTCCAGCTGGAAGCAGCCAGTGCGATCCCGCCGCTGCCAAGCAGAAGCGATACACCGACGACCGCCGCGGTGACGCGGGCAGCCACAGAGCCGGAGAGGAAATGGTTGTGCATATTTTTTTGTGGGTTCATGCCATCATAACAGAACAAGAGTGGTTCATCAAGGCTTCGGGGAGCGGAGTTCCCGCGTGAGCGTGCATGAGAAATACTCCCTCCTTATATGGATGGGAATGAGGCACTCCCCCTTGTGAGGCGAATCCCTATTTTAGGATCGTATACGAATGTCTTAGATGCACCGATGTGACACGTTGAGGATGAGGATCACGTCGCTCACTGTGAGACAGCTGAACGTGACTTTTTTTTATTTTATTTTTTATTTATATTCTATAAAAGACCGCCGGAGAGCGATTACATTCCCTGCAAGGAATCGTAGTGGAGCTCAATGGAGCCGATATGCATCTCGTTGTGATTGAGAGCGGAGACCTTCAGCTTCAGCCACACCGTCTGGCCTGGCGTCCAAGTGGGTGAGCCCGAGAAGTCGACGGTCGTCGATGCCCACGTGGCCGAAGCCAGGTCGCTCGACGAGCCGCTCAAGGTTACCGGGTTCCCGGCCGTATCCAGCACGGTGAGATCGAGCTTGTTATCGGTCGCGGATCCCGTGGTCGAACGATAGTTCAGCGTGAGCGGATCCCCCGTCCAGCTGGCGAAATTGAGCGGCAGGGTCACGGGCACATTGATGTCGAAATCCTGCATGGTCGCCTGCGTCGTCGTCCACAAGTAGTAGTTTTTCTGCGTGGCATCATCGATATTGACGTACAGCATGCCCACGTTGTTCGAACCGTCGCCCTTGGTGGACGAACCGTCGAACGGCGGATGCAGCGTCAACTGCTCGTGATTGCCACGGTCGTCATTCTGCAGAGCACGCACATCTTGGAGCGTGACGATCGAGCCGTTGAGGGTCACCGCCTGAGCGATGGGGATGTAACTCTCGCTGGTGGGGAATCCGCTCTGTGTCACGTGGATCCCCGTTGAGGTGAAGTAGATGTAGTTGATGGTATTGTCCGCAACCGCGAGTCCGCTCTGACCGTTGAATTGCACCAGCGTTCCATCCAGGCGGTACGATCCGGCCGCCAAGTGAATATTCAAGCCGCTTTCGAGCGACGGCATGAGGGGCACGGCCGATTGCAGGGCGGCGGAAGACAGACCATTAATCGTCCCAGACACCGTCAAATCACCGCTGATGTAGACGTCATCCGAGAATTCGAAACGATCATGCGCCTCAGAGAACGTCACCGTCGCCGGAGTCACAGTATTGCCGAAGGTCAGTGTGGCATCGCCACTCGAGTTATCGGCATTGATGTCGAAATTGTTACCGTTCGTGCCGTCACCCATTTGCGCATCGCCAATGACACCGCTCGGGCTGAGGATCACCAAATTACCCGAACCCGTCCCCGGCTCACGACCCTGCACCGCTGCCGCGTTCTGTGCATACGAGAACGAGTTCATGGGCTTTCGATCGATCGTATCCGCGCCGTCATCGCCCGTCGGATCAAGGAGCTGATACGCGGCATCACCCTGTGCAGCGCCCTTCACTTCGACCTGCATGTACTTGATCAAATTCGAATCAAAGTCCGGCAGCGGCGTGACGTCGCCCACGTTCACGACGACGTAGCCGTTGCTCCCCGGAGTGAGATCTTGCGCCTCCTGCCAATCAGAATACTCATCGGCACTGGTATTGATGACGCCGTCACTGACGTCACCGGCGACCAGATCAGCCGATTTCCAGAAGGAGAACCGCATCGTGACCGGCATCGTAATCACCGCTCCGGAGCCATCGAGCAGTCGCGTCGTATAGAGCAGGCTGTGCGACGGTTCGGGCGCCGCCGCAGTCACCGCCGGCCTGAGGATCAGGCCAACGACGAGGAGGAAGAGGGCCGATGCGAGCGTGAGTGTACGCTTCATCGTGAAGATTTCTTGGATGAGGGGGAACGGCGCGGGTGGCGAGAGCGAATTCGGCGATACAGGGCACCTACGCACGACCCCAGATGCTTATCACTGTCTGACAGGCCCCGCTGCTGAGTGGCACACGTCACGAGCAAGAGTCCGATGATGATGAGAACGTAGGTCACCACGTGCCAGTACCACGGGAATTGTGAACCGGCAGCAGCATCACTCTCTGAAACCGAGAACGTGGACATTTTCACTTTCGCCGTATCCGGTATGAGCGACATGGCGGGGTGGATGACTGCGAAACCGCCTTCGGCATCGATGAAATCAATGTGCATCCCCGTATTTGGCGCCGTGAAGGCGGATGTGAAAACTGGTGTAACAACGGACGCGCTAAGACCACTCCCTAGTCGATGACTGGGAGCCGCCGAATGAAACTCAACACGCTCGTGCTGCCCCCCAAAATTCGACGCAGCGGACGAGCGAGCGAGCGACGACACCGATGAAACAGCGGCGTGCGAACTACTCGAAGAAGAGACCGCGGATGAGGTACTGGTGCTCGAACTCCGATGACCACCAGCGCCCGAGGTTCCACCAGTCGTCCCACCAACGCTCGAACTGGACATGGCACTCGACGAACTCGAAGCAGCGATGCACGCCGATGTGTCCACGGTGCAATCGATGCCACACGACAACGAACCACTCGCGAAACCGAGCGACACGCAGGACTGCGATCCAAAATCGGTCCCATCACAGTCCTCGGCCAGGTCTTTCACTTGGTCGCCGCAAACCGGCACGAGCGAATCAGTCACGACTTGCGCATGGACCTGCCCCGCGACTAGACCGTTCAATTCGCCGCTCTCAAAAAACGCACTCCCCCCCGAGGGATCGGGATGTGTTTCATCCTCGGTGTAACTCGCAGCGGTCACTCCACTGGCCCAGGGAAGCAGTAGGAATGCACAGAAAACCACTGAAACAAGCCGTTTGTGTGTGTTTGTGGTGGAAATCTCTTTATTATAGCACGAAGATCTACCTGAAACAATTCAAAAATATGGCAAGAAATACGGTGAGAATGTGGCTTCTAGAGTCAGAAACACCCCCTTACACATGCAGGGTTTTTCTCTCGAAGTTTTATCAGCCTTTTCATGTGCTTAAGAATGATTCTTCAATAATGCAAATACGGAAAGATTCATCGGATCAGATTTTGGCCAACGAGAAAGCCCAGAGCGTCATCGACACGTACACATGGGACGTATTTTGCGTATGATACGACCATCTTCTCCCAGAATCACCATGCGTCTCCTCCCCGCGCGCATCGTCGTCGCCCTCACGCTCCTCGCCAGTGTCTCCGTGGCCTCAGCCCAGACATCCGCGCCTGCGTTCAGCGACTTGCCAGCGACGCATCCCGCCTACTCCGCCGTCCAATACCTCTCCGCCCTGGGCGTCCTTAAGGGCTACAGTGACGGCACGTTCCGTCCGGATCAGAAAGTCACGCGCTCAGAAGCCATCAAAATGATCGACATCTCGGCCGCGGCGGCCGGCCAAGCGTTCACACCGAACACGTCATCGTCCTACGACGACGTCCCCGTGGGTGCATGGTATGAGCCGTACGTCACGTACGCCTGGAAGTCCCTCGGCATCATCAACGGCCCGCCCGCTACGACGAGCTTCCACGGCGAACGGAATGTCACGAAGGCAGAATTCCTAAAAATGTTCCTCCTCGCACAGAAGGCTGATCCAAATTCCTACAGTGAAATCGCCCTTCCCCTCTCGACCGACGTCACCGACACAAGCGCGTGGTACTTCCCGTTCATGCGCCTGGCCATCTCATCGTCGATGATTATGGTACAGACCGACGGAACGTTGAACCCAAGCCAAGAACTCACTCGTGCGCAAGTCGCCCTCATCATGAACCGCTACTTGATGTACAAAGCGAATCGTCGCACACAGGCCCTGCTCTCCGCGACTGAAACTGACCTCGTCAACGTCTTAAAAATGATTGAAGACAAGAATCTCGAGCAAGCGGAATACGCCTCGGCTCGCGCGCTCGTCGCAGCTCGTGGAGCGCTCACGGCCAACCCCGACACTGAGTTAGTGCAGGGCGCTGTCAAAACAACCGAAGCATTCCGCTCTCTCGTCCGAGCATTCGCCGCTGGTTCGCAAGGTGCATTCGAAGACGCCGTCACTCTGGCAAAGGAAGCCTGGGCTCTCGCGGAGACAGCCAAGCAGAAGAGTGCCTCTCTGACCGAACTCTCCACGCAAATTCAGACCGTGGCATCGAAGATGGCTGCAACTGCTCGCGAATCGCTGGCTGGGGCTTCCTCCTCTGGTTCTCCTAAGTAATATTTTGGCTTCGAGAAGTGCAAAAGTGTCATCTGTGTGAACACTTTCGCCGCGTTCTTCGTGCCCCTTTGTCGTCTTCCTCCTCATAGAGGAAGGTGCACATCGGCAGTCTCTTCTTCCTTCTATGAGTGAATACCGCATCATCCCCTACTATCAAAAACGACGGCCCTGAGGCCGTCGTTTTCTTTAGGCTGAGTGAGCGATCACTTCTTGCTGCACTCCGAGCAGTTCGGACTGCCGCAGCCACACTTGCCACCGCAGGCACCGGCGCCACAGGCACCCTTGCCGCAACCGCAGACGACCATGAGCGTCTTCTTCCAGGCCATGAGCGAGGCGATGAGGGCGAAGATCGAGAGCGAGCCTTCGATCGTGCCGAAGTGCATGCCGCCAACGAAGTGCGCCTTATAGAGACCGATCGCCGCAGCGATTGTCGTGAGCGTGAAAATGATGGCGAGGAGGACGGAGCAAGCCTTGCAACCGCCGCAGCCATTGGATGAACCGCAGGACATGAGAAGGGAGGGAAGAAATAGAAACGATGGCCCCAAGTCTACTCCGGAACCATTTCTGAGCAACTCATGTGCTCAATACAGGAGCAATGGCAATCAATGAGCCGATCCCTTGGCTTTGGAAAGGCCCGAGCGTACAGTATTTGAGCCCCCATTTCGTATGTCTGACATCTTCCGCTCTCCGAAAGGCACGCACGACGTCCTCCCCGAGGACCACATCTACCTGACCTACATCAAGAAGGCCGTGCGTCATCGCGCCCGTCAGGCCGGATTTCGCCGCATCGATCCGCCAATGTTCGAGTCGAAGGCGGTCTTCGAGCGCGGCATTGGCGAGCACACGGATGTCGTTGAGAAAGAACTCTTCACGGTCGTCGGAAAGAAGGACAGCGAGGGTTCCAGCGATCAATTCGCCCTACGCCCGGAGTTCACGGCCGGCATCTGCCGGGCCTACGTCGAGCACGGCATGCAGCAGTTACCGCAGCCGGTCGAGCTCTACGCCATCGGCCAGTGCTTCCGCTACGACCGCCCGCAGAAGGGCCGCTACCGCCAGTTCCACCAGTTCGATTTTGAAGTGATCGGCCTCAAGGACCCGAGCCTCGATGCTCAGCTGATTCAGATCCTCATCAAGATCCTCTCCGATCTGCGTATTCGCGACCGCCTAGATCTGCAGGTCAACAACATCGGCACGAGCGAACACCGCAAGGCCTTCGCTCAGGCCCTGAAGGATCACTTCACGGGCAAGGAGCGCTTCTTCCCGGATGTGGACCGAAACCGTCTCGAGACCAATCCCCTGCGCCTGCTCGACTCTAAGGAGGAAGAGACGCAGATTCTGCTGAAGAACGCTCCCACGCTCAGCCAGTTCCTTGATGACGAGAGCCGCCAGTATCACGAGACCGTCTTGGAATACCTGAACGAACTCGGCATCCAGTTCACCGAGAATCCGACCTTGGTGCGCGGCCTCGACTACTACACGCAGACCGTCTTCGAACTGTGGGACAGCTCCTCCGGCGCCCAGAACGCCATCGGTGGTGGTGGACGCTATGATGGCCTGATTGAACTCCTCGGCGGCAAGCCAACGCCCGGCATCGGATTTGCCTGCGGTCTCGAGCGCATCATCTGGCACATGAAGGAGGCCCAGGTCCCCGTGCCTGATAAGGACCAAGTCGACGTCTTCGTCGCCCAGCTTGGACCCGAGGCCAAGAAGAAGTGTCTCCGCCTCATCACCGATCTGCGTGAGCTCGGCGTCCATACACTCGGCGCCCTCGGCGAAGCCAGCCTCAAGAGCCAGATGCGCCTGGCCGATAAGTTCGAGGCCCGCTACACCCTGCTGCTCGGCAAGATGGAAGTGCTGAAAAACCGCATCATCCTGCGCGATATGAAGGCCGGGAAACAGAAGGAGATCGACTTCAACCAAGCGATTCCGCAGCTCCTGAAGCTCCTTGGCATGCAGAACCTTGATACGTACTCGATCAAGGATCACATGACGAGCGCCGACCAGGACTAATCGCCTGCGCCAGAGCTTCTCAATGGGGCTTTTTTGGCGTATAATGAAAGGAAAACATGACACCAACCCCTGCGACACCAAACACCACGGCGGCGGCCTTGGCCCTGGCCAAGTCTATCCTGGCTCGTACGAAAAGAATTCAAGAACGTTTGATACAGGTGCATCAGCGCCATGGCTTCACCTTCCTTGTCGGACAGCGTCTGCACGATTTGATCGGAGGCTCCCTCCCCTCCCTGCCCGAGGACCAGCCGACGGAGCAACCCAATTCTGATGAGGAAGCCCTGAGTGAATTGGTGAACACTCTTCAGCACATCCAGCAGGAAGTCTCGCAGACTGGAGCTCTGGTGTTCGGCGCTAGTGCCGATGTTTTTTCCGGGGCACCCTACGCACCAGAAGTGGCCGCGCTGGAACAGGATTTTCAACTCCTCCTAGCCGACCTGCACGGACTGACGCGTTCGCCGATTGTCACTGAGGCGTATCGCCTGCACGCCGACATCCTGCATCCGAGCCTCTGGAGCGATGAGACACTCGACCGTATGGCTACGGCGATGGCCGGGATGCTCGCCGCCTACGACGCCGATCCGCGCAGCCTCCTCCCTGGCGGTGGCCGCCCCCGCACGACTCCGCGCGCGACGCCCGCCAACGAGCCGGTGGCCGCATCGGAGCTCCCTTGGCCGACGACTGACGAGGCCATCCGCGCCGAACTGACGTACTCGCCTGAACGCGACGGCAGCCGCGAGGCCTACCTGCGCATCCTGGCCGCGCGACTGCGCACCCCGGCCCAGATCAATGACTTCATGCGCGTCATGTTCCGCTACAGCGAGGACTTTAACCGCGATGGTAACCAGCGCCTCTTAAACCAACAGCGCATCGAACGAAACCAGCTGTGGCATCAGCCCGCCCAGTTCCTCACGACCTACAATACCGACGGCCGCATCGTCGGTGATTGCAAATCCATCGCCCTGGCCATGACGGCGGTCCTACGTCTGCAAGGTCGCGAAGCCTTCGCCATCGAATCGAGCGCCGCACAGGCCCCGGGCGAAACCGGTGCCATCCGCGTCGAGGGACACATGGCCGCGATCTGGGTGGAGCGCAGTGGCGACCAGGTGACCGTCCACCGCCTCGACACCACCGAGACCGACACGTCCGACGCGTCCGTCATCTCGCTTCAGGCCAATCCCGGAGAGAGCGACGCCGACCTCATCGTCCGCGCGTTCGGCCATGGCGCCGACCACACGAAGCTCTTCCCCGATCGCCTCGGCCTCTGCAGCCTGAAGGTGAACGGCGAAGCCTTCAACTTGCCAGCGAACCTCGCCTTGGCGCGCCGCGCAGTAGCCCTGGAGCAGGCTCTTCACACTGAACGCTACGACGACGCCCTCGGTATCGTCCGCGAGGAAATCGCCCGTGATCCGCAGAACCTCAACCTGCGTTTCAGCGAAATCCAGCTGCTCCTCCTCAAGCACGCACCCAAGCCTGAGCTCGAGACAGTCATCGCCGCCATCGAAACATTGACGCGCGAGACTCCGACCAGCCGGGTCAACCCGCAGAACTTCTACGCGCTGCGCACGACTGTGAACGTCCTCAAGAAGGAGGATCACGAGGACTTGGCGGCACGTCTGCAAACGGCGGCTCAGTAACGCGGGCTCAGATATCCAGGTCTTTCACCGCTTTGGCATGCGTCTGGATAAACTTACGACGGGGAGCCACTTCAGCACCCATGAGCGTGGCAAACACGGCATTCGCGCGCTCAGCGTCCTCGTTCGTCACCTGGAGCATGATGCGGTTTTCAGGATCGAGCGTCGTCTCCCAGAGCTGCTCGGGGTTCATTTCACCAAGACCCTTGTAGCGCTGGACGTTGACGCGGACCTTGCGGACGGGAGCGGCCGCGGCCTTGCCCTTCCTCGCGGGCGCTTCAGCCTCCTCGGCCTCGCCGGCCTCAGGCTCGATGTCCTCTTCGGTTTCCTGCAGCTCATCGGGGGCCACACCTAATTGAGCAAAGAGTGCGCTCTTCTCCTCGTCCGTGAAGACGTAGTGAATCTCCTTGCCGCGTGTGATTTTGTAGAGCGGCGGCTGGGCGATGTAGAGGAAGCCGTGCTCGATGAGCTCGGGGAAGTAGCGGTAGAAGAGCGTCAGGAGCAGGGTGCGAATGTGAGCGCCGTCCACGTCGGCGTCGGTCATGATGACGATGCGGTGGTAGCGGAGTTTGCTGAAGTCCTTCACTTCGCCGATGCCCATGCCGAGGGCGATGATGAGAGCCTTGATCTCGTTGTTGGCGAGCATCTTGTCCAGACGGGCCTGCTCGACGTTCAGGATTTTGCCCTTGAGAGGCAAGATGGCCTGGAAGGTGCGGTCGCGACCCTGCTTGGCGCTACCACCGGCAGAGTCACCCTCCACGAGGTAGAGCTCGGACTGGGACGGATCGCGACTGGAACAGTCGGCCAGTTTCCCCGGCAGCGTCATACCCTCGAGCGCGCCCTTGCGGATCACGCTGTCACGGGCAGCACGAGCGGCCAAGCGGGCGCGAGCGGCGAGAAGACACTTGCTCACCATCTCACGGGCCTCGCTCGGGTGCTCCTCTAGATACTGTGAGAGCATTTCATTCACGACGGTTTCGACCGCGGTCTTCATCTCGGCATTGCCGAGCTTGGCTTTCGTCTGGCCTTCAAACTGCGGTTCTCGCAAACGAACGGAGACGACCGCCGTCAGACCTTCGCGGACGTCGTCGGCGGTCAGGTTCTCATCCTTCTCCTTCAGGATCTCGAATTCGCGGGCGTAGGCGTTGATCGTGCGCGTGAGTGCGGCCTTGAAGCCGGTTAAGTGGTGTCCGCCTTCGCCGGTATGAATGTTGTTGGCGAAGCTGAGGACGTGCTCCTGGAACGACTGCGTGTACTGCAGAGCCACGGCCACATCACCGTCCGGCGTGTCCTTGCTGAAGCTGATGACAGAGCCAATGCGCTCGGCCGTCTCGTTGAGGTGGCTGACGTAGGCGCCGATGCCGCCCTCAAAGGAGAAGCGATAGAGGCGAGGGAAAGCCTGATCCTCCGTCGGGCGCTCCTTGCGAGCGTCCATGACGGCGAGCGTGATGCCCGGTGTCAGATAGCACTGCTGGCGGAAGCGGGTGAGGAGCGTCTCCAGGCTGAAGACCATGGTGTCGAAGATTGTCTTGTCGGGCAGGAAGGTGATGATTGTGCCCCGCTTGGTGGTCTTACCGACGACCTTCACATCGGCCTTCGGCTTACCGCGGTTGTACTCCTGGAAGTGCACTTTGCCGTCGCGGTGGATTTCGGCCGTCATGCGGTCCGAGAGAGCGTTTACAACGGACGAACCGACGCCGTGGAGTCCGCCGGATACCTTATAGCCACTCCCTTCACCACCGAACTTACCGCCTGCGTGGAGCGTCGTGAGAACGACTTCGAGGGCCGACTTGCCCGTCTGCTTGTGCACATCCACCGGAATACCGCGTCCGTTATCTTCCACGGAGACCGATCCGTCGTCATTCAGCGTGACGGTGATGGTGTCGGCGTGGCCGGCCATCGCCTCGTCGATGGAGTTATCGACAATTTCCCAGACGAGGTGATGCAGTCCGCGGACATCGGTCGAACCGATGTACATACCGGGACGCTTGCGGACGGGCTCCAGGCCTTCGAGGACCTGGATCTGTTCGGAGGTATATGCCTTGTTGTCGGAGGGAGCCATACCGGCAAAGTGTAGGGGAAGGCACGAGGTCGAGCAATGGTTCAAATGGTCAGAAATAATGCATTCTCTCTGCTTTTTTGGACAGTTTTCCACAGAATGTGAACCGTTCTTTTCATGAGGAAGGAACCGGCAGCATCCTTCCCCCGTAGAGAAGGAGAATGCGGGGAGAGATTGACCCCTCTTCTTTTTTCCCTTGCTATGGAATCACCGATCCCCTACCCTACGCAGGCCTATGGCTATCTACGCCGTCCGCCGGCCCGACGAGAGCAACGACCGTCTGCAGCAGCGCTTCAAGCAGCAGGTGCAGAAGACCGGTTTGGTGAAGAAAACTCGCATCCGCGCGGTCAAGCAGCGCAAGCTCAGCACTCGCCTCGGACGCCTCCGCGCCCTAAAGCGTGAGCAGTACCGCTCGCAGAACCGCAAGAACAAGTTCTACAGCCACATGTGATCCGCGCTCTGTGCGCGCCTTCACCAGCTTGATGAGCTCCCCCTCCGTTTCGCCGTCGGCGCCATCCTGGTCGCCACGCGCCGGTCTCTACTACTGGGCCGGGCCAGGCACGGTTCGTATGACGAACCTGAAGTTCTTCAATCCGCCGATCGACGAAGCCGGGATGATGGCCGCCTACGACCGTCCGGTCCTGGAGCAATTCCAAGAGCGGCTCGGCATCAGCGACGCCTGGGTGACGTACTCCTGGGGATTTTCCGACCAGACGGAGGCCGAAGACTACGAGTTCCTGCGCCGGTCACTTCCCAACTTCCGGCAACTCGGCATCAAGACGCACGCCTACGTCCAAGGCCTCAACGTCGTCACCGCCGATCACGAGGGCGATCTGCTCTGCCGCGATCCCCACGGGCGGCCGATCCCCTACCACCGCGCCCGCCACCTCACCTGCCCCCTCAATCCCGCCGCCCGTGCACTCCTGCTGCGGCGCGTCGAAGCCGCCTGCCGGGAAGACACGGACGGCGTCTTCATCGATAACTTCTTCTACGGAAAATTCCCGCTGCCCGCCCTGCGCCGCACGCCGTTCTTCGGGTGCGCCTGTCAGTTCTGCCGGGAAGCATTCTGGAAGCACACGGGTGCCCCCCCGCCGACGTGGATGAAGATCGAAGATGTGGCGACGCGCGAGTACATCTCGTTCCGTTGCCGTGTGATGGCCGAGCTCTCGGCCGACATTGGCGCGCTCTGTCGGCGGTACGGCAAGCTCTACGGCTGTAATGGCCTCGATCTCGATTTGAATCCCCGCTTCTTTTACGGCTACGAGGTCCGCGATCTTCTCCCTAATCAAGACTACGTTCTTGTTGAGAACTTCAATCATCCCAGCCGCGGCCGCAGCAACAGCCACCTCTCTACACTCATCGCCAGTGCCAAGATCCCCGTTGGCATCGTCAGCTACGTCAATCCGATCGGCCGTCACCAGGACCTGACACAGGCAGACCTGGATGCCGTGTATAGCGATGCCAAACGCGTCGGCTATTTGCCGATCTACAAGGGCTCCGAATTCAGCACTGGCGGCCAGTGGCACGTCTTGAAGCCAACGAACTTTTCCGCCCCCACACTCCTACCGCCCGTCACCCGCTCGCGCCGTCCGCTCGCACGACGCACTATGCTCGGTGCGGCGATCCGCTTGGCAGCCGGACGCTTCCAGTCGGAACTCCAGTGGTTGCTCTACCATTCACCGCACGCCCGTTGGGCGCTCGGCTGGCTCATTGACGACGCCATGCAGCGCGCCGGACTCGTGATGGCCAGCAGTGATCGCGCTTGGCTTCGCGTCTCCCCGTCAGCGTAGAAGATCGAGAGCCTTCAACATCTGTTCGTCGCGGTCGCCGAGCGTGCCTGTAACGGCCACGTCGGGCGTGACGCCCTTGTCTTGGATGGCGCGCTTGAGCGGTGTGAACCAGCGAGCGGTCGTGACTTTCAGATCTGAACCATCGCTCAGGGGGATGAGATTCTGGACCGTCCCCTTGCCGAAGCTCTGTTCACCGACGATCGTGGCGCGTTTGTCGTCCTGAAGGGCGCCGGCCACGATCTCCGAGGCGCTGGCTGAGCCCTTATTCTGGAGAACGATCATCTTCAGCTCCTTCGGAACAATGGGGTTGCCCGCGGTCACCTCCTTCGTCTCGTCATCGCGAGACTTCACGTAGACCACCGTTGAGCCATCGGGCAGGAACGCGCTTAACACGGTCTCGGCAGTATCAAGATAGCCACCGGGGTTGTTGCGCAAATCGAGAATCAGGCCAGTCGGATCCTTCTTCATGACGTCGGTAATGACACGGCGGAAATCACGTCCGGTGATATCGCCAAACTGCACGATCTTCACCACGGCCACCGTCCCCTGCCAGCTGGCAACGATCTCCGGCATGGAGAGCTTCTGGCGAACCACCTTCACATCAAAGCGCGACTCACCACGAATGATCGTGAGGGTCACGGCCGTATCCTGCGGGCCGCGAATGTGGCCGATAGCCTCCAAGAAACCGAGCCCCTTCAGGGAGACTCCGTCCGCAGCATCAATAATGTCATTCGCTTGCAATCCAGCCTTCGCAGCCGGCGAACCGTCGAGCGGGGAGATGATGACGATTTGGCCGTCGCGCTGTTCCACCTGGGCGCCAATGCCCGAGACGGATCCTTCCAGCTGCGAGTTGAAATCATTCGCCTCCACCGGGCGCATGAAGGTGGTGTAGGGATCCTTCACGGACGCCACCATTGCCTCAGCGGCGCGATAGGCAGCCTCCTGCGGATCAATCTTCTCTTCGTCGACGTAGTGGTTCACCAGGATCTGCCAGACGGTCTTCAGCATCTCTTCGTCAGGCAGAGCATCCGAGTGGGTGTGTAGGCGCTGGATCGGAATGACGCTGATTTCGTTCGGCACTTCCACTTCCATACCTCCTTCGCCGTTCGCCTTGCGCAAGATCAAACGGGCTTCTCTGCCATTCAGAGGATCAGCAGCGCCGATCGTGCCGTCTTCCTTCAGTTCAATCCATCCCTGTTCTAAGGCTACCGCCACCGCATCAGCCAGGTCGCCCTTCGCCGGCACGTCCTTGATGGACTGAGTATGATCCGAGCTGAGGTTGAGAATTTTCTGCAAGACGACGATTGCCTCGCCACGCGTGATCGTGCGACCGAGCTGGTAGTGACGACCGAAAATTTCTAGTGCGTCGCGATCGGCCGCCGCATGGACGTACGGAAGCAGTGCAGTCGGTACGCGCTGACCCGTAATGGGCGACGTATCATCGGTTGGTAGAGAGAACATTTGCACCACCGCACGGACGAAATCCCCACGGGAGACCGGATCGGCATCGGCGGCCCGCAGGGCCGACGACGAAGCCGAGGCAGCGACTGCTGACAGTGGTAACAGAACCGTCAAAACGATCAGTGAACTCCACAGGGACGGGCGAAGGCGTGACATAGGTGGGCCCATTCTACCTACGCACTCCGCGGTCGCAATCGCTTTAAGCTGAGACTCGCAAACGCAACGGTGGCTCGACGAGCGGACGCTCCTCCTGATTCTCGCGGCGCAGGAAGAGTCCGGTCAGGAGCCAGAAACCACCAACGACGTAGAGCAGCGACGGGAAGAGCAGCAGTGGGATGGCTCCGAACGGTCCCAGACGGCCCCCTAACAGATCGGCGAACGTCTGGGGGTGGTTTGGGAGCAGATCTGGGAGTGTCACGATGAAGTTGAAAGCAGCATGGAGCATGACTGCTGCCAGCAGACCGAACGTCAGCATGACGGCGCGGAAGACAGCCACACGATCGATACCGAACGTCATTTCAATGAAAGCCCATACGCCTCCGCCGTGACCAGCTTGTTCTCGCTCAGCCAGATACGACGGGGCAAACGTGGCCAAGCCAAGGTAGTAACCCATCACACCCGTGGAGGTAATGTGGACCATGCTTGTCAGGACGGACCGGCCAGCGGCACCGCCGAGGAATCCGACGAGATCAGGAACGGTTGGAGCCACCAGAGCACTCTGGACGAAGCTCACGAAATACGAAGGATTAATGACATTCTCAGCAAAGGCAAAGCCGATCGCCGTCAGAATGGCGAACTGCATGACATCGTCGATACTTGTGGCCAATGGTACGCCGTTACGACGCGTCACCCAGGCCTTACTCCCCTCTTCAATGAGACCGACGAGAATAAACGAGACAAACGCACCGATAATGCCGGCGTCGATTGGCACCGAGCCAAAAGTACCGTTGACGAAGTTTTGCGAGGTTTGATTGAAACTCTGGGGTACCACTTTAAAAACGAAGAATTCCAGCTCGACGCTATGCCGCACCAGCGAGTCATAGAAGAGGATGGGGACCGTCGAAAGCATGCCACCGAGGAAGAGCAACAGAACGGCGCTTAAACGCTCACGGTGATAGCGAAGGAACAACGTGCACCAGATGAGCGTCGGGATGAGAGCTGTGAGGGCGGCCAGGATGAAGAGATAGCGACGCTCCAGTGTTTCTTGCAGTAAGAAATTCAACGCCAGCCAGGCCAGAAACGAGGCCAGAATCCACACTTTCGTCTCTACTTCCCAGTGACCGAAGAGCAACTTCCAACCTACAGCAAAGAAAATAATGGCCAATGCCATCAGATATGAATTCATCGAGAGGGCAGGATTCGATAGCATCTGCGCCGATTGAATGAATCCAAGCGCAAGAAAGCTGCCGATGGCGCAGGCGAAGAGCAGGTGTGTGGGACGATGAAAACGGAAACGGCGTGTCAGATCAATCGCAGCCGCAACGGCGACCACGCTGAGGATGAGGAGCGAGCGCGATGAGAGGAGGAAATCCCACGACATGAATCTTTTCATTGTACCATTTTTTACATTTTCCCGCAATGAAAACCCATTCATTCGGCTAATCAGAGGGCAGCGCGAAGACGACGATTGTGCTACAATGTGAAGATTTGAAAACACACACATCACACACACCCAGGCCGCGGTTCGCGCTCGAATCGCTTCTCCTCGCTTTGTTCCTCGTCTGCCGAGGCATTGTCTTCGTGATGAAGTTCGGCCAGGAAGCTGGATTCGACACCGGCGCTCACTTGGAAATGGTGACGAACCTGACGTGGCTGAACCCCACTGTGGACCTGGGTCGCTTCTTCTACGCCTACCACCCGCCGCTCGGTTTCTTGATGGCCCATTCCATCACCTGGCTTGGACTCTCGCCGGTGGAGAGTGTGCAGATCCTGAACTTTGCTGCCAGCCTGATCGGATTTTTTGCTATCCGCCAGACACTCAAGATCTGCGGACTCATTGATCATCCGGCAGCCATCGTCTTCCTCTATCTCTTCGGCAGCCTGCCGATCGAACTCTTCCTCGCCTGGAGCATCAACCTCGACATCGTCATCGCCATGTACGCATCGCTCACCATCCTCTTCTCCGTGCGCCTCTTTTGGTACGAACCGGCCGAATCACAAAACCGCCTCTGGCTTGGCACCACGATTGCAGCGCTCATCGCTGCCGGTTTACTGACCAAATTTTCGGGCCTGCTTCTCATCACCATCCCGCTAATCGTCGCCGTCGTGCGTCCGCACGTCACCAAGCGTCTCCTCCTGACGGCTGGACTCATCGCCGTCAGCGGTTTGGCGATCGTCGCCCCCTACTACGCCACGCGCTATGTCGCCCAGACCGGACGCCCTTTCCCCACCAACCTCGAGATCTTCGACGCCGGCGAACTGGAAAAAGTCCGCGCCGACCGCAGTCGTCACGCGGCTGCCTTCATTCTGGATATGTTCAAGCCTTCTCCGTTCCACGGAGCGGCCAATGAAGTCGTACGCGATCGTGACAACATCCGTCTCTCCGATGTCTGGCAAGATATTTGGCTGAAGGAAAAAAACCTCGGACCGATGTCTGACAGTACGCGCGCGCTGGGTTATTTAGAAGAAACAGTCGCCGCCTTCCTGATGATCGCCGGATTGGCCGGTCTCGTCTGGCACATGCGTACCGATCGTCTATGGGACCGTTTCGGCTTGGTATTGTTCGGCTTTGGCGCGGTGCAGATGCTCGCCTTCATTTTCTACCTTTGGAGCCAACCAGTCGCCGGCTGGGCACCGACGAAAGGGATCTATCTGGCCGCATCCCTGCCACTTGTGGCCTACAGCATCGCCCGCCTCGTGCCGGTCGAAAGGAAGGGGCGGACTGAAGAATTGCTGCAAATGGCAAGCGTGACACTCGTGGCAATCCTCCTCGTCATTCACCATTTCATGCCGTTCTACTGAACGCGCACCAATCAATTGAGCGGTTCAACTGTCAATCGCTGAATACACCAGATGCAGTAGGATAGGTCCGCATGAGCACTGTGCGCACACTTTCCATTTCCCAGCGTCTCGCTTTCTGGCTGTGCCTGGGATTCATTACCGTCCTGTCGTTCGCAACGTACGTGGTCCACTACGACCAACCGGCAGCGTTCTTCTGGGATGAGAACTACCACGTTGCTAGCGCCCAGAAATACCTCAATGGCGTGTACTTCATGGAGCAGCATCCCCCACTCGGAAAACTCCTCATTGCCGCCGGCGAGGCGATCGTGAAGGCCAATGCCAACAACAGCCAGTACGTCGGTACGGATTATGCCGTCAATCCCCCGGCGAACTTCTCGTTCGCTGGTTATCGCCTCTTCCCGACGCTCCTCGGTTGGCTCGCGGCGCCCCTGTTGTTCCTCTGCTTCTTCATCATCTCGCGCGATCTGCCGGTGGCGACGCTCGGTTCGTTCCTCTACACCTTCGATAACGCCCTCATCGTCCATTCACGCGGCGCCATGCTTGAATCGCCGCTCATGTTCTTCTGCGTAACGACGATCCTCGGCTTTTTGCTCATGGTTCACCAAACGCAGAATAAGCGCCGCTTCTACTGGAGCGCCGTTCTCTTTGGTGTCGGCTTTGGCGCCGCCCTCACCACGAAGGTTCTCGCCCTGATTCTTATCCTACTCGCACCAGCCGTCCTCTGGATGCTCTGGAACAAGCGGGTATTGGCCTGCAAAGGCCTGGGGGTGGCCCTCATTGCCTTCCTCTGTACCTACGTCCTCGTCTGGGATATCCACTTCGCCCTCGGCCGCACGATCGTCCCGAACAATACAAACCAGGGGTATTACGAAACCTCCGCCGAAGGCCGCAAGATCCTCGCTGATGGCAGCGAAGGTTCCCTCTTCGCCTTCCCGACGCAACTACGCGACTCGCTCGCTTTCGTCACGAGCTACAACCGCGGCGTTCCCCAACTGAACCTCTGCAAGAACGACGAGAACGGCAGTCCGTTCTTCCTCTGGCCGATCGGTGCGCGCTCCATCAACTATCGCTGGGAAACAAACGATAGCGGGCAGACCCACCGTCACCTCTACCTGCAGAATAACCCCGTCATTTGGGGCTTTGGCCTACTCGGTGTGATTGCTGCCGGCTCGCTGCTGATGAGTCGCTTCCTCGTGCCCCAGGCGGCCCCGCTGAAGAACGGCAAATTGATCATGATTTTCTTCGGACTCTACGCCAGCTACATGATCGCCATCAGTCAGTTGGACCGTGTTATGTACCTGTACCACTACTTCACGCCGCTGCTCTTCAGCTTCTTCTTGGCGATCTTGGTGCTTCTGGAGATTCAGCACATCGGCCGCTTTAAGCTGACGACCGATCGCCGCAACATCCTCGTCCTACTCCTCATGGCCTACATGTTCGCCGGCTGGCACTACTTCCATCCGCTGACGTATTACGAACCCATGACGAATGACGAGGTGCAGGCCCGCGCCTGGCTCGACATCTGGGACCTTCACTGTGTGAACTGCAGCCACACGAACTACGTGTTCACACCACGCTGACGCGCGTCCTAGCTCTGCCTCCTGCCTCGCAGCTCAAACCACCGCCGATACAGCCCAAGCACGCTCCTGAACATGTTCAGGCCGTCTCGGACCACGCGGACTTTCGATTCCCCCACCGCCGTCCAGTTGACCGTCACCTCCTTGATCACCAGACCAAGGCGATGGGCCAAAAACAGGATCTCGACATCGAAAGCGAAGCGATCGATCGTCTGCAGGGCAAAGAGGCGCTGGGCGGCTTGATGAGTGAAGAGCTTACAACCGCAGGCGGTATCATGGATCCCTGGCACAAGTGGCGAGCAGAGAGCATGGTAGACGCGACCGATAAAGCGGCGAGAGTATGACATCGTGACAATCCCCTTTTCGGCTGCGATGCGTGAGCCAATGACGACATCGGCACTCGTCTGACGCTGGACGGCAATCAGCTTGAGAATTTCCGAGGGCGGCGTCGCTCCGTCGGCATCGTAGAACAGCACCAGGTCGCCGTGCGCCGCCAAAACGCCGGTACGCACGGCAGCACCTTTCCCCTGGTTCAGAGGCAGGATTTCCGTCCGGATCGGCAGACGGCCGGCCCACTCAGCGGCCATGGCCGCCGTGCCATCTTGGCTGCCGTCATCCACCACTATGACCTCCAGAAGCGTCACATCGGTCTGCGCCGCAAAACAGTCCTGCAGACGTTCCAGAGTCTTTGGCAGACGCTTCGCTTCGTTGTAGGCCGGAATCACGATGGAGAGAGTCATGAGAGCGGATCCCGATTGTTCTCCCATCGGACGAGGCGGTCAACGATCAGGCACACAACTGCATCAGGCGGCGGCCTTCTTCAGCAGGCCGAGTTGCTTGCGCCTGACCCAGGCGAAGCCAGCAGCGGCACCAGCGGCAATCACGACCACAATCGGCGGACCGTTATTCGGCAGTTGCTGGCCGCCGCCGCCAAGATATCCGAGGAACTTGCCATTCTCGTCATAGAGCGCAATACCCTTATTATTCGTGGTGAGATAACCGAGGAGACGGCAGTTTTCGTCGAACACCTGGTTGCCCAATACGTAACCAACCAGGCGGCTATTGCTGTTGTAGGCCTTGATGCCGTCCTTGCAATTGAACAGCGTGCTGTTGGAGACGTAGGTCTTGCCAGGCAGACCGCCGGTCGGGAAGGGGAAGACCGAGGAGACGCTCGAGTAGAGCGACTGACCAGTGCTGCCCTTGGCAGGAACGAAGGGGATGAGTTGGGCCGGCAGCTGCGGTGAGCGCAGTTCCACCTGACAGAGGTGGCTGCAGCCGTCGCCGTCGGTCCGGTTGCCGTCATCGCAACGCTCGTTCGTATCCACAATGTTGTCACCACAACGCGTCAGGCTGCAATCGGTGCGGCAGGTTGCGCCGGGCGCATTGGAGTTATCACTACCCAAGTCGCACTCCTCACCGGCGTCGCGCTTGCCATCGCCGCAGAAGAGCGAGAGGAAACGGCAGTTCGAACCACATTGGTAGGGCAGCGATCGGTCGAAGACAGAAGGCTCACACTGCTCACCCAGTAGCGACTGCACCACACCGTCGCCGCAGGTACCGCGCTCAAGTTGGCAACGCTGCGTGCAGCCATCAAAGTCATTCAGATTGCCGTCATCACACTCTTCCGTCGGCTCTAGGACGCCGTTGCCACAGACGTAGATCGTCGGCAGCGGAGTTGTGCAGAGACAGTTCGTCGCGTTGCATTCCTGGCCGGCGGCACAGTTGAGGCCAGGCTCGCCGCACTGCTCGCCACGATCCTGGCGCCCGTTGCCACAGAATGGACCGCCGCCACAGAGGCAGGTGTTCAGTGCGCAGGTTTGGCCGCTCGGACAGTTCAAACCCGGTTCGTTGCACTGTTCGCCGGGATCGACGCGGCCGTTGCCACAGATCGGTCCGCCGCTACAGAGACAATTGGCACACGTCTGGCCGGCAGGACAGTTCAGACCGGGCTCGCCGCACTGCTCGCCGGGATCTTGATTGCCATTGCTGCAGGCACCGACGTTCAGACACGAACAGGTGCTGGGGCTGCACGTCTGTCCGCTCGGACAGGACAGACCGGGTTCACCGCACTGTTCACCAATATCTTGCTTGCCGTTGCCGCAGATGGGTTGTGCCGCACAGATGCAACGCGCCGTATCACAGGTCTGGCCGCTTGGGCAGGTAAGCCCACTCTCGCCGCATTGCTCACCGGGATCATTCTTGCCGTTGCCACATGTCGGCGGGGTGTTGCAGAGACACGTGCGTGTATCACAGGTCAGACCAGTCGCACAGGTGAGGCCTGGTTCGCCACACTGTTCACCACTGTCGGTGTGGCCGTCGCCACAGAAGACACCACCGCTACAGAGGCAGCTACCGAGGTTGCAGGTCTGGCCGCGCGGGCAGCTGAGACCGGTTTCACCGCACTGCTCACCACTGTCGACATGACCGTCGCCACAGTACTGGCTGGGATTGCAGCGACAGCTGGAGAGGTTGCAGGTCTCATGCGTAGGACAGGTGAGACCGGGTTCGCCGCACTCTTCGCCGCTATCGGTGCGGCCATCACCGCAGAAGCGGCTGGACGAAGAGGAAGAACGCGACGTCGTGGAGGAGCTGGAGGAAGTCGTGGAGCTGGAGGATGTGGTGGAAGAGCTCGACGATCGGCTAGTTGTGGCGGAACTGGAGGAATTGGTGGAAGACGAACTGCAGTTGCACTGGCGGCAAGAGTTGGAAGACATGACCGAGCTGGCCGACTGCGTTGTGCAGAAGTAACCAGTCTTGCCACCATTGCTGCCGTCATTGAGGGCGCACGAGACACTCGTCACCGGGCAGTACTGGCCGACACCGGAGGCGGTGTCGATCTCGTTGCCATCCAACTTACTGGCGCAGCCAGCGTCATTGGGATAGTCGATGCGACCGTCATTGTCATTATCGGCGCCGTCCTGGCAGGCCGTCGTACCGAGAGACTCAAGCGTGCCATTAACGCTGTCGCAGCCCGGATCGGCCGGATAGTCGACAAGACCGTCACCGTCGTTGTCCAAGCCGTCGCTGCACTGGGGCACATTGCTCGTACTCGTCGAGGAACCGGACGTTGAAGTGGAGGAAGTGGAAGTGGAAGTGGAACTAGAGCTCGAAGACGAGGAAGAGCGAGAGGTCGAAGACGATGTGCTCACCTGGGACGACTGGGTCGAAGAGGTAGAGGTACTAGAGGAGGAAGAGCTGAATGACTCGGAAGACATCGACGAGGAGGCGCTGCTGGTCGTTTGACTGCTCGAGGAGAGAGCTGATTGTGTGTTCTTAAACGTGACCAAAGCGCAATCGGTGCCAGCAGAAACCGTCACTGTGCCATTCGTCGGCACGACGGAGGTCTGAGTCCAGCCGCTCAGGACAGTCTCTGTGATCGTATGACTGCCGGGAGCAACGGGCAGGAAGCGGATGCGGCCGCCACCGTCGTTCTGTTTCTGCGTATTACCGCCGTCGAGGGTGTACGTAAACTGTGTGACGGGGCTCTGGCTACTGCTGCTGTTGCCGGCACTGTAGGCCTCTTTCTTCACATCGAGACAGCCTTCGGTGTTACTGAGCACCAAGACAGACGTCGTGTCCTGAGCCTGGCCGCCACCCTGGTAACTCGCCGTCGCCGTCAGGATGGTGCCGTTCGCAATGTTGCTGCCCGCCTGCACGGTCGTGGAAAGAACGAGGCTCTGATTGCCACTCAAAGTAATGCTCGGCCAGACCACCAGCTGTCCGCCGTTGCTGCTGCTACTGCTGGCACTCGAGACGGAGCCGCCGCTCGTCGCCGACACAAACGTCACATTCGAGGGCAGGATGAGGCTCACCTGTTGCGGCCCGACAGAGCTGCAGTTCGTGTTGGCCAGAGTAATGTCATATGAATACGTTTCGCTCGAGAGGATGTTCGTGCGACTGTCGCTCACCGCGATCGTGACCGTGCCGTTATTGCTGCAAGAGTTAGAGAGCGAGGAAACACCCGCGCTACTGGCATTAAGAAGGTCCGCGCGCAGTCCGAGTAGAGAGGCAACAAGGTTGTTCGACGCCACCGCGATTGTCGGCGTCGACTCATCATTATCCAGCTTACTGGCACAGCCGGTATCGGACGGATAGTCCGTCTTGCCGTCGCCATCGTTGTCAGAGCCATCCTGGCACTGTGTGGTCCCATCACCTTCGTTCGTATCACTGACAGAAGAGCAGCCCGGATCAGACGGGTAGTCGGCCAGGCCGTCACCGTCATTGTCCAAGCCGTCGTCACAGACGGTTTCGGCCGTCGGTGCATCGCACGCCGTAAATCCACAGTCGAAGGGGCTGCAGCAGGAGGTCACATTGTCTTCACCGTCGAAGACACACTGAATCGTGGTACAGCTCGTGGGCGTCGTGCAGCACTTACCGACGTTGCTCACGCACGCCGGCTGTAAGCTGCTGCCAACGGCACACTGAGCGCGGAAGCCGGTCGGACACTTGGGTGTGCCGCTGCTACATGTAATTTGCGGGCAGGCGACGGCCGACTTGGAGCTGCACGAGACGCTTGAAACGGATTTTGAAGAAGAAGAGGAGGACGAGGACTTCGACGAACTGGACGAGGAAGAGCTTGAGGAGGAGCTGGACGAGGAAGAGCTGGACGAGGAGGAGCTGGAGGAGGAAGAGCTAGACGATGAGCTGGAGGAAGAGCTAGACGTTGATGACGAAGAGGACGAGGAAGATTTGCTGGAGGAACTGCCGTTTCCGCCGGTAGAGCCACCCGTTGTACTACTCGTACTACTACTAGTACGCGAGGAGCTCCCTGTTGAAGACGTGCCCGTGCCAGACGACGAGGCATTGGCCGTACTGCGGTTGCTGGCCCCGCCCGAGTTGGGCGTGGTGCTCGTGGGTTGAGTGCTCGTGGGGCTAGTACCACCCGGCGAGCCACCACCCGGCGAGCCACCACCCGGCGAGCCACCACCCGGAGCACCTTGGTTCGGCTGCTGGTTGGGCTGCTGGTTGGGCTGCTGGTTGGGCTGCTGCACGAGCTGCGGGCACTGCTGCTGGCACTGCTGCATCGTCTCGAAATATCGTGTTCCGGCCGGACAGCCGTTACCACCGACGAATCCCCCTCCGCCGCCCTGAGGATTGATCGCCTGGCCGCCAATCTGACCGAGTGGCTTATTGCCAACGCGGCCACCGCGTTGCACCTGCTGAGGTCGGTTGGCATTCCCTGCCGCATTGGCGTTAGCAGCGGCATCGGGAGCATTCGGTACTGCGGCCACCTGAACGCCGACGAGATCGGCCATCACCCCCTGACCCATACCTTGGAACATATTGAGAATGTCCGCGATGATGCCGCCGTCACCGGCCGGCTCAAAGCCCACGGGAGCGGGCGGATTATTGGCAGCGCCACCGTTCGCCGCTCCGGCATTCGCCGCGCCAGCATTGGCACCAGCATTGACTGCTCCATTCGCCGCACCGGCATTGGCCCCTTGTTGGAGGGCCTGACACTGCCCTTGCTGGTTGCAGCAAGCCGGACCGTTATTTTGGTTATTCGGGTTACATGAGTTTTGCCAGGTCGTCACTCCTGCTTGGAAGACGCCAGCCTTGTAAACCTTGGGTGGTTTGCAATCCTTAGCTGCCGACTGGATCACGGTTTGTTGGACGTTGTCACAACAGAGTCCGGTCTGGTTGTTCTGGACCGCACACTTCCATGAACAGAGCTCCTTATCAGGATCGAAGGCACCGTTACAGTCGACCTTCTTCACCGTCGTCAGTCCACAGGCTTGCGCGCCTTTGGGACAACAGAAGACTGGATCGTCCGCCGTCTGGGCGACAAGGTAGGCGCGAAGAGGGCTTTTGAACGCCAAAATCGTCGCGCAAGCGACGAGGAGCAGACCGCCGACCGAATACTTCACCCAAGGGGAGGACATAGGCTTCGCGAACTGTAGCACAAGCGATCATTCACCTCATATCTCATCACGATCGATTTAAACTTTTCTGTCAACAGATGATCGGTCTTCCGACAAATCGACGTTACTTACAACGTGCTGCACACGCTTTTTCGTCCTGAGAATAGAACGAGTTACAAGCCAATTTTTGCACAAGGTGACAGGCTGCATCTTGGCAGCAGTACACCATGTTCGACGTCAAGGTCTTGCCCGATGAGGTGGTGCGAACTGCCTCCGCCTTCGAGACCGCAGACGTGGGTGTCCGCACGGTCATGGACGCGGAGTAGACGTAGCCCGCAGCCGCTATCAGGCCGACGACGAGCATGCCGAGGAGAACGTTGCACGCGTGCTTCATAGATTAGTAGCCGTAAAGCCAGAACTCACAGAAATCAAGGGCTTGGTTCGTGGCGTAACCTTGGTCGACCATGTCGGGCTTGTGGACGGAGTCCGCCGGCGGCGTCCAGTCCAAGTCATAGCCCGTTCCACAGTCAAACTTTGGATAGACGTCGCAATCGTGATTCTCGCAGTAGACAGGCTTGCAAGCCTTGGCCGCCTCCGCTTGACCCATCAACGGACCGATATTGTAGACATCCAGCCCGCCATTGGTATTGGCAGTCATACAATCGGTGATTCGATCAGAAATAATCTTGGCCCCCGGAATGAGAACGGGAGTATAGGGTTCGTTCGGTCCACAACAGTATTTATCCGTGCCTTCCTTCTTGCAGAACTCATCGGCAATGGCATCGGTGACTTCCTCGACGCCATCGTTCACTTCAAACTTCGTGAAGTAGTGTCCGTTGCCGTCGCAATCCGGCTTTGTCAGAGCCAAGTTCTCGGTGCCGAAGCCCGTATCGTAGTCACAGCAGGCGCTGACTTCTTCCTGGCAGTTTTCGTCACAGCCGTCGTACATTTCAATATTGCCGTCATCACAGGCCTCGTACGGAATGCCACCGTTGCTATCGTAGTACCAGTCAGTACCACTGGCGTCGACGACGTACGAACTGGCGTCAACCGTGCCGTTGCCACACACGAATTTGCATTCCGGGGTGCAACCATACTCTGCGAGGTTCCGTGAATCCCCTCCCGAACCACGCCCGAGATCACACTGCTCGCCTGGATCAAGCTGTCCATTGCCACAGAGCTGGCAGAAGTTATCACACTCGTCATCATCCACCCAGTTTCCGTCGTCACACTGCTCAGTCAACATACTGCCATCGTCAGCATAGACCCAATCTGTCGGGTTGCGATGATCGATCACATACGCATCAGTTTGCACTTTCTGATCGCCGCAGGTGAAATCACATTTATTACAGCCATTGAGAATGGTATTGCGGTTTGAGCCATCCTGGGCACGCCCAAGATCGCACTCTTCAGCGCCATCAATCATCCCATTACCACACTCACACGGGATGGTGTTATCCAATTCCGTCACGGCGTTAGGCTGCCAGAAACCCAGAGGGTCAACTATTGTACAGTCATTACCGGTGTAGTTCATGAAGCTGTCGTGGTTGTTCTTCGTGGCAATAGGATCTAAGAGGCTCTGATTCCCAACAACATCACAGCAGTAGACCTTCTCCAGACGGCAGCTGTTGTTACAGCCATCACCATTATCAACATTCCCGTCGTCACACTCTTCACCAAGATCAACAGTGCCGGCGGCACCGTTATCAATAATACCGTCACCACAAGCTAGACATCGATCTTCACAGCTTGGCTTATCGGGGAACCAGAATGTGCAAAGGCCAAGCGTAGAACGCCAGAATTCGCAGGTCGCGTTCGTGGATGCAACGCACAAGGGTGGTGTTCTATACAAACCAAGTGTCAGCAAAGTTGGATGATAGCAACCAAAGCCGGGCAGTGCAGGTGGTGGGGCAGGAGCAGCGAATACTGGCGGTGCCATGACGAACACCGAGCAGACAGTGGCTGCTGCCAGAAGGGTTACCCGAGAGAGAGAAGAAGTGCAGTGGTTCATCAGATTGAGGAGCAGTACTGTTGATCAGTGGCAAAGGCTTCGCCAGCGGCTGCGACATCCGCATAGGCTGCAGGTGAGCAATCACTCATGCGCCACACCGTCCGGCAGTAGGGGTGTCCTGTCGTCCTGAAAATATATTTCCCGCCTTCGACGTAGCCGTCTGCGTCTTGAACCGCTCCGCCGTCTGTACGCTCGGTGAACCCTCCACCCTCATCCAGACAGACATACTCCTGGACGAAGTCACAGACTTTTTGGGCTTCTTCGTGGCTCACGTGACCGTCACGATCTTCGTCAGCCTCGGCGGCGGTCTTATACTCGCCGAAACAATCGGCATACGTCGATGCGTAGGCATCAATCACTTCGCCAGTATCACCCAGTTCGCAGCAGGCGCCGGTCCAGCCGCAGAGAGCATCTTGCTCGCCGGGCGTGGCCGCGTCTTCCGACGATGCCTCGAAGCGACCATCATTGTCGGTGCAGTCGGATGAGGTTTGACCAGCGCTCGCCGTGTACAGATAGACGTCGTTCTCGTAGTCGTAATCGAAGCAGCAGAGGCCCGTGACATCGGGTGCGTAGGTGCAGTTGAAGTCGCAGTAGCTGTCGCCGCGCAGGGCGCAGGAGCTACCATCGTCGCAGACGCCGCTGTACGTGCAGTCACTGCCATCATCGCACGTTAGACCCGGGTCACACTCCTCGTTGGCGGCATAGTTCGTCCAGCCATCTCCGCAGAAGGACGCCGTGCAGAACATCGTACAGTCAGCAGAATCGTCGTTACTCATCACCGGTGAGTCGCTTTCGCCCATATCCGGGTCACATTCTTCGTCGGCCTCGTTGTTCACCACGTCATCGCCGCAGAATGAATAGGTGCAGTTGAGGGTGCAGTCAGCGGAGTTGGCGGCTGCCACGTAGGAATCGGCCGTCGTGCCCGTATCGGGATCGCACTCTTCACCGTAATCAATTTCGCCGTTGCCGCACGCTTCAATCTCGCAGAACTGCGAACAGCCGTCGCCATCGGTCAAGTTCCCATCGTCACAATCCTCCCACGGCGGATCAGTCTCGCCGTTCCCACACTCTTCGAGCGTGCAGTAGGGCGAACATCCGTCACCCTCGTCAAAGTTGCCATCATCGCACTGCTCCGTACCGCTCGCGGCCGTGTTCTCGGCTAGATCGTTCAAAATTCCATCGCCGCACTCAGGCAACGTGCAGTCATCGTCACAGTCCGCACTGGCATAGTCGGCCCAGATGCCATCGTAGAAGTAGGTTCCTGTATCCGGATCGCAATCCTCGCCGTAGTCGATCACGCCATTGCCGCAGGCCTCGATAGTGCAGTACTGCGAACAGCCGTCGCCGTCGTCCAAGTTGCCGTCATCACAGTCTTCGTATTCATCCTGGACGCCGTTTCCGCACTCTTCGAGTGTGCAATCGTAGGCACAGCCGTCGCCGTTATCGTAATTACCATCATCACACTGCTCGACAGGCGATCCGTCATCATTGACCTCCTTTGGGTTCACATAACTATCACCGCAGTAGGGAATCGTACAGTCATAGTTACAGTCGGCTGAGTCATCGGCAGCTTCGTACTCATCAATCCCTCCACCTGTGCCCGGGTCGCATTCTTCGCCAAAATCTTCAACTCCGTTACCGCAATACTCTTCTTTGCAGGTGGCACTGCAACCGTCGCCGTCCACTTGATTGCTGTCATCGCACTCTTCGTCTCCTTCTACCGTCCCATTCCCACAGCGAACGTCGCAGTCGCGTGGGCAGTTGGAATCATCTTCTCCAAAACCCGACTCGCAAGCATAGTCACCGCAGAAATAGAGTTCGTGCTCGCAGAAAGGGGGCATGCCCCAATTGTAGATGTCGTCGTACCAGTCGCAGCCGCTCTTATCGAGACACTCCGCCTGATCTTCGTAGTCGATACAGGCTTTGTAGTCTTCACAATCCTGAGGGCACGTTCCGCCATCGCCACACTCGCCCGGATCGGCAAAGCCGTCGCCACAAGTGCCACGGCAGACTGACTCGCAGTTCGTTTCTGTTCCTGGCTCAAAGTAGGCGCCAACTCCCACGCACGTGTCGTTCGTCGATGGAACACATCCATGCTGACTCGGCATACAGCAGTAACCCGACTCAGGGGCGATCTGGGCATGGACGGCTGTCGAAACGCAGGCCAGAGCGATGGCTGCAGCGATACTAATCCCAAGGTGCCGATTCAGAGTGAGAGAGGCGATCATAATTGGCTCGAACAGTAGAGGTCGGTGAAGTACTCGTAGCCGTACATGTCGATGAGCGTGTATTGGAACAGGCATTCGGAATCTGCGTACACCAATTGACACCACTTACTGGCCTCGCCTGCATCCGTGAAGAATGTCTCGTCGCCCGTCATGTCGGCAGGGTCGATCTTGTCATATCCGCCATAACCATTACAGATGTAGACGGTATCACTGGTCGTGTTTGGTTGAGAGTTGCAGACGTTGCAGGCCACAGCATCAGCGCCCCAGGGATTGCCGAGCATGTCGCCAAGTTTGTAGACCGTAAACGACAGCCAGCCACTGGGGACGTCCGGCACGCAACCGGCACCCAGACAGGCAGCACGATTGCAGATGGCATCATCCAGGATGCTGATGCCAAAGATTGAAACTGAAAGAGGCTGACAGAACGTTGGGCTGTCGCAAGCATCCTCATTGCCTTCGCAACAGGTCAGACCGCTCGGTGAGTACACGCGGTTGGAGTTGGTCGGCTCGCAATCGCCAGTGTCACCCGTCACCACATTGCCACTATCATCTTTGTAGCGGCCGTAGCACATGACGATGGTGCCTGTCGGGCCGGTTTCACAACCGAAGAGATCGTAGGCGGGGCAGGTGTACGGCAGATCCATGGGCTTGTCGGCGTACGACTCATCGAAGAAGTCGGCTACTTCCGTGCAGCTGGGGTAACTGTCGCCTGAGCTGTAGCCCATGGCTTCAAGATCGCCCTTGGAGATTTCCACTTGGTTGCCGCCGGTATCCGGGTCGATGTTGCAGCAAAAGAACTTGCAGGCATTACTCTGATTAGCTTCGTCCTGAGCCGGGAAGGGGTTGTAGTCGCCGAACTCAGAACAATCGTCGCCCGGCTTGATCGGCATACCACCGCTCGTGAGCGGATCGCCGTTTGCATCCACGGCCTCCACGACATCCTTGCCACCACTGCAGCAGAAGGACTTCTCCGTGGGGCAAGCTTTCTCCTTGTCGTGCGTCGGATAGCCGTTCTCACCGCCCCAAAGATCCGCATTGTTACTATCCTGTTGCTCTTCACAGGGGGTGTTCATATCAAGCTCCGTACTCGGATAGGGATCACCGAAGTAATCGCAGCAGTAGCTCGTACAAATAGGCGCGCTGCTCCACTCGTCATCGGCATACAACGAGGCGTCTACGGCACCCATATCCTCGTAGCAGAGGCTGTGGTCCTCTTGGTCGGTACCACAGTTACCCGCATCATCGTTGAACTTCAGACAGGAATCGCCAGGCACAACGTCCTTATCGTACTTGTGGATTGTGCCGTAGTTGTCACAGCAGAGGACGGGCTTCTTGCAGACCTTGTCCCCAGTCGGAGACGGCCAACCGTACTCATCGCCGCCGGTGAGATCCGGATTGGACTGACTGTCGCAGGTGACATTCGGATCGATAGGATCTTGGCTAGAACCGGAATAGGCAGAGGGCTCGCTCACGCCGTCGTCCAAGCAGCAGTAGAACTTACAGATGTCTTCGGAGCTCGCCTGGACATTACCCAGAAGGCTATCGTCGCCCGTCACTTGCTGGCAGTCCTCACCTTCTTGGGCGTAGACATCAGGATAGTCTACAGCCAGGTTCGACGCCTCGGTGTACGTGATGAACCCGTCCTGATCGTACTCGGCATAACAGCAGTACTGAGCGCAGACTTCGTCCCATGTCTGCGTAAGGTCAGTCACAGGCTTGAATTTCTCGGGTGTTTCACACTCGTCTGCGCCATACACAAGGTCGGTCTGCAGATCGAGAGGGTTGCAACAATAGCCGGGTGCGGCGCAAGCGCTGCTCACTTCGTCGGGCGAGAGCTCATCGTCGTTATTCGTATTGGCGATATCGAAGCTCACGAAACGGCCGTAGTAGCACTCGTAGTAGTAGGCCGAGTACGGGTCGCTGGAACTCTGGCCATTCTGGGGGTCCGGACAGCAGACGCCGGCAATCGGACAGTACTGTGAGGGGCGACTGCTGTAGTCAGGTGGCAGCTGCGAAATCGGCATGAACGTCGCATTGTCGGGGCTGCCCCAGGTCGCGGAGCATTCCGAGGAGGAGATATTGTCCCGGTAGGTGTCGAACGTCTGATTGTTGTCGAGGTCGATGCAGCACAGACCGTTGCCCTGGCAGACGGCATACATCTCCTCCGAGCTTAGGTCGTAGTCGCCGTTCGTATTGGCTCGATCGAACGTGTAGTAATCGTCGTAGCAGTAGTCCTCAAACTCGCGTGTGGGCGTGGCGTAACCGTACTGATCAATCACGCAGCAAACTCCGGGCACCGCACAGACGTCGGCAGCACTGCTGCTACCCACGGCGGCTTGGGGCGTGAACTTGCCGTCCCAGAAATCACAGTAGACACGATCGACACCCTCGTCGTAGGTATTGTTGGAATAGTCGTAGTAGGGAGATTCATCATCGTCTGTGCCGTAACAACAGACGCCGTAGTCGTTACAGGCGGCGATGGCCTCGTCACTTGAGATCTCATCATCTGCATACGTATTCGCATCATCAAACGTCACGTAACTCGCGTAGTCTTGCAGATTGTAGTCGTAGTAACTCTCGCAGTCCGTGCGATTGCTGCGGTAGATCGATCCATCGGGATAGCAGCAGAGGCCATCGATGGGGCAAACCTCTGACGGCGCGCTCGAACCAACGGCCGACTGCGGAATGAAGTACGAGATGTACTGGATCTGAGAGTCGCAGTAATCGCGGTTCACACCGGTGTCATAGGTGTCGTAGTAGGTATCGAAATCCAGATCGAGGCAGCAGATGCCGTTCTCGTTGCAGATGTGAGACTTCTCCTCGCTGGAGTAGTAGCCGTCACTATCAGCGTCGTACGGATTGCCGCTTGAGTCACCCTGCGCCAAGTCCTGCGGGCGAACATACTTTCCGTAGCACTGGGTGTAGCCGTCATCATAGTACTCATACGGTGTTGAACCGTTGGTGGGACAGCAGATGCCCGGAATCTTGCAGACCTGGTAGAAGTCGGAGCCAGCACTCAGTGACGATGCCTCAGTGTAGGTGCCGCCGGCATTGGCGCAGACCGAGCTGGTCATCTTCTCGCCGGTGATGGAATCGTACTGGTAGTCGAAGTATCCCCAGTTATTCCATTGGTTACGTGGATAGCAACAGAGACCCGGCTCTTCCTGGCAGTCCTCGTCGCAGCCGTCGCCGTTGTTGTAATTGCCGTCGTCACACTCTTCTACAACGTAATCACCGTTGTCATCAACGACCCAATCGGTGCCGGCGGCGTCCGCGACGTAGGCATCGTCCACAACGTAGTTGCCGCAGACGTAGTGACAGCTCTCGTCGCAGCCATTCTCGAGAGTGTTGTTTGGTGCTGTGAGATCACAATCTTCACCCTGATCGATCGTGCCGTTGCCACAGGCACACGAATCGTACTTTCCAGCCGTGACCGTGCCGTAGCAATCGGGCAGGTAGGGGTCATTCTCCTGGCACTCGTACCCCACATCAACTTCGGGACGGACATCGTTTGGAACTTCCTGGCGATAGCCACTCTGCGAGTAACAGTAGTAGATCGGCTCACGCTGGCAGTACTCGTCGCAACCGTCGCCATTCGACCAGTTGCCGTCGTCGCACTGTTCGTAGAGGGTCACGGCTTTGCCATTGTCGTCCAATCCCTGGGCCAATTGCGTTCCTCCCCAGTCGACGACAGGGGCGGCCTCGTTGGTCATGCCGTCGCCGCAAAGAGCCTTGCAATCGTAGGAACAGCCATTCGCATCGGTGTTTTTACTGTTGCCGTCTTGGTCGGTACCCATGTCACATTCCTCACCCAAGGACGCCTCGACAACGCCATCACCGCAGAAGCAGCTGGCGCTCGGGTCGACGGTCGTCAGATTGCTGTCGCTGAGCGAGTAGAGGTTCGGATCGACGAAGGCACAGTAATATCCCTCGAGGATATCACCAGCGACGCCCGGGCTGGCCGCCAAATCCAAGACACTCTGATAGTCCACCTCCTCGCGCTCGCCGGTCGTGTCGCTACAGCAGTAGAGCGATTCGACGTTGCAGTATTCATCGCAACCGTCGCCACTCGTCTTGTTGCCGTCATCACACTCTTCGCAGGTGCCGTTCGGATCGTTGCAGCCGCCATTATCGAGCGTGCCGTTGCCACAGAGCGACGAACTGGAGCTGGAGCTGGAACTCGAGGATACGCCGCAGGTAGCGCTCAGATCGACGTTCCCGCCTCCGTCGTAAGACAGCTGCGACATCCCCGTATCTCCCGGATCACACTGTCCCCACGTAAAGTACCCCGCGCTTCCATCGCTGGGACAGCAGACGAGGGAACAGAAGTCTTTCTCGAGCGCTTCACAGGAATCAGGGCAGAAGCCGTATTGCGCTTTGAAGGTCGAACAGCACTGATCGAGAGCGCCTTTGGTGGCAAGGTCGAAGACGACGCCTTTGTCTTGTGCCGGCACGCAGAACGCCGACTCGACGTCTTCACAAGCGATTGCTGAGTCAGAATCGAGATAATAGACCGCCGGACCATCGTTCGTCGGATCGCCGTCATTACAGGCATCGGATGAGCCGCCCCCAGACGATGATTGCGCCGAGGCGGGTGGCGTCGACAGTGGGAGCGTGAAGACGAATGCTGCAACCAACGCCAGAGCACCGACCAGCATCAGCCGGTGGCTACTACGGACCGTATCGTTCATGGCTTCCGGGAGGAGAGAAGGCGACATGGAGACTGTAGAATCTCGATTGAGGGGCGGGGGCTTTACGCAAAGATTCACCCGCTGCTGCTTTGAGAATTACGCTGATTGTAGGACAAGGGCCACCATCTGATCTACAGGCCAGCCTTGCAAAACATGCTCTTCATGACGCAGTGATGTCTTGTGAGGTTTGGTGCGCACTTTGCCCCGCTATATAAGGAGGCACCGGCGATGCGTGTTCATCGTCCTGGACACTCGGGCGCGACCGCACAGTGGTAACTCTCCAGGCCAAGAGGATTGCCAAAGGTCGCAAAAATCCACCCGAAGAAATCCGTCGTGGTTGGCTGGCAACCGAGCGACTGACAGATCTCTCTGGCGCAGAACGCCGCGCCTGCGCAGTCCTCGCAAACCGACTGGCTACACTGCTGGAGTTGTTGGAACTGACACTCGCTGGAACAGCCATCACCGTTGATCGTGTTGCCATCATCACACTGTTCACCAGCGTCGAGGATCTGATCGCCACAAAAGGATTGCCGGCAATTTTCACGACAGGCATTGGCCGTAAAGTTGTCGTTTCGCAATCCCTCATCGCATTCCTCCCCGGCGAGCGGGTTCACAAACCCATCGCCGCACTGTGCCAGCGTACAATCATCATCGCAGAGCGCCGATTGGCCGCCATCGTCACACTGTTCGCCGGCGTCAATCACCTTGTCACCGCAGTGAGCGGGAATACAAGCGGAAGAATCGATCGTGCAATCAGCGTTGCAGCGTAAGTTGCCTCGTGTGGAGCCCACGAGGAAATCTCCGCAAGTGAGGACTTTGCCGTCGGCCCTCGCCGCGAAGGCGGTGCCGTCACAGTCTTCATTGCGGTCAATGCGGCCGTTACCACAGCCGGTCTTCTCACAGCGTGAATCGTCGAGTGTGCAATCGCTCGCGCACGTCACTGTGCCCGTATAAGAGGGCCCAAGCCATGGTACGTTCTGACAACGATTCAGTGATTCACCATTGGAGTTCGTGGCGAACATCTTCCCGTCACACCACTCCTGGTCCTCCAAAATACCATCCCCACAGGGGCAAGGTGCGGTGGCGGAATGTGAGACAGGCGTATAGGCATCGAATCTGGCTGAAAGTGCATGACAATCGCCACCCTCCACCAATTCCATCGGTGCAACTGTGCGCTCCAAAGCCGTAACCTCAACACGCACGCCTTGGTAACAACAATAGATCGGCTCATTCGCACAAGCGGCACTGCAGCCGTCGCCATCATCAGTATTACCGTCGTCACACTCCTCTGGTGCATCAAGTAGTCCGTCGCCACAGATGGCGAACGTGCAGTCAGTGCGACATGCTCCGAGAACGCCATCAATATTCTTCGAGCCGTTATCGCAGTGCTCTCCCGCAGCCATATTAATGCGACCGTCACCGCAGACGGGAAGTGTGCAGTCGCGATTACAGATCTCACTGTCTCGGCCGAAACTATCACACTGCTCCGGAGGTTGGATGATGCCATCACCGCAGATCGCTGGTACACACGCACTCGTGTCCAGACGACAGAGGGCAGTGCAAGATAACGGCCCCTCCATTCCACTCTTCACATCTCGACATATTCTGAGACTGCCAGATGCAGACAGTCCAATATTCTTTGTGTCGCACTCTTCACCAGTATCGATCAGCCCATCACCGCACGTGCAAGCTGCCGTCGCAGTGCCGGTCACTTGCGACCCGGCATCGAACATCGTGCCAAACAGACTACAACTGATGCCGGAACCGATTCCGGGATGGGCATCAAGAAGTGACGTTTGAATCTGCGTTCGCCGCCCGCCAGCGCAACAGTACAGCGCCTTGAAGCGACAGTTTGAACCGCAGTTGTCCCCACCATCACAATCTTCTCCCCCCTCTACAAGACCATTACCACAGAGCGACATCGGTAAGGGGATGTGCACGCTCGAGGATGCCATCGAGGAAACCGCGCGAGACGACGAAGAGCGTGCGGACGACGAGAGAGAAAAGGCGGAGGACGAGGTCGCGGCGATGCAACTGTTGCGGTAGCAGACACCCCGTGCCCGATTAGGCAACGTGCAGGGTGTGCCATCAGGCAACGACTGGCTGACGCACCGATTGGCGCCGTCGCACGAATCAGCGGTGCATGCGTTCCCGTCGTCGCACGCGGAACCCTTAGGTTGGAAGATGTCAGTCGGACACATCGTCATCGCGCCATTGCATCGCTCATCCAGATCGCAGGCACCGCTCGCCTGACGGCAGATCGGACCACTCAAGAGCGTGTCTGACGGACAGTCGACCGTCACGCCATCGCAGCGCTCAGCGCTGTCACAAGCCCCGGTACTGGCCCGGCAGATGGTGCCAGCAACGTAAATACTGTCACTGGGACAAGACGATGAATCGCCGGAGCAACGCTCTGGACTGTCGCATGGACCGACTTTATTGCGGCAGATCGTACTCGGCGATTTATAGCGGCAGGTGGCATCACAACAGGTACCGCCATCACACTGTTCGGTACAGACGCCGGCCACACAGGCGCCGACCGCGCAATCCGCCGTCGTCGTGCAGGCACCATAGGTTTCGCCAGACACGGTGTTCCCACAACTCGGCGAGACCTGAGCGGTCAAAAGATGATCGGCAGCCAATCGGGCAACAAGCACCGTACCGCTCAGCAGGAGCAGTAGACCGGTGATGATGCGGTCGAGGGAGGGGGCGGTCCGCATGGGGCTTGCGGACTACTCTATCAACAGAGCGCCCACCTACGCTATCCTCCGCGCATGCCTGCCCAATCCTTGGAACAAATCGTCTCACTTTGCAAGCGCCGCGGATTCATCTTCCCCGGCTCGGATATCTACGGTGGACTCGCCAATACTTGGGACTACGGCCCGCTCGGCGTCGAATTGAAGAATCGCCTGAAGAAGGCCTGGTGGCGCACGTTCGTGCGCGGGCGCGAGGATATGGTTGGACTCGACGCTGCCATCCTCATGAATCCGAGGGTTTGGGAAGCGAGCGGTCACGTTAGTTCGTTCACGGATCCGCTCGTCGACTGCAAGAACTGCAAGCAGCGCTTCCGCGGCGACAAGTTGTTGGAAGAGAAGATCGGCGTCGAAGCCGCCGCGATCATTAAGCTGGAACAAGTTGAACCGATGCTCAAAGCCGAGAAGATCGCCTGTCCGAACTGCGGCAAGTGCGACTGGACCGAAGCCAAGCGCTTCAACCTGATGTTCAAGACGCACCAGGGTGTCGTCGAAGGTGAAGGCAACGTCGTGTATCTGCGCCCCGAGACCGCCCAGGGCATTTTCGTAAACTTCAAGAACGTCGTGGACACGATGCGCCCGAAGCTACCATTCGGCGTCGGCCAGATCGGTAAAGCCTTCCGTAACGAGATCACGCCGGGCAACTTCACCTTCCGCACACGCGAGTTTGAACAGATGGAGATCGAATACTTCTTCGACCCGGCCGTGACACCGTGGGAGGGCATCTTCGCCGAATGGAAGAAGCAGACCTGGACGTTCCTGACCGAAACACTTGGTATCAAGGCCGAGAACCTGCGCTTCCGCGACCACGACAAAGACGAGCTCTCGCACTACTCCAAGGGCACGACCGACGTGGAGTACAAGTTCCCCTGGGGCTGGGGCGAGCTCTGCGCCGCAGCGGCCTACCGTACAGACTACGATCTTAACCAACACGCGGCGTTCTCCGGCCAGCCGCTCCAGTACCGCGACGCCGAAACGAATACAGTCGTTACACCTCACGTCATGGAGCCGTCCTTCGGCGTCGACCGTATCGCTCTCGCCATCCTCATCGATGCCTATGACGAGGAGGCACTGGCGGCGGACGATGTCCGTACCGTCCTGCACCTGGCGCCGGCGGTCGTGCCGATGGATATCGCCATCCTGCCGCTCAGCAAGAAGGAGCACCTGATGGCGAAGGCACACGAACTGTATACAAATTTGATTCAATCGACCGACCTCAACGTCGACTTCGACGTCACAGGCTCGATCGGCAAGCGCTACCGCCGCCAGGATGAAGTCGGCACGCCGAAGTGCGTGACGGTCGATTTCGGCACACTTGGCGAAGACGACGCCCAGGGCGCCAAGGACACGGTCACGATCCGCGATCGCGACACGCTCCAGCAGGAACGTCTGACGATCGACGAACTCCTGGCCCGACTGCACAGTCGCTAAGGACGCAGCCGTTCGGTACACCTCGAGAATGTGGACGGGAATAGTTGCTTGAATGGCTCCGTTTGTGTATAAAGGCGCCACCACACCGACTGATCGCTGCGGTCCTGACCCTTCGGGGTATCCTCCGCACCTGAGCGACATGACGTCGGACCGTGCTGACCCAAGGATCCAAGCATTGGCGTCACCCTTCTGCAGCCTTCCGGCTGCCTATCCCCTTCTCTTCTCTCTTATGGTTATCCCGTCCGAAAAGGAGCTCCTCAACTCCGCCTGCCACTTCGGCCACCCGCGCAATAAGTGGAACCCGAAGATCGCTCCGTACATCTACGGTGTCCATGAGGGCATCCACGTCTTCGATCTCCAGAAGACCCACGCCAAGCTCGTGGAACTCTGCGAGGCTCTGAAAGGCCTGCAGAATGAAGGTAAGACGATCCTGTTCGTCTCCACGAAGCAGCAGAGCATTCCGCTCATCGAGAAAATGGGCGAGACGCTCCACCAGCCGGTCGTGACGAAGAAGTGGATTCCGGGCCTGCTCACGAACTGGCCGACGCTCAAGAAGCGCCTCCAGTACTACTTGGAACTCCGCCACTCCTTCCAGACGGGCGAAGTGACGAAGTACACGAAGAAGGAACAGACCATGCTGCGCAAGAAGCTGACAAAGCTCGACGCCGGACTCTCCGGTGTGGCCAGCATGACGGGCCTGCCGAACGCCATCTTCGTCGTTGACGCCGTTCGCGATGAAGTCGCCGTTCTCGAAGCCAACACGCTCGGCATTCCGGTCTACGGCATCTGCGACAGCAATGCCGATCCGGATCTCTTCACCTCGTTTGTCCCGGCCAACGACGACGCTGTGAAGTCGCTCTACCTCCTCCTGACGACCATCGAAGCCGCGATGCTCGAAGGTGCCTCCAAGAAGGCCTAATCCCCGCTTTCCCTCTCCCCTCCCCCTCTTATGCCAGCTATCACTGCCGCCGCCGTTCAATCCCTTCGCGCCCGCACGGGCGTGCCGATGCTCGCCTGCAAGGAAGCCCTCGAAGAAGCCAATGGCGACGAGGAAAAGGCCATCGAGATTCTCCGCAAACGCGGCATCGCCCAGGCCGCCAAGAAGGCTGCCCGCGACCAGACCGAGGGTCTGATCTTCGTCGAGGAAGGATCCGGTAAGGTTGCCGTCGTCCTCCTGCGCTGTGAGACGGATTTCGTCGCTCGCGCCGACACCTTCAAGACCATCGGCCAGGAACTCGCTAAGGCGCTGCTCGCCAATGGCACTGACGCCATGAAGAAGCTCGCCGAGGAGAAAATCCCGGCCGCCGTCCAGGAATTGGGTGAGAACGTCTCCGTGGGTGAGAGTCACCTCATCGAGGCTCCGATCATCGGTGCCTACCTGCACAGCAACAGCAAGGTCGCCGTTGTCGTCGGCATGGAAGGCGGCAGCCGCGACGCTGCCCGCGACGCCGCGATGCACGCCGCCGCCATGAGCCCGCTCTACGTCCGCCCCGAGGAAGTAACGGAGGCCGCCATCGAGACTGAACGCGAGATCTGGCGCGAGCAGCTGAAGAAAGAAGGCAAGCCCGAGGCCATGTTCGACAAGATCATGGTTGGCAAAGAGAAGAAATTCCGCGAAGAGAGCGCCCTTCTTACTCAGCCGTTCGTGAAGGACCCAACGAAGACTGTGGGTGCCTACCTCGGCGCCGCCAAGGTGACGGCCTACGTCCGCCTCAGCGTCCGCTAATCCAAAACCACCACCAGTAAAAGAAAAGGGCCGCTCAGCGGCCCTTTTTCGTTACAAGAGATTTGGGTCAGTCCAGAGGACGTTCAATCTGACTGAGCGGCACGTCTTCGATAGCCTGGGGAGGCTTCTTCTGAGGTGCGGTCGGTTTCGCCGCGATTGCCGCCAGGCGGCGGCGAACGAGGAAGACGAGAATGAAAGCACCGCCCACTCCCGTGGCACCGATCATGAAGCCGTACGGAGCCGTACTCGTGCATTCCGGTGAGCAGAAGATGCCTGTGTCACAATCCTCACCTTTATCGAGGACTTTGTCGCCGCAGGAGGGCAACTGGCAATTCAGGCGGCAACGATCGGGGTTCACATTGGAATTATCACGGCCGTCATCACATTCCTCCCCTAGTTGAATGAGACCATCACCACAGATCGGGATGCGACAATCATTGCTGCACGCGTCGTTGTTCAGCTGATTGCCATCATCACACTCCTCACCAGTGTCACGAACGCCGTCACCACAGTAAGCCATCTGACAATCAGTGCGGCAGCGGTTGGGGATCACATCGGAGTTGATGCCGCCGTCATCGCACTCCTCATCGCCCTGCAGGACGCCATCGCCACAAAAAGCTAGATGGCAGTCGTTGCGACAGGCATCGTTATTCACGTGGTTTCCGTCGTCACACTGCTCATCGTGCTGCACAACACCATCGCCGCAACGCGCACGCTTACAGCTGTTTGAGCATTCGTCGTCATCGACAACATTTCCGTCGTCACACTCTTCATCCATCTGCACAACTCCATCGCCGCATTTCGTAACGATGCAGCGATTCGTACACCCGTCACGATCATTATGATTTCCATCGTCGCACTCTTCCCCGACTTGTACGACACCATCGCCGCACAGGTCTTCTTGCTGCAGAATTTCGGGGGGCGGACTCGTCAGCAGCTCACCGCTGTCCTGGGCAACAGCCGGTGTGGCATAGCCAAGCAGGACTACAGACATGCCGACGAGTGTCAGCCACTGCCGATGGGAGGAATGCCCAAGCATCACTTCATTATAGCGATTTTTCGCTCCTCTGTCAGTAGGCCCATACTTGTCTAAGTATCTCTATCAGTACGTCATATCACTTACGTTCGAGCGGAAAATACGCTATACTTAGCGTTGATATGGCCAAAGGAGATATCCTCATCGCCGAAGACGACCCCGTCCTCTGTCAGCTCTACCAGCGAAAATTTTCGATTGAGGGCTACCAGATCCGCACCGCTGTGGATGGAGAAGATGCCGTGAAGCAGCTGACGGCCAAGCTGCCGGATTTGCTCGTCCTGGATATCAGCATGCCGAAAATGGACGGCTTCCAGGTGCTAGAACTCCTCCCCAAGGACAAGCGCACGTTTCCGGTCATCATGCTCAGCAATTTCGCCGATAGCCGCACGCTGGCCCGCTCCCAAGAACTCGGTGCCGACGGCTTCCTCATCAAGAAAGACATGACCATCAAGGGCCTTCTGGAACTGGTCGAGCGCCTCCTGGCGTTGCGCAAGCAAGCCTGAAACGACGATTTCATCGCAAAGAACAGCTGAAAAAGATGAGCGGATGTGCTATACTGGTACGATAGTTTCTGCATGGAGCTTTTTCTCCTCGCCATCGGCGCCATTGTTGCGGCCATCCTCGGTGTCATCGGTCTGATGGCTTGGCGTCGACGCTGGGCGGATCGAAAGCGCATGGAAGACCTCGTCTTCTTGCAGTTACTCGTGCCAAAGAAAGAGAGTCGTGAGGACAAAGAAGATCAGAGCGATCAGTTCGGACGCGACTTCAAGGAAGTGATCGGTGTCATGGATCACTTGTACCAATCGCTCCACAGTCTCTATAACGGCGGCACCAGTCGGTATGTGCATGGCCAGCCGTTTTTCTCGCTGGAGTACGCCGCGCTCGCCGATGAAATTCTGTTTTTCGTCGTCTGTCCGCGCCGCCTGGCTGGCCTCATTGAAAAGCAGATCACGTCGTTCTATCCCGAATGCATCATCGATGAAGTGGAAGATTACAACATCTTCACGCCGGAATCGGTGGTCGCCGCCAAGACGATCCTCCCCAGCAAACCCTTCACATCCGTCTTCAAGACCTATCAGCACCTCAAGAGCGATCCCCTGAATGCCATCACGAACGCCTTCAGCAAGCTCGGGAGCGACGAAGGCGCCGCCATCCAAATCATTCTCCGTCCGGCGCAGGGCGGCTGGCAGAAGAAACTCCAGGATGAAGCCGTGAAGCTGCTTAACCCCAAGAAGAAGAGCGGACGTTCGGCCTGGAACCCGCTGCACTGGATCGCTAGCCTCGTTGACCTGCTCAGCTCGCCCGACAGCGGCAAGGGTGGCGAAGAGAAAGCCACTGGCGAGCGCGTCTCGACGATGGTGGAGGAATACAGCAAGGCTGTGGACGAGAAGGCTGGCAGCCAAGGGTTTACGGGCGTTGTGCGCCTCCTCGCTTCGGCCAACACGATGTCCCGGGCCGAACTCATCCTACAGTCGGTCTCGGCGAGCTTCGGCCAGTTCGCCGAAGTGCGCGGCAATAAGTTCTCGGGCGTGAAGATGGAGAACAAGGCCGGCATTGTGAAGCGCTTCATTGCCCGCGACCCCCGCCGCACGCTCTGGCAGTGCCTGCGGGCGAACAAAATGCTTCTCGGCACGGCCGAGCTCGCGAGCCTCTTCCACCTGCCGAACATCAAGTACAACAAGGTGGAGACGATCAAGTGGCAGAACTTCAAAGTGGCCCCCGCCCCGAAGAACCTCCCCACGCAGGGGCTCTTCCTCGGGTACAACAGCTACCGTGGCGAGCGGCGTAAGATCTTCATCGAGCAGGAGGACCGCTTCCGTCACTTCTACATCATCGGTCAGACCGGTACGGGTAAGTCGTCGATCATCGAGCTTATGGCCCGCCAGGACCTGCACGAAGGCCGTGGCATCTGCGTCGTCGACCCCCACGGCTCACTCATCGACAATCTCCTGCCGTTCATCCCCCGCTCCCGCGCTGACGACGTCATTCACTTCAACCCAGCCGACACCGAGCGTCCGCTGGGCTTGAACCTGCTCGAAGGCAAAACCCCAGAGGAACGCGACCTCATCGCCCTCGACGCCATGAACATGATGGTGAAGATGTTCGGCGAAGAAGTCTTCGGCCCGCGCATCCAAGACTATTTCCGAAACGGCTGTCTGACCCTGATGGAGGACGAGGAGGAAGGTGGCGCCATCACCGATCTCGTGCGCCTCTTCACCGACGACGAGTGGCAGCGTTACAAGGTTGGCAAAGTGAAGAACCCCATCGTCCGCAGCTTCTGGGAGAACCAGATGGCCAAGACGGGACAGCGCGAGAAGCAGGAGATGATCCCCTACTTCGCCGCAAAGTTCGGCCAGTTCTACACGAACACGCTCATGCGCAACATCGTCGGACAGACGAAGAGCAGCTTCGACGTCTCCGACTGCATGAACAACGGCAAGATCCTGCTCATGAACCTCTCGAAGGGTCTCATCGGTGACATCAACTCGACGCTGCTTGGTATGATCGTGGTCAATAAGATCCAGGTCGCCGCTATGCGCCGCCAACGGGCCGACAAGAGCGCCCGCCGCGACTTCTTCCTGTACATCGACGAATTCCAGAACTTCGTCACGCCGTCGATCGAATCAATCCTCTCCGAAGCTCGTAAGTACCGCCTCGGCCTCATCCTCGCCCACCAGTACATCGATCAGCTCGAGAAAGAGAGCAAGCTCTCGGGCGCGGTCAGCTTGAAGGGTGCGGTCTTCGGCAACGTCGGCTCGATGATGTTCTACAAGATCGGCCCGCAGGACGCCGAAGTCGGCGCCAAGGAAATGGCCCCGGTCTTCAGCGAGCAAGACCTCGTGAACGTCGACGCCTTCAAGGGGTCGATCAAACTCTGCGTGAACGGCCAACCCAGTCGCCCCTTCTCGATCGAAGTCCCCCGCCCCTGGCTCGACACGACGTACGCGAAGGACGTGCAAGCCGCCGAGGCGATCAAACAGCTCTCGCGCCTGAAGTACGGCCGTCAGAAAGACTTCGTGAACAAAGAGATCTTGCGGCGCATCGGTGCCTTCGGCCAGACGCAGCAGAGCGCCCCGCTCCCGCCGCCTCCGCCCGCCCCGCCGTTGCCGAGCGCATAAAAAGTCCCGGCCCTGTAGGCCGGGATATTGTGACTACTACTTGCCGTCACGCAACGCGTTTCGACGACGGCTGGCAAGCCATTGCTCGATACGAACCTTCCCTCCGGTCCACCGTTCGAGGAACCGCGACATGCGATAGAGACGGCGACACCACCGTTCCTTACGCTCTTCGGCCTTGAGGACTGCGGGCGAGACCGTGGCCGCGGCGATGACCTCGTGGAGGAATACCAACTCCGTCGCCGCCGGCAGGGCTTCATGCTCTCGGAGCAGATCCTCGGGGGTCAGAGTTCCGAGAGCTTCGATCGTTCCTGCCGCACCAGCGTCACCGATGGCATCTCGAAGGGTCGCATCCACCCGAGAACGGTGATATGCATGTGTGAAACATTGAATCTGACGATGCCCCTCGTGCAGCGCACATTCCGCGACCAGCAAACGACTCTCTTCGACGGTGCAGCACGAGTGCCCGCCACCGATCGCCGTTTCGGGTAATGCATGGTACGGCGCCACGATGCTGTCCCAGATCGTCGAGACGATGTGGCTACCGAGCGTTCGACACGGACCCAGACGGTGATAGCACCCTTCGACGCTCACGAGACAGACGCGATGAGTCTGCATGAGTTCGATGGCGAAGATCGCGGCTGCCACCGAGCGGGCGAGAGTCTGAGCCAGAGCGGGGCACTCTTCGGCACACTTCCGAACAGCTTCAAGATACTGCTTTGGCGAAACCCGCCGCTGCACTTCACCAATCGTGGTCAGACCGGTCACGACCGTCAACGCGTTCAGAGACGGATAATCGATCAACCCCTTAAAGTGAGGATTCACCACGATCACGGTCGTCGGCACGGACATAGAACACCTCCTGATGGAAAAGGTTAGAAGACGAGCGACGTACCCGCAGACGCGGATACGTGTCTCGCCTCCCGCGAGCGATGGTATGAAGAAGCGGTCTTAGATGCTGTACTGAGCAATCGGCACGGCCCGGACGAGGTAGCGCTGCTTGATGTGGTCCGGCGGCCAACAGGTGTAGAGCACGAGTTCCTCGCCCTCACCTCCACTCGACACCGCCGCCAGGTCATCGGCCGGGATCGTCTGGCTGCCGGTCACTTGGTAGACGATGAACTTACCGCCGTACGTCACGTAGACCTTGTCGCCAGCCTTGAGGCGATTGATCTGGCGGAAGATCTTGGCGAAACCAGAAACGTCCCACGGGTAGTTACTGCTGTGACCGTAGATGAGGATCGTACTGCCCTCGCCCGGATAGGAGAAGAGATGGCCGACGCCATACTGCAAAGGCGCCAGGAGCGAGGTGGTATTCGTTGGATCGGTCGGATGTGCCACGCCGAGATCGCTGATATCGATGGATGGCATCGTGATCGAGAACGTCTTCTTCGAGACGTACTTCTCTAGGCCTGTTCCATAAACGGACGGCAGAGCGTCGCCGTCGGGCGTTGGCTTCAGGACGGTATCATTGGCTTGAGTGGCCGGATCGGCTGGAGCAACAGGCACTTGCCAAGGATTTCCCAATGTCTGACTGACGCCCTGCACGACGGAAGCGACAAGATTTGGCTGTGGACGAACGGAAGGCTGGGGGGTGGACGGCGCCACAATGCCGAGCGCCTGTTCAATGCCGTCGATGACGGCGACATGCAACGTGGGAAATGGCCACCACGACGTCGGAGAAACATCGGGAACCACACTTGGAAGGGGCGAGGTGATTAGTTGCTCATCCGCATGCGGGTACTCGACAATGTTTGCCGGCAGGATGACGCCCGTCGCCGTGGCAAAGAGTGCCCGGGCATCGGGCAGGGAGAGGTAATCGCCGGGCTGATAGGCCGGAGAGAGCGTCCAGCGGTACTGACGAAGTAACCACACGGCGTCGTTAAACATGCTGGACGGAAGCGACTCACGATCCACCGTCGTGGCGACGGCGGCACCAAGGCCGCTCGCCCGTAGACGCCAACGAATAGCATCGTCGGCACTCAGGGCTTCGTTAGGGTGGAATTTCGTCGTACCCAACACCAGCCAACCGCGCTTGATAGCGGTCGAAACAGCGGCCGTATCGGCCGGCTGCACAACGTCGTCTACCTGAGGCGGAGTGACAGGGTTCTTGAGGAATGCGTCGGCATCCTTCACGGCACTCTGTTCGGAGGCGATCAGCGCACGCAGGGCGTCAATACGACGCACGGGCAATTCCGCCGCCGAGACGGTGGAAATCGCAAACGGAGTCAAAATGAGGGCCGAAATGAGTCGTTGCAACATTAATGTTATATATACACTTTATTTATATTTTGTCAATATTTGCGACGGGCAATCCGGTGCGAAATACGGCCGCCATTGCGGGGCATGCGAGAGGTGGCTTTTCTGCTATGCTAGCGGCCCATGGCGCTGAAAATGGGCATCGTCGGCCTCCCGAACGTGGGCAAGTCCACGCTCTTCAACGCGCTGACGCGCAGCCGCGGCGCGCAGGCAGCCAATTACCCCTTCTGCACGATCGACCCCAACGTCGGTGTGGTGGAAGTGCCCGACGAGCGCCTGCAGCAATTGGCCGCCATCATCCATCCTGAGAAAATTGTGCCGGCGGCGGTCGAGTTCGTCGACATCGCCGGTCTCGTCAAAGGGGCGTCAGAAGGTGAAGGACTCGGAAACAAATTTCTTCAGCACATCCGTGAAGTCGACGCCATCTGCCACGTTGTTCGCCTCTTTCCCGGCGACGTCATCCATGTGGAAGGCTCGGTGGAACCGCGTCGCGACCGTGAGATTATTGAGACGGAATTAGCTCTGGCCGATCTCCAGTCCGTGAAGAAACTTGTCGAGCGCATCCAAGGTGCGGCGCGGACAGGCAATAAAGACAAGCAGGCGGAAATGGCCATCGCCGAGAAAGTGCTCGCCGGACTGCAGCAAGGCACGCTCGTGAATGCCGTCGCCCTGGCCGACGAAGAGAAACCGATCGTCGAAGGCTGGCAGCTGCTGACGAGTAAGCCCATCATCTACGCCGCGAATGTTTCGGAGGAACAGTTGGGCTCACTTTCGATCGAGCAGGCGAAGGCACAGGCTGGTCTGCCCGCGGACGCCACGCTCGTCTTGATCTCGGCGAAACTTGAAGAAGATCTGCAGGACCTCAGTCCCGAGGAAGGGAAGGCGTTGCTCAAGGAACTACATGTGACGTCTTCTGGCTTAGAAACCCTCATCCGCGCGGCGTACGAGGTTCTCGGCTACCAGACGTACTTCACCGCCGGTGTGAAGGAGGTCCGCGCGTGGACGGTCCGCAAAGGCGCCACCGCTCCCCAGGCCGCCGGCGTGATCCACACCGACTTCGAGAAGGGATTCATCCGCGCCGAGAAGATCGCTTTCGCCGACTTCATCGCCTACCAGGGTGAAGCGGGCGCCAAGGAAGCCGGCAAGCTGCGCGTCGAAGGCAAGGAATACATCGTCAAGGACGGCGACGTCCTGCACTTCCGATTCAACGTCTAAGAACGAGCCGACACGATGACATGTGTCAGTCCATTGCGACGCTTTCACGATGGATCTAGAGTCCGGGCATGGAATCCTTCTCTCGCGTCGCCAGCGCCCTCTTCATCTCCGCCGCCGTGGTGGTGGCTGCCGCCGTCGGCGCCCAAGCGTACACCTCGGTGAAAGCCGCAGAGAATGTCATCAGCATCACGGGTTCGGCCCAGAAGATCATCACCTCCGACCGCGCCCGCTGGACGATTTCCCTGGAGCGCACGACTGCCGATCTCAACACCCTCAAGGAAGGAAATCAGCTGATCGGCTCGGATTTGAAAGCCCTCTTGGGCTTCCTAGAGAAGGGCGGCATTGCCGGCAGCGGGGTGACAGTCCAGCCACTACGCGTCGATACTCTCGTGAACTACAACGCCGGCGGCACGCCGACGGCCTACCACCTGGCCCAGACGGTCACGGTCGAGAGCGACGATGTTCAGAAAGTCACGGCTCTGGCCAAGAAGAGCAACGAACTCCTCGCCCAGGGCGCATTGATCTCGTCGACGAACCTTGAGTATTTCTACAGCAAGCTGCCTGAACTGCGGATCGCCATGTTGGCCGAGGCCACGAGCGACGCCCAGGCCCGCGCTAAGAAGATCGCTGAGAGTGCGGGTTCGGTGCTCGGCGGACTGAAATCGGCCGCACAGGGTGTCTTCCAGCTCACGGCCGTGAACTCGACGGATGTGTCCGACTACGGCATGTACGACACCTCGTCGATTGAGAAGCAGATCACGGCCGTGGTGCGCGCTAGCTTCGGAGTCCGCTAAGCGGCAGCCGCTCCCAACGTAGAGCGGCCGTGCGGCTGATCTGTAGCCACAGCGAGTCGCAATTGACTTCAATGTCGCCTGTGAGACGTTTGCCGATCCGTGTGACGAGCATCGGCTCGGCCAAGAGGGACAGACCGTCGTAGACCATACGCTTCATGCGGCCGTCGTGGCCGCCGGGGAACGGTAGATCACCAATATCGTCGGCCGTCACCCAACGGTGGAAGAGCGATGCTTCAGTAGCCAGGAGCGTACCGCCGGTCTGGGTGCAGAAGTACAGCTGGGCAACATCTGTCTCCTGTCGCCGCCCGCCGCCGACCTTGCCGTAGACATGCACTTCCAGGCCGGTCTCGTCGCGTATTTCGCGCTGCAGAGCCGCGACGTCGGTCTCGCCGATGCGAACGCTACCACCAGCGAGGTTCCAGGTTTCGCGATCGCGGTACTCGGAGATCAGCAGACGATCTCCGCGTAGAATGAGTGCGAAGACGCCGCGGGTATCTGATTCCTGCTGCCATGTCGTCTGCGGGGCACGGTGTTTATTCGTCGAGCCACTCATCGCGGTAGGTGGGAGGAAATACACACATGAAATGGGGGAAGGGATGGACCCACTCTGAAAGACCCAATCTCACATCCGGTCGCGACTGAGCGTCGGTGTAGCCTTTCCCTTGGCCGGCTGAGCACAAGGACGTTCCTATTTCCTGGGGAACAGACGCTATGATGGGACTAATGTCCGCCACACCATTCATCGCCCGGCAGGAACCCTTCACCTGCGAACACTGCAGTCGCTCTGTCGAACCGCTGCCGCGGGGAAGTTATCGTAATCACTGTCCTTTCTGCCTTTGGAGCAAGCACGTCGATGACATCGGGCCGGGTGATCGAGCCTCCACCTGCGGCGGACTAATGGAACCGGTCGCTCTGGACTATAAATCAGGAAGTCAGTCGCGTATCACGCATCGCTGCCAGATCTGCAAAAAGACGATTCCAAATGTGGTCGCACCGGACGACGACTTACTGAGCTTTCCCACAAGTTTTCCACAGTTGTGAAGTAAAAAATTGCTCAGTTTTTTCCTCTCGTGCAAGGGCTCTTTGAGGGGTAGCTATTGAAATGGTGCCTGGACTACTCGTAGGATCCACAACGTTTCCACACCTCCCCCCGCTCTATGCGCGGAGTCCTACTCCTCATCTCTCTCTTCGGCATCTTGTTCATCACGATGTGAGGTTGTAAAAAAAATTTCTCTCATTTGTGAACAAATAAGGTACTCGAAAATGAACTTCCGCGGCCTCCGCGGATTTTTATTGCCCCTTTGCGCCCGCCAATAACTGTGTGATGTACTGGTCGCTCAACGTCTGTTTCAGCGGGAGTTTGTCACTGACATTTCCTTCCGGAACGACACTCAGTCCTTGGTCGGCCGTGGCCACCACAGTGAATTTTCCCTGCTCGAGTTTCTGTTTTACGTTTGCGGGCAGCTTATCGGCATGCTCGAGCACTGCTTCCACGCCTTGCTCCTTCAGATCTTTCTCAATCCCCTTCTTCGCCTTTTCCCTGGCCTCGGGGTTGGTCTGCATTTCCAAATTCGCATCGGCCAACTTCTCGGCCTTGGCCAATTCCTTCTCCAGATCTTCCGGGCCCTTCACTTTCTCACGCAGCTTCTCGTACGCCTCGGGGCTACGTAAACGCTTACGCACTTTCTCGCGCTCGGTGCTGGGGAGATGATCGAGGAAGGGGTCGGACATGGCTTCTAGCCTAGATCCATCTTTCGGACGACGCCACCCCACCAAAAGAGAGGCCTTGAGGCCTCTCTTGGATGTACGTGTATAGAAGGCGGATTCAGGAACACCCCGACGTCAGGCCGCAATCGAGACAGACTTCGCAGGAACCGTTGCGCTTCATCTTCATACTGCTACAGCTGCTGCACATCGAGCCGGTGTACCCCTGGAGCTTGGCCAGATCGGTCTTCGTCAGGGCGACGTCCTTATCTTCTTCGGCTTCGGCCACCGTCGTCACAGACATCGCACGCTCTGTTCCGGCCGACTGACCCTCGTCGACGACGGGCAGACGCATGGCGAAGGCATCGCGGCTCTTACTGCCCTCGGTGTAGGCCTTTTCGACGAGCTCATGGTTATGGAGCTGCATGGCCTCGGCCTTCGTGAGGAACTTCAGAGCCATCCAACGCGCGATGTAGTCCATGATGGACTTCACCATCGGAATCTCGCTGTTGGTCGTCATGCCCATCGGCTCGAAACGTGAGTGGGCCAGCTTGGCACAGAGAACACGCAGCGGCACGCCGTACTGCAAGTTCATCGACATCGACATGGCGAACATGTCCATCACGCCAGAGAGCGTGGAGCCCTCTTTGTTCATCTTGATGAAGAGCTCCCCGGGCTGGCCGTCCTCAAAGAGTCCAACCGTCAGGTAGCCTTCGTGGCCGGCCACCGAGAACTTGTGCGTCAGGGCCGGGCGCTCGTCGGGCAACTTGCGGCGGCGGGCGACCTCCTTCATCACGATCTTCTCGACAATCTTCTCCACGACCTTCGTCTCCACTTTCTCGTCCTTAGAATCGGACGTCGAGGAGAGCACCTGGCTCAACTTGGAGCCGTCGCGATAGAGGGCGTTGGCCTTGATGGAGAGCTTCCAACTGAGGAGGTAGGCATTCTTCACGTCTTCGACGGTGGCTTCGCTGGGCAGGTTGATGGTCTTGCTGATCGCCCCCGAGATGAACGGCTGGCTGGCCGCCATCATGCGGATGTGGCCCTCGTACGAGATATAGCGCTTGCCATTCTTGCCGCACTTACTGGCGCAGTCGAAGACTGGCAGATGCTCGGGCTTCAGGAGCGGCGCACCCTCAACAGTCATGTGGCCGCAGATCACCTCATTCGCCTCGTCGATCTGATCCTTGGTGAAGCCGAGAGCCTTGAGCAGGTTAAATGACTGATCAGCCAGCTGCTCGTCCGTGAAGCCGAGGCGCTTCATCGTCTCGTCGCCGAGGGCGAAGCGGTTGAAAGCAAATCCGATCTCGAAGACGCCGGGAAGCTGGGTTTCGATCTTGGCGATGTCAGCGTCGGTGAAGCCCTTCTCCTTGAGCGACTGGCGGTTGATGTGCGGAGCGCCCTCGAGGCTGAGCGTGCCCATAGCGTAACGCATGATGTCGCGGACTTCGGTATCGCTGTAGCCGAGCGCCTTCATGGCCGGCTCAACGGACTGGTTGGCGATCTTCATGTAGCCGCCACCGGCGAGCTTCTTAAACTTCACGAGGGCGAAGTCCGGCTCGACACCGGTCGTGTCGCAGTCCATGAGGAGGCCGATCGTGCCCGTGGGCGCGATGACGGTCACCTGGGCGTTGCGGAAGCCGTGCTCCTGACCCGTCTCGAGGGCGCGGTCCCAGCACTCCTTGGCGGCCGTCAGGAGGCCCGGGGGGCAGACCTGCTGATCAATGCCGACCGGCGGCACGTGGAGGCCCTCGTAGTCCTTCACCGGGGCGTCGTAGGCGGCGCGGCGGTGATTGCGGATGACGCGGAGCATGTGCTCGCGGTTGCGCTCAAAGCCCGGGAAAGCCCCCAGGTGGCGGGCCATCTCGGCGGACGCGGCGTACGACTCACCTGTAAGGATGGCAGTAAGGGCGGCGCAGATCGCCCGACCCTGCTCGCTGTCGTACGGGATGCCCATGCGCATGAGCATGGCACCGAGGTTGGCGTAGCCGAGACCGAGGGTGCGGAAGCGGTAGCTGAGCTCGGCAATCTCTTTGCTCGGAAACTGGGCCATGAGCACGGAGATCTCGAGAACGATCGTCCAGAGGCGGATGGCGTGGCGGTACTTCTCGACCTCGAACGTGCCGTGCTCGGCGTCGAAGAACTTCAAAAGATTGAGCGAGGCGAGGTTGCAGGCGGTGTTATCGAGGAACATGTACTCACTGCAGGGGTTACTGGCATTGATGCGGCCGTCCGCCGGGCAGGTGTGCCAGTCGTTGATCGTCGTGTCGTACTGGACGCCAGGATCGGCGCAGGACCAGGCGGCGTAGGCGATCTGGTCCCAGAGCTCGCGAGCCTTGAGCGTCTTGCTGGGCTTGGGATCGCGGTGCTCGCGCTCCGCCTTGCGGAGCTCCGTGCGCCAGTAGAGGTTCCAATCGCCGTCGCGTTCCAGGGCCTCGAAGAACTGATGCGGGACGCGAACCGAGTTGTTGCTGTTCTGGCCCGAGACCGTGGCGTAGGCCTCGCCGTTGAAGTCACTGTCGTAACCGGCCTTCACGAGAGCGGCGACTTTCTTCTCCTCCTCCACTTTCCAATTGATGAAAGTCTGAATGTCGGGGTGATCGAGGTCGAGACAGACCATCTTCGCGGCACGGCGCGTGGTGCCGCCCGACTTGATGGCGCCAGCGGCGCGATCGCCGATCTTCAGGAAGCTCATCAGACCCGAGCTCTTGCCACCACCGGAAAGGGGCTCGCCGTTACCGCGCAGCTGGCTGAAGTTCGTGCCGGTGCCGGAGCCGTATTTAAAGAGGCGTGCCTCGCGGACCCAGAGGTCCATGATACCGCCCTCGTTCACCATGTCGTCACCCACGCTCTGGATGAAGCAGGCGTGTGGCTGGGGGTGCGTGTAGGCGTCCTCGCTCTTGCGGACCTGGCCGGACATGGGATCGACGTAGTAGTGGCCCTGAGCGGGTCCGGTGATTCCATAGGCGCTGTGTAGACCCGTGTTGAACCACTGTGGGCTGTTGGGGGCCGACATCTGGCGTACCAGCATGTAGGAGATCTCATCCTCGAAGGCCTGGGCGTCCTGCGTGGTCGCAAAGTAGCCGTAGGTCTCGCCCCAGTGGCGCCAGCAACCAGCCAGGCGACGGACAACCTGGCGGACGCTGCGTTCGGGGCCGGTGATGACTTCGCCCTTCTCGTTGCGCTTCATGGAACCATCCGAGTTGTACTGAGGAACACCCGCCTTGCGGAAGTACTTCGTCACGACGATATCGGTGGCAACCTGGCTCCAGTCTGCAGGAATCTCGGCATCCTGCATTTCGAAGACGACCGAGCCGTTCGTGTTCGTCACACGACTGGTGCGTTTCTCGTACACCACCTCATCGAGCGGGTCACTGCCCGGCGTCGTGAAGAGACGTGGAATCGAGAGGCCACCGCTGTGTGGCGTGTGTGCGGCGGCCGCCTGAGCGACACTGTGAGCCGCCTCCTCCAAGGGGGTCTTGCGGGCGTTCTTCATCTGGGCGGGAGCATTGGGATTCATGAGAAATAGGAGGGAGGAGGGCGTGAGGCACCCAAATGGCGCCCCAGGAGCAAAAACACATCATCTTGTGTTCATGCCGTACCAGGAACACAACATATAGAAAAACTACCCGCTTTCAATTCCGCTGGCTTGCGTTTTTTCGGAAGCTGGATGGCGTGACCAGCGAGGGCCTGTTCTACGCTTACCGTAGCCGGGCCGACGCCAGACTTCTTTTTCACGACGGTCCGTCAAGCGAGAGAACTTGTCAGCCCTCGTTCTCCCCCCCCAGCACGAACCGACGGAGAGGAGTAGGATCGTGGCCATGCGCATTGTCCTCCTCCTCGCCGGAAACAATGAACCTAGTAACTCCGCCTATTTAAGCCAAACGTTCCTGCACGGCCTGCGTGCCGAAGCACCGGATGCCGAGGTGACGACGTTCACCCTCGCGAAGATGGACATCCCCCATTTCACACTGGCCGCGTACGATCCCGACCACTCCCCCAGCACCGATGCCGACCGCTTACACCGCGCGGTCATCGCCGCCGACGGTATCATCATCGCCACACCCGTCTGGAATTTCTCGGTGCCCGCCCACCTCAAAAACGCACTCGACCATATGGGTGCCGTCTGCCTGGACCAGGCCACGCACTCTAAGGGGCAGCTCCAGGGTCGGCCCTGTTATTTCCTCTACACCGGCGGCGCGCCGGCCATTGCCTGGAAGGCTCTCCTGAACATCACGACCCTCCACGTCTCGGAAGCCATGAAGTACTACGGTGCGACGATCGTCGGGCGCCACTTTGAGCCGCGCTGCCTGCCCGGACGGGGCAAATTCGGCATGGTGTTGGATAAACGAGCGGATCTAGCCGGACGGATCGAGCCAAAGGGCCGGCGCTTCGCCAAGGTCGTTCAGACCTATAAGACGTCAAAGACGCTACCACCGTTCTTACTCCTGCGTCACAGCGTGGCCACCTGGGCCTACCGCATCGGCAATCGAATCATGTATCCGGTCTCAAGCGCCCAGTGACGATCTAGTGCTGGCCACCCTCAGGACGACGCCCAAGGTATTTTTGAAGTGGAGACGAGCGCGGAGGCACTGGCGGAGATGCCGTCTCGCTATCACCCACTGACGGCGGTTGGAGACTGACACTCCCCTCTCCTCGCGGCGCACCGACGTCCGCCAGCGTCGCCGGCGATTTGACGAGGCGATGGTGGCGATGGGCCTTGAGAACCGTGCGATAGCCGCCTTCGCCATTCTCGAGGAATTGAGCAACGCGGGTGACGGTCGTGGTGCTGGCGCCGGTGAGCTTCGCCACTTGACGGTAGCTGTAGCCCTGAGCCAGCAAACGGGCCGTCTCCAAGCGCTCGCTCAATGCTTGAAGCTCGCTCAAAGTGGCGATATCGCGGAGAAAGTTCGCCGTATCGTCGTCGCTGCGCAGCGACCGTAAGGCGGCCACCAGACCGCGGAGCCAGGGTTCTTTGCGCCAACTGTCTTCAGTGAAGCGTCGCTTCATGGGACACCGAGCGTATCAGCGTAGTGACACGGTGTCGACCGTCACGAAAAACGGACCGCTGGTCGGCGGTCCGTGATTCAGATTGAGAAACGAGATTAGCCGTTGCTGCGGCTCTGTGTGACGCCGGCGCGGGCCTTGATGACTTCTTCAGCGACGTTGCGCGGAACGTCGGCGTAGTGACTCGGTTCCATGGCGTAACTGGCACGACCCTGGGTCATGGAGCGCAGTTCCGTGGCGTAGCCGAACATGGCGGCCAGCGGCACCTTGGCGGTGATGACCTTGGCCGTACCGCGATCGGTCTGGCCTTCGATGAGGCCGCGGCGGGACGAGAGGTCACCCATGACGTCACCGAGGAATTCCTCGGGCGAGACGACTTCCACCTTCATGATCGGCTCAAGGAGGACCGGATCAGCCTTCTTGGCAGCCTCCTGGAAACCGATGGAAGCGGCGAATTTGAAGGCCATTTCGGACGAGTCGACGTCGTGGTAGGAACCATCGAGGAGCTCGACCTTCACGTCCACCACCGGGAAGCCGGCGATGATGCCGCGGCTCATACCTTCCTGGAAACCCTTGTCACAGGGGTTGATGAATTCACGCGGGATACGACCACCGACGACGGAGTTCACGAACTCGTAGCCCTTGCCCGCTTCCTGGGGCGAGAGGCGGAAGACGACGTGACCGTACTGACCACGGCCACCCGTCTGCTTGATGTACTTGTGCTCGCCGTCCATCACCTTGCGGATCGTCTCGCGGTAGGCGACCTGCGGCTTGCCGACAGTCGTCTCAACCTTGAACTCGCGCTTCATACGATCGACGATGATTTCGAGGTGGAGCTCGCCCATTCCCGAGAGGATGGTCTGGCTCGTCTCTTCGTCGGTCTTCACGCGGAGGGTCGGATCTTCTTCCGTGAGTTTCTGGAGGGCGATACCCATCTTCTCCTGGTCGGCCTTCGTCTTGGGCTCGACGGCCAAGCTGATGACCGGCTCCGCGAACGAGATCGCCTCCAGCTGGAGCGGGCTGCTTTCGTCACAGAGGGTGTCACCCGTGCGAACGTCCTTGAGTCCGATAGCGGCACCAATGTCGCCAGCCTCGATTTGCGCAATTTCCTCGCGAGAGTTCGCGTGCAGGCGGACGATGCGGCCGACGCGCTCCTTGTTGCCCGTGCGGGTGTCGAGGAGGGCGGTGCCTGTCTTGAGAATGCCGGAGTAGACGCGGATGAACGTCAGACGACCGACGAACGGGTCGGTGGCAATCTTGAAGGCGAGAGCCGTGAGTGGCTCGCTGTTGCTGTGCTTACGTGTGAGAGGGGCGCCCGTGGTGGGGTGCGTGCCCTTAATGTCAGAGAGGTCGCTCGGCGACGGCAGGTAGGCGGCGACGGCGTTGAGCACGAGCGGCACGCCCATGTTCTGCAGCGAGGAGCCGCAGAGCACCGGGTAAAGCTTGTTGGCACAGGTCGCCTTGCGGAGTCCCATGAACATCTCCTCGTCCGAGAGGGCACCGGTCTCGAGGAATTTGTCGATGAGGTCATCGTTCGCCTCGGCGATCTTCTCGATGAGGACCGCACGGTACTCGAGTACCTGCGACATCATGTCCTCAGGGATCGGAATCTCTGTCACCACTTCACCCATCTTGCCTTCGAACTTGTAAGCCTTCTTGTGCATGAGGTCGATGACGGCCTTGAAGTCGCTCTCCTGGCCGATCGGCAGCTGGATGGCAACGGCATCCTTGCTCAGACGATCGTGGATGGAAGCCAACGACATGTAGAAATCGCCGCCGGTCTTGTCCATCTTGTTCACGAAGGCGAGGCGCGGCACATGGTACTTGTCCGCCTGGCGCCAAACCGTCTCGGACTGAGGTTCAACACCCTGGGAACCGTCGAAGACGACGACGCCACCGTCGAGAACACGCAGCGAACGCTCCACTTCGGCCGTAAAGTCGACGTGGCCGGGAGTATCGATAATGTTGATGGTGATATCGATGGCATCGGCACCCATACCCGGGACCGGCGCCTTCCAGTGACACTGCGTGGCAGCGGCCGTGATGGTGATGCCGCGCTCACGCTCCTGTTCCATCCAGTCCATGGTCGCCTCGCCGTCGTGCACTTCGCCGATTTTGTAGTTCTTGCCCGTGTAGAACAGGATGCGCTCAGACGTGGTCGTCTTACCCGCATCGATGTGGGCGATGATTCCGATATTACGGACGAGTTTGAGGTCCATGGATGATAGGAGAAAAAAATGCGGTCCGAAGACCGTAGAATGCTGGAGGAGTGTAGAGGCAAGACATGACAAAGACAACCCTGTTACCCGTCAAACGGGCCAGGAATCAGGCCTTCTTCTCGGGAGAGAGGGGCATTGATCGCTCCAGGATCGGCATGATGGCCTTGCTGAGGATGCTCTGGCGCTGATTGACGCCGGGGACTTCCTTCAGACGCTCCAGTAAGGGGGTGACTTCGCTGAGGATTTTGGATCGCAAGGGATCAGGGATGACCGCAATCGGAATCTTGGACTCCTGCATCAGGAGGTAGCGCGCATCATCCAGGGCGTGGGTCAGGAGGGTGGTGTCGGCCGGAGAAGCGGGTGTGAAAGCCATGACTTGGGCACTATAGGGGAAGGGCGGGCGGCTGTGAATGAGGGGTTTACTGCATGAATAATTCCAAGATCGACATCATTTCGGCGCGGAGGCAGCTATGCAGCGTATCGGTCTTCATGAGGTGCATCTGAGTCCGTAGTAACGGCTTCGTTCGTTCCACGACGCTGTAACGCAGCTCTTCTGAGATATCACTCAGAGGAATCTTCGACTGCCAGAGCAACATGAGGCGCGCTTCATCGAAGAGATCCATGAGTAACTCGAATTCATCGAGTGACGAACGCAGTTCCACGATCAGCAGGTTGGCAGAGCGAGTGGTGGACACGGGTGGGGTTGGGGAATGGATGTGAATTTTTTTTGCGGAAATATTATACTGATTTTTCGATTCCTTGCAAGACTCTAGAGCGGCGATTTTCCTCAGCCCGCTGCGATTTGCCGTGAATCGCCAATTCTCGGTTCACGTCAAAAATTTTGGTGTTATTTGCCGAATGGAGGCAAAGAAAAACCGCCATTGCGGCGGTTTTCCTCTTGAGTGCAAAATTTACGAGAGACGCTTACTTGGCCAAGTGGGCGAAGGCCTTGTTGGCCTGGGCCATCTTCAGCACGTCCTGCTTCTTCTTCACAGCGCCGCCCTGCTCGGTGGAGGCATCGAGGAGTTCAAGGGCCAGCTTCTGGGCCATCGGGATCCCCTTGCGCTCGCGAGCGGCGTTAATCACCCAGCGAATCGAGAGCGAGGTCTGGCGCTTGGGGGTGACTTCGGTCGGAACCTGATAGACACCGCCGCCGACGCGCTTGGGGCGGACTTCCATGAGCGGCGTGGCGTTGAGGAGGGCCTTGGCGAAGACCTCGGCCGGATCCTCTTTGGTGCGGGTCTTGATGATCTCCAAGGCGTCAGCAAAGACGCGGCGCGCCACGGCCTTCTTGCCGTCGTGCATCATGCAATTGATGAACTTCTCAATGAGTGGTGTGCTGTTCTTGGGGATGTACTGCTTCGGAAGGGTAGCCATAAGAGTGGAAACGAATTGGGCTTAAGCGGCTTTGGGCTTGCGGGCACCGTAGCGGCTGCGGCCCTGCTTGCGGTTACGAACACCCTCGCAGTCGAGGACGCCGCGGACGATGTGGTAGCGAACACCGGGAAGGTCTTTGACACGACCGCCACGGACGAGGACGACAGAGTGTTCCTGAAGGTTGTGGCCCTCACCCATGATGTAGGCCTTCACTTCGTGGCCGTTGGTCAGGCGCACGCGGGCGATTTTGCGGAGAGCGGAGTTCGGCTTCTTAGGCGTCATCGTCGTGACCTTCAGACAGACACCGCGCTTGAAGGGTGCGCCCTTATCGAGGCCGACGGGACGCATGTTGAGGGCGTTCCAGGTGTACTGGAGGGCCGGCGCCTTGCTCTTGGAGCGGGACGGGCGGCGGGGCCGGCGGATGAGCTGACTGATGGTAGGCATGAAGTGGGGGGAGTATACGGGCGAAAAGGCGGGTGTAAAGCGAATCTGTCCTTAAACGGCTGAACCGGCGGCTTCCTCTTCGTGGAAGCGCTTGCGGTATACCTCACCCGTGGGGATGAGGCGGCCGATGATGACGTTTTCCTTCAGACCAACGAGCATATCGATGCGCTTGGTCGTGGCGGCGTCGACGAGAACACGGATCGTTTCCTGGAAGGAGGCACCGGAGAGCCAGGAATCCGTGGCCAAGGCCACGCGTGTGATACCAAGCAGGAGCTGTTCATAGCCGGCCGGGCGCTTCTTCTGCTTGTGCAGGCGCTCGTTCTCGTAGTCGACATCGCCCTTATCGCAGACTTCACCAGCCAGGAACGGCGTGTCACCAGCATCCGTAATGCGAACCTTGCTGAACATCTTGCGGACGATGATCTCGAGGTGCTTGTCGTTGATCGTCTGACCCTGAGAGGCGTAGATGTGCTGAACCTCCTGGATAACGTAGTTCTGAACCTCATAGACACCCTTCTTCTCCAGGAGTTCTTGGAGGTTGAAGTGGCCGATGTTCAGCGGATCGCCGACACCGATGACCGAACCGGTCTTCACGAGCATCGATTCGCGCGAGCCGAACTGGTAGCTGCGCTCCTGAGCCTGGTTGTGGTGGATGACGACCTTGCCATCAGCGGCGGACGTGACGGTACCGGCGATGGTGGCGCGCACCACGGACTTGTCATACTTGGAACGGGCGAGCTGGCCGCGGACTTCCATGGCCTGACCCTTCTTCACGATGATGTCGTAGCCAGCAGGGATCAGGTAGACGTCGTCGCCCGGCTCCTCGGCGGAGACGGTGACGGTCGTCTTGCCACCCTGGTGGTGGACCTTCACGCGACCGGCGATGTCCGAGAGGACGGCGGCAGTGCGGGGGTTGCGGGCCTCGAAGAGTTCTTCCACGCGGGTGAGACCCTGGGTGATGTCAGCGCCTTCGGCGACGCCTCCCATGTGGAAGGTACGCATGGTGAGCTGGGTACCAGGTTCACCGATGGACTGGGCGGCGATGATGCCGACCGGCGTACCGATGTCGACCGTGGCATTGCTGCCGAGATCGCGGCCGTAGCAGCGCTGACAGATGCCGCTGCGGGTCTTGCAGGTCATGACCGAGCGGACGGTGACAGCGTCGATGTTGTGCTCCTTGAAAGCGTCCAGCATGTCAGCGTCGATTTCGTCGTTGCGCTTGGCGAGCGTCTTGCCGCCGGCCTTCACGTCTTCAGCCAGCGTGCGGCCGAAGATGCGGACCTCGAACTTCTCGCCGATCTTCTCGGAGTCGGCCTGCGTGATGGTGTGACCGCGCTCGGACTTGCAGTCATCCTCGCGGATGATGATGTCCTGAACGGCGTCCACAAGACGGCGAGTGAGGTAGCCGGCTTCGGCGGTCTTGAGAGCGGTGTCGGACTTACCCTTGCGTCCACCGTGCGTAGCGATGAAGAACTCGAGAACGGAGAACCCTTGGACGAAGTTGTGGAGGATCGGCAGTTCGATGGTGCGGCCGGCCGGGTTGGCGACGAGACCCTTCATACCTCCGAGCTGCGTGACGTGACCCCAGTTACCACGGGCGCCGGAGTCGATGACGTACGTGACGTCGTTCTCGGGCTGGGCCATGAAGGCCTTCACCATGACAGCCGAGATCTTGTTCTTGGTCTCCGACCAGACGTTGATGGCCTTGATGTAGCGCTCGTCGGCCGTGATGAAGCCCTTCCAGTAGTAGTTGCCGATCTGCTTCACCTGCTCGTTGGCTTCGTCGATGAGGGCCTGCCACTCCTGGGGCACGAGGATGTCGGAAGCGGCGATGGAAACACCAGAGGTGGTGGCGAATTCGAAGCCGATGTCCTTGATACGGTCGGCGAAGCGGACCGTTTCTTCTTCACCCACACGCTCGAGGGCGGCGGTGATGAGCGCGGACAGGCGCTTCTTCGTCATCGTATCGCGGATGTACGGCGAGCCGGCCGGCATGATGGCGTGGAACTTCAGGCGGCCGATGGAGGTATCGATGATCTCGGTCTCCCCTTCCTCGCCGCCGACCTTCGGCACGCGCACCTTGATCTTGGCCTGCAAGTCGACGAGGCCGTGGGCGAGGGCCAATTCAGCTTCGTCGAGGCTGCCGAAGACCATGCCTTCGCCGGTCTTCCCGTCGTGCACCTGAGTCAGGTAGTAGCAACCGAGCACCATGTCTTGGACCGGGTTGATGATCGGTTCGCCAGCGGAGGGCTTGAGGATGTTCTTCTGGGAGGCCATGAGCGTGCGAGCCTCCTCCTGGGCCTTCTCGGACAGCGGGACGTGGACGGCCATTTGGTCACCGTCGAAGTCGGCGTTGAAAGCGGTGCAGGCGAGCGGGTGGAGCTGAATGGCGAGACCTTCGATGAGCGTTGGGCGGAAGGCCTGGATACCGAGGCGGTGGAGCGTCGGCGCGCGGTTGAGGAGGACGTATTTGTCCTTGATCACCTCTTCGAGGATGTCCCAGACTTCGCGGACGCCGTCTTGGATCAGACGCTCGGCGGCCTTCACGTTGTGGGCGAGCTCGCGGCGCAGGATCTGACCGATGACGAACGGCTTGAAGAGCTTCATCGCCATGTCCTTCGGCAGACCACACTGGTCGAGGTTCAAGTGCGGACCGGCAACGATGACGGAGCGGCCGGAGTAGTCGACGCGCTTACCAAGGAGGTTCTGGCGGAAGCGACCTTGCTTGCCCTTGAGCATGTCGGAAAGCGAGCGGAGCTTGCGGCGATCGCCGGCGGTGAAGAGCGTCTTGCCGCCGCGGGCGGAGTTGTTGAGGAGCGTGTCGACGGCTTCCTGGAGCATGCGCTTCTCGTTGCGGCAGATGACTTCCGGAGCACCGATGCTCATGAGCTTCTTCAGACGGGAGTTGCGGTTGATGACGCGGCGGTAGAGATCATTGAGATCGGACGCGGCGTAGCGGCCGCCGTCGAGCTGCACCATCGGACGGAGGTCCGGCGGGAGCACGGGCAGGCGGGTGGCGGCCATCCACTCGGGCTTGATGTTGGCCTGCATGAGCGCGTTGATGAACTTCATGCGCTTCATGACCTTCTTCAAGCGCTGGCCGGAGCTCTTCTCGCGCTCGTCCTGGAGCGCCTTGGCGAGAGCCTCGAGGTCGACGGACATGATGACCTCGCGGATCGACTCGGCGCCGGTGCCGGCGCGGAAAACGTGGCCGAACTTCATGTTCATTTCGCGGAACTTCAGTTCCGAGAGGACGGAGCCGACGTGGAGGTTCTTCAAATCGTCGGCGGCTTCCTTGTGGTTGAGCTTGAGTGAATCAAGGCGCTCGGCGACTTCCTTGTCGAGGGCGTCGAGCTGGGCGCGCGTGGCCTTGCTCTCGGTGAGCTGGGCCTTGGCTTCCTCGTACTCGCGCTGGATCTGCTTCTTGCGCTGGTCCATGGCCACGGCCAATTCCTTCTCGGCCTCGGTCTTCATGTCGTCCGAGACGGCGATGACGATGTAGGCGGCGAAGTAGACGATCTGCTCGAGCGTCTTGATGGGGAGATCGAGGAGGAGGCCCAGGCGGGAGGGCGAGCTGCGGAGGAACCAGATGTGCGTAACGGGCACGGCCAGGTTGATGTGACCCATGCGCTCGCGACGGACGATGCTGCGCGTCACTTCGACGCCGCACTTCTCGCAGACGACACCTTTGTAGCGGATGCCCTTATACTTGCCACAGAAGCACTGGAAGTTCTTCGTGGGTCCGAAGATGCGCTCACAGAAGAGACCGTCGGGCTCGGCACGCTGGGTGCGGTAGTTCACCGTTTCGGCCTTGGTGACTTCACCGCGGGACCAACCGAGGATGTCCTCGGGGCTGGCGATACTGAGGGCGACCGCATCGAACGAGTCGGTAGCGGACTGGGACGTGGAGTGACCGTGCTGCATGAGCAAGGAAGGGAAGGATTTTCGCTTGTACTACACGCACAAGCGACCGTTGCCCCACCGAGTGAATCGTCTGAATTCATCGGGGGAACAGCGGTAATGTGGCTGAAGTATACGGATATTCGGGGACGAGGCAAGTGCGAACATTGGTACTTTTGCCAGGCGCGGCAAAATAAAAAAAATGTCCCCCTCCACCATCATTTACTGATTCACCGCACCACTCCCCGCTTGCAGGATGATCGACTTGCCTTCGGCCAACTTGGCAGCGCCAGACTGAATCTGTTTCACACCGTCGACCATGACGGTCACGCCGCTCTGGACCTTCGTGACCACCGACCCAATCTTCCCTTCGATCACTTTGCCAGCCGACATGGCCGCTGCACCTTGGCTACGGGCCTGATTCAAGGCATCGGAGGTCTGATCGATGACGTTGCCGGTGCAACCGCCACACAAGAGAATGGCAATAGCCAGGAGCGGCAGGAGCAACGCAATGGAAGTGCGAGAGGTCATGAAATGGTGAGGATGTGTGTGTAGAACTACTATTTAGGCCTTCTTCTGACTGAAGAACGATTTGAACGAACCGCCGGACTGCTCGATGGCGGCACGAAGATGCTTGATGTCATCCTCGCTGACAGAGAGCGCGGACGAGGCGTTGACGCCGCTGGGCGTCTCGAGGGTCGCTTTGAGGTTCGCTGCGCCTTGCAGGCAGGCGTGCAGCACAATGTAGGCCTGGCAATCGGCGCACTTCAGTTCCAGAAGAAGGAAATCATCCCCCGTGATGCGCACGGACGGGATCTCCACTGGCACCTTGCCGCCACACTGCGGACAGCGCACTTGAGCGGCGATGCGCTGGATGATCTGGTTGAGGGTGTGCGGGTCGAGCTCCATCCGAACTATTGTAGCACAGAGCCATTTTTCCGGAAAGACGGCTTCGCTACACTAGCCAGCAGATGTCACGACTCCTTGGGACGCACATCGGCCTGGCCTTCGTCGCCTTACTTACTGCTGGTGCCCTCTTTTCCGTGGCCCACCTGGCGACGGTTGTCTTGCCTAAAGAACCAAATCAGACCATTTTGACGGCCGCCTTCACGAAACCAGTCTCATTGGCGGTAGCCGTCGGCCAGAGCGGCGACGGCGGGATCGTCTCGATTGGGCAGGAAGGAGGCAGTGAGACCGTGGCCATTGCACTCCCCTCGACCTGGACCCGCACCGAGATCCGCGGCGCTCCTCTGGCGGCAGCCCAGTCGACTCCCCTCTCGGCTGCCTGGACGAGCTGGCAGATTCCACCGGGCAGTACGCTTCGCTTCAGTGCGCCGATCTTGCCGCTTCATGCCGCACTCGCCCTGCCGAGTGGACTACCCGCCTACGTCACCGTCACGACCGTGAATTTGGCCGACGGCAGCTCAACGAGCACCGAACGCTTGGTCCAGGAGGCCACCGCTCCGCTGTGGTGAAACGACTGACCGGATGCCCGCCTGGGACGGCTGCGCTATGATGCGGCCCCATGGCGACGCCGATCTCCACCGTCACCTGCCTCAAGAAGTCGCTCATCGCCCGCGACACCTACGACCTGCTCTTCACGAAGCCAGCTGGTTTCAGTCATAAGGCCGGCCAGACCGTGCTCTGGCGCGTGCCTCTCCTAGCGGATCCGACCGACATTCAGCCGCGCGCCTACTCCATCGCCTCGACGAGTGATGAAGAACACCTGCGCTTCGCCGTCCGCTTAAAACCAGGTGGCCGCGCGAGCGAGTGGATCGTCCACGCCCTCAAGGAAGGGGGCACGCTCGATCTCCAGGGACCGTTCGGACTCTTCACACTCAAGCACGATGAACCCACTCGACCGCTGCTCTTCATCGCTACCGGTACGGGCCTGGCGCCCTTTCGGTCGCACATCCGGGAGTTGCAGCAGCAGAAGCACACCGGCCGGATCGATCTCGTATTCGGTGTGCGCGACGAGGCCGATCTCTTCTGGACCGAGGAAATGACGGCCCTCGGCCAACAGTTCGAGCAGTTCTTCCTCCACTTGGCACTCAGTCAGCCGTCACCAGCCTGGACCGGTCATCGTGGCCGCGTGCAGACACTGGTGCCGCTCATCGCCAAAGACATCGCGGCACGCGAGGTCTACATCTGCGGAAACCCCGACATGACGAAAGAATTGAAAGCTCTGTGCCTCGGCGAATGGGGCGCAGCGAAAGAACGCCTGCACGCGGAGGGATTCATCTGAACCGCTGTCTCACGCCAATTGCATCTGCCGCTCGATGACGGGCAGCTGCTTTTGATCTTCTTCGCGCGAGGTGGCCTCGCGGCGGCGCAGATCGGCGAGGCGTGACTCGCGGGCGGTATCGATGGCGCGGATTTCTTCCGGTGACATGTAGCGGTACGACTCCCCACCCTCGGTGGCGCCCGTCTGCTGCTGTAGCCGCTCGGGATTCGGCGCGTTCTGGGCGAGCAGGCGCGATTCGGTCAGGCCGATAGTGAGGCGTGGATACTGCATCGGAGAGTGATTAGCCGCGAGGAGCGGCGCCAGCTCCCATCATACGCGCAGCCAGGGTGTTGTAGTCGATCGTACCAAGATCCATACGGTCATCGATGAACTGGGCTTGAGCGGGACGCGGATGGCGGTCGTCCTGCCAGGCTGTAAGCAAGGCGGCGACCGGCGAGACCTGGGGCTCGCGGTAGTGGACGCCCATCGAGTCGTAGAGGACGGCCTGGACGCCACCGGCTACGGGCTGCAGGGCGACAGCGGCAGTGTGGTCGTGTTCGACACGGAGGATGATGGGGTTGAGGCCGCGGCGGCGCAGAATCTGCACGCCGAGGTCGGCCACCTGCATGCAGGCGCCGGTACCGGCGCGCAGACCGTCAATACCGCGGTAGGCACCGCGGTGGAAGCGCAGGTTGCTGGCCATGAGGTTCCACGGTTCTTGTTCCTGTGTGCCGGCGAAGATGCCCGTCAGCCAAGCGTTGGACGTTGGCAGCGGCAAACTGGCGGCAAAATCGAGGAGCGTACGCTCCTTGTCCGCCTGATTCGGCGGCGGATAGCGGTTGCTGAGGAGCAGGCGCGGCGGCGGCAGCCAACCACCGTTCTGCTGGACGATCTGCTGGTAGACGGCCGGATAGCGCGAGCGATCGGGCAGATAGAGGAAGATGCCGGCGTCACTGGCGCGCGTCAAATTGCCGTTGGCGCGCACGCCGTTCATGTTGCGCGGATCGGGCAGCGGGGCATTGGCAAAGTTGGCGCGGGCGACCATCGCCCCTTCGCTGGCGAAATACGCCGAAGACGCGACGCGGCCGCCTTGCATCATAATGTCGATGGCTGAGGTGCCGGTCGTCAGGCGTTCGGTGATGCGGCGGCCGTTGCCTTCGAAGACGCTGCCGCCAGCAGCCGTGAGCGTCCAGCTCACGCTGGCGCCGTCGGCCGTCTGTACGCGCATCGAGCCAGCATTCGCGCGGGGCGGACCGTCGACGAAGCAAACCTGCGTGGCCGAAGCGAAGACACTGCGCGTACCGTTGGTGGCCCAGATGCGAGCACCGTCGGAGACGAGCGTTGCACCGGCGAACTCTGGACGCGTCTGCAAGACCTGACCGAGCGACGCAGCGGCGCGCTGAAGGTTTGTGACAGTGGCGCGGTAGGAATCCGGAGGAATATTCCACTTGCGCATGTAGCTCAAGACCGACTGCGGCGAACTGATGTCGAGGGCGCCGGGCGAGCTGAAGTTGAATGCCACCGGCAGACCATTCACGTTGAGCATCGTCAGTTCCTGGCGGACCTGCTCTTCGTTGATCGGACGTTCGATCGGCACAGCACGAGGCTGGTTACGCTCGTACGGAGTATTGGGCATCTGCGGACCTTCGCGGCTGCTGCGGAAGCGTCCGTAAATCAGGCCGCCGGTCCGGCTGCTGCGGGGCGCGGGGAAATTTGTGCGTCCGCGATCGTTGCCGAAGAACGACCGCATACTCGTGATGAACTCGCTCATCTGGCCCAGACGTCTCATGCCGGCACTCTCGATCGTGCCGGAAGACGGGGGCAGATCCGACACAGCCTCCGTCTCCGGAGGCTGTGCGTCGGGGCCGCTTGGTAGGCCAGTTTCTGCCATGGTTGAAAGTCAGAGGAAGGGATCAGACGCCCGTGCGGCGGCTAGTGGCGCCGAAGCCGGGCTTCGGACCGTTGATCGCGGTGGCGTTGGCCGAGGCGATCGGGCCGGCAACGGGAGCGTAGGGAACACCGTAGGGCGGCATGCTGTAAGGCGCACCGTAGGGAGCGACCGGCGGGACGAAGGTGCCGCCGCTGGAGAGGATGTTGTTCACATCGCCGCCGACCATCTGGAAGACCATGCGGGCGTCGAGAGCAACGACGTTACTGTTCGCCTGACCAAGGAGGGTGAGCGTGGCGGGCGGCACACCGGCGAGGCGGTCGGCACCCACGCGGGCGGCGCCGAAGCGGCCCATGAGGACGTTGAGGCGGCCGATGATCGGAGCCGGGCGGCCATTACAGTTGATGAGGATGACGTTGTTGTTGACGACCGTGGTCGTGCCCGGAGCCAGGAAGGTGTTGATGCGGATGGCGGCCTGAGCAGCGAAGGCGTTAATCATGGCCTCAGGAGCCTCAGACACGGTTCCAAATCCGCCCGGAGTCGTCGGCGGGATGGCCGGCAGACGAGCGATGCGAGCGCGGAGGTCGCGGATGCGAGTCTCGATGGCCGTGCGGCGAGCGCGGAGTTCAGCTGTGCCGAGCGGAGCCGGGTTAGCGCGGTCAAAGGCCGTCAATTCAGCCTCAGCGGCACGCAGCTGCATGTTCAGGTCGACACGATTGATCGCACCCTCGAGGGCGGCGGCGTTGAAGTTCGGATTCAAGGCACCGAGCACCGGAGCAAGCATGCGGAGGAATTCCAGGAACGGGCGAACGCGGGCCGAGACTTCACCGAGGGAATCGGGGCCGGAGTCAGGAGTCGTGAGCGGAGCAACACCAACGGTGAGGCGGACGTTCAAGCCCGTAATCACGGCGGTCAGGCCCTTCTCACGCGCCTTCGTCACGATGTAGTTCAGATTCGCAGCACGCTGGGCGACAGGCAGGGCCGTCAGAGCGGCGCCGAGCGCCGTCTGGGCGGTATCGAGCTGAGCGCGGGTGCTGGTGGCTGAAAGCAGGTTGATGGCGGCGTCGACGGCCGTCTTGAAGATGCGGGCTTCGGGCGTCTCAGCCGGAGCGACTGGGGCCGTCGTAGTGATGCCGAGGGCGTTTGTCTTGGCGCGGAGCTGGACGTCGATGTCGGCGATCTGGCGGCGGAGCTCCGTGATCTGAGCAACGATGTTCGGCGGGACGTTGGCGCCGAGGGCGGCCTTGTCCTTCACCAGGACGTCGAGGGCAGCCTTACGGTCGGCGGCGACTTTGCGCAGACCGGCCGGAACGGCATCAAGGGCCGTGATAATACGGGCGCGGATGATGTCGGGAGCAAGACCGGCTGTCGTCCCCTCACGCTTGGCGGTATCAGCCAAGAGGAAGGCGGTCGTGAACGGACCGTTGATGAAGGTCGGGTGGGCAGCGGTGAGCGTGGCAAGTTCCGTATCGGCATTGCGTGTCTCGGCCTCCATGGCCTTGTTCTTCACGGCTGCAAGCTTCAGAGGGTCAGCCGCGGTCTGCACACCATTGGCCAGGTTGTCGGCGATAGCGAGCTGGCGGATCATATCTTCGCGACCCGAGCCCGGAGCCGGAGCAACGGCCGAGTGGAAGATCGCGTTGACCTGAGGATCAGCGGCGACGAGACCATCGATGAGCGCGCCGTTGAAGGCGGTGACGTTCGTGAGCGGAATGGCGATGCCACCGACCGTACCCGTCACCTTCCACATCTGCGGTGCCGGCGCCGGGTGGAGCTGGTATTCAAGCGAGAGCGTGCGCTTCGCTGCGGGGACGACGCCGGGGTAGACCTTGCTGTAAGTCAGCTTGCGCGTAGCCGGAGCAACTGGAGCGACTTCCTCGTAGCCTTCGGCCTTCAGGTAGGCACCACCGAGGCGGTTCTTCGAACCGTCATCGCCCGCCGTTTCGGCGGCGACGGCCGAGCGCAGCAGCGCGCGCTCATTGGGGTTCAAGGGCGGCGTGGTCGGGGCGATGTCCTGGAGCTGGCGGATATGAGCCAGGTGGGCGGTGATCAAATCCGCACGAGCGAATTTCTGTCCTTCAGGGGTAGCGGGATCGGACATGAGCTTGATCTGATCGAGCGAGGCGTTGATCTCGGTGCGAGCGTCGGTCAGACCGGCGGCGCGAGTGGCAGCCACGTTGAGCTTACCGAGGATCTCCGCACGCTTGGCCGTCTGGCGAGTGTTCTCGGCCGTCACTTCGGCGCGAGAGTCGCGACGGGCGCGCTCGGCGGCAGTGATGCGGTCGAGCATGGCGCGAGCGGCGACCGCCAGGGCAGGATCACGGGCCTCCGTCAGCTCAAGACGAATCTTGGTGACGCGGGCCTCAGCCTCGACGGTTGCGTCGTGGTCCGTACGCAGGCTCGCCTCGACGCGAGCGCCTTCGGCATTGAGCTCGGCGGCGTTGGCAAAGGGTGTCTCACCGGCCATCCCGAGGAGGCGGTGTTCACGCGTGCTAGCCTGGAAGGCCGAGCGGAAGGAGTGGATATGGACCATACGACTGGGGGGTAGAAATGTGTTTGACTAAAGGGGGTCGATCAACGGAACGCCTCTTCAAGGGAAGAGAGCAAGGGTTGATCGCTCTGTTTGGCCTCCGCCTCCTTCTCCTTCAACGCGGCGCGGCGGGAAGTGCGAACCTCTTCGTTCACACCAACCATGAAGTCCTTGAACTCGTCGTCGAACTTGGCGTAGGCCGCTTCGTAGCGCTTCATGCGGACCTCTTTCTCCTCGGGCGTCTCACCGTCGTACTTGGCGTCGAGACCGGCCAGATTCTCCAGGAGGAGATCGGGTTCAATATCGGCCATGAGCGTGTTGTACAGATCGCGCGCCAGGGCGTCGCTCTCTTGATCAACCACGGTGGTGGACTGAGTGTTGGTCACTGAATTGAGGGTGTTTGTTGCGTCTATTATAGCGCATACCCATTTTTTTCACAAGACCCCTGGGGGCAGGACGGCTCTCTGCTCCACGTACAGGATAATTGACATTACGCAGAAATCGTATTTACTGAGTACCTGCACTTTCAGATCATCGCTTGCGTTCCCCACCCACCCTCCTTTTTCCGAAGTGAGGGGCGATACCAAGCCGTCCGGCTCGTGCCGGCGGTCATACTCAACGCCTACAACGCTTCCTCTCGATACGGCGAGAAGGAGGATGTCGTGGGGAACAAACCAAGGGAGTTTTCCGATGAAACGCTTCGTCTTTTGCCTCGCACTGCTGGTCTGTCTGATGTTCCTGAGCAGCCAGAGCCTCAACGCCGGCGGCTGGAGCCACAGCAGCAGCCACCACTCGGGTGGCAGCCACAGCTCCTCCAGTCACTATTACTACCGGTACTCAACCCCGCACTACGGCAGCTACGGTGGTTACTACCGGCCGTACACGTACTCCGGCTACTACGGCGGCAACCCCTTTACCTACGGGGTGAACTACAGCGCCCGGCCGGGCTGGGGCGGCTACAGCTACAACAACAGTTACGGCTGGACGCCGGGGAGCTACAACTTCCCGACGACGACCTACGTGGACCCGACCCCCTACTACAATTCGGGCTACAACAACGGCTATAGCGTTGGGTTGAACAATGGCTACTATTACGGCTTCTGGAACCAGTACTGGACCAACCCGCAGTATTACAGCAACCCGAACGCCTACAGTTACAGTTACAACTGGCAGCGGTACAGTGACGGCACCTACCTCCGCTACCGCGACACGCGCGGCGTTCGACTGAACACATGGACGACGAACGATGGTGTCCAGCTCTGGATCGGCAAGAAGGAACACGCCGACTTCACGGTCGTCGCGCCGGCGGAGCCGACGACAACTACGACGACGTACGCGACCGATGACGGAATCAGTCAGAACCTCGGCAAGAAGGAGTCCGCCAAGACCGAGCCGACGACACCCGTCACCCCCGTCACTCCCCCACCCGCCGCCACGACGACGTCCGCCCCCGTGCAGACCTACATCGTGAATGACGGTCTCGAGCTGAACCTCGGGAGCAAGCAACGCAGGAATCGGTGAGTGGCCTAGGCCCTCACCCCCACAGGGAACGCCCCGTATGGCGCTCCCTGTTTTTTTGCGCGCAAAAAAGAGCCAGGACGCGGGGTCCTGGCTCGATTGCACTGTGTGGTCGGCTGCCGGATCAGTCGACGTTGATGAACTCTTGGATCTTCTCGTACAGCTTCTGCGCACCGATCACGTGCTCGGCCTTGGCGATGAGCATGCCCTTGTCGCTCCCGTTCTTCGAGTAGATGAAAATCGTGCCGGTGCCGAGGAGCAGCCACTCCCAGTAGTCGGCCATCCGGTACTCCACGATCACTTGGTTCAAATCGTGGAGCTTCTGATCGTCACCGGGTCGGAGCATCTCGATGTGCTTATCGTCGATCTTGATGCGGCGGTTCAAGATCGTGTCGGCAATGTCGAAGCCCATGAGCACGATCAGCAGCATGGCCAGCAGGAAGTGGAATTCCACACTGAAGCCGGTGCTGTACTTCTCGACGGCGTTCGCCATGTCGAAGAAAATGGCGACGCCCGCGGCCTGTAGGGCGATAGTCAGGACAAGACCACCGACGACCAGCGCGATCATGGCCACGTTCCGCCGGAAGTCGATGAAGACGACGACGAGAACGAAAGCCATCACGATGAAGTTGATCCGGGCGAACCACGGCTCGGACTTCACACCGCTCAGGTGCAGAAGCAAGAACAGGGTCCAGAGAAGCACGAGGGGGTAGGTGAAGAACACCTTGCCGTGGGGCCAGAGGGTCACATGCGGTTTCGCGTCCATCGATCAGTCTCCTTCTTTCGAGGGGTTGTTGGTTCCGCAACGTCACTTGTACAGCCGAACTGTTAAAGTGCAGCGCTGCGCGTTCTTCAGCGTATTTGCATATTTGCAGAATTAGTTCTTTATAGCAAATAAATAGTCTCCCACCGAATACTTGCCAAAAGTTAATAATGTATTAAAATAAACTATAGACCTATCAAACCACCGCTGAGCATTCGCAAAGCACCACACAGGAGAAAGTCATGGAAAACAGTCAGATCATCTGGGCGATCGCCGGAACCGTGGGGCTGGTTCTCGGCCTGCTCTACGTCTTCGTGGGAACCGCCCGCCCGATCCTCGGCACGATTCGTGACCGAGCCGGGGCGGCACTCCCCGGCAGCAGCGCCACCGTTCGGCGCACCAGCAGTACCGATTACGTCATTCGCGGTTTCGGCATCCTCGCCTTTGCCGGAGCCTGTCTCGGGGCCAAAAACCTCTACTGGGCGTACCAGCAGAGGCCCGAAGGATTCGACAACAACACTCTGACCCTCGCGTTCGTCCTCATCGGCGCGAGCGTGGCCTTCTTTCTCTTCGCCTGCAGCTACCGGACCGGCTACGAGACGATCGTGACGGTGGGCGGGGCCATCCGCAATGACGCGACCGTCGATCAAGTGACGGGCGACAATCACTCCTTCCTCCGTTTCATGGGGGGCGTGGTCTTCGCTCTGATCTTCTGCATCGCGGGACCGGAATTGTGGAAGGGTCTCCCCTCGCTGCGTTCGCCCTCGGCCAACAGCTTCGACTCGTACAAGCAGATTCCCATGCCCACGAGTTATATGTCCGAGCTGCGCTGGCACAAGGAAGATCCGCGCAAGGTGAGTTTCCCCGTCGTGAACGGCCTGCAATGGCACCTCATGCACGATGAACTCCCCAACGGCAAATTCATGGACGTGAACACGGGCGACCCTGCCATCTGGACTGTGAAGATGGAAGGCGGTCGTATCGAGTACACGTACTATAAGAGCCTGTCGGGGGTAAAGATCGCCTTCGTGGATGATGCCAAGAAGGAGAAGAGTGAACGGATGGTGATGGTGCCACGCGATCGCTGAGCGGCAACAGGATAGGCCGGGCGGGTGACAGCAGTCACCCGCTTTTTTTTGTCGGTTTCGACTATTGACAATTTAAAATAAAGTTTTATATTGTGCTCAGTTCTGTAACACCACTGGTGGTGTGCGGAGAGAGACGAATCCTGAAACGGAGGTATCCCATGGTTGGACTCGGTGTGTTCCTGCTGCTGGCAGCGGCGGGGCTGATGATCGTCATCGACTACTACTTCGACTCGCGCAAGCCGTCGATGGCCACGATTGAAACGGCTGACGGCGAGAAGACGGGCAAGATCGTGAAGATCGTGAAGTTCGACTTCGACCCCCGCGGTTTCTGCATGGAGAACGGGGCGAAGATCCTGCTGCTCGTGGTCGTCGCATTCCTCGTCGTCCCGATGATTACGGACGACACCAAGATCAAGATGCAACAGGCCTTGGCGAAGTTGGACAGCCTCGGCGCGAAGATTGAGCCGCCGATCGTCTCCGATGACGACATGTCCAAGATCACGCTGTCGGCCGATCGGAAGAAGCTCACCCTGCCGAAGATGGAACCGACGGTGGGGACGTGGATCATCGTGACCAAGGATGGCAAGGCATTCAACGTGGATGACGGCGAGAACTTCAGCATCAACGAAGTCCTCCCCCCGGAAACGAAGATCCTGAAGAAGGACAAGCAGGGGCGCTACAGCGAGGCCCGGGCGCTCGGGAAGTGACAACAAGCCAGAAGATGACACCACCACGGTAAGAACCAACAACCCCGGGGCAAGCGTACGCGCTTGCCCTCTTTTTTGCCTGTCTTTTTCAGTGTCTTTGCACTTGATTTTAAAAAACAATATATATACTCTGTCAACAGAGTCTTTCAAACCACCGCCTCACTACTCACCGTCCCAGGAGGTTCCTATGTTCGGTTTCTACACCCGCGTTTTGCTGCTCGCGGCCGTGATCTGCCTGATGGGCAGTGCCGCCAGTGGCCAGACGCCCACCGTCGTTCCGGGGGTCAGCGGCCCCCCGGCCACCACGACCACCACTCCGCCCGCGACCAAGACGACCACGACCACGGCCCCGCCGGCCACCACGACCACCACGACCACCCCCGGACTGCTGAAACTCGAAGGTTCCGTCGAAAAGCTCGAGAAGCAGTTCAAGCTCTGCAAGATGGACAAATGGCTGTTGCACAACGATTACTCGGTCGGGTTCCTCATCCCGATCGACCGCGTCAACATCGATTACTGGAAGGATCTGACGAAGAAGGTCGGCTTCAAGGACACCGAGCTGAAGATGGCCGACGCAACATTCATCGGGGTCTACAGCTACGATGGCAAGACCTTCGCCTCGGCGACGGTCGTCACCGGCAAGAAGGGCACCGACCGCAAGGTGTTCCGCATGTCGTTGACCGGCCTCACCGGACGAAGCGTTGATGAAGCCATCGTTCAGATGTTCCTCGAAAGCGACCATGGGATCATTGAGGAGGCGGGAAAAGATTCGGCCACCGGTAAGGGTGGCACCACGAAGTGACGTGAGGCGAAATCGAAGGCCCTTTGAGAGCAGTCATCCCGACTGCTCTCTTTTTTGTGTGTTTAGGGCAGCGTGATGGGGTCACCGCTGGCGAGCGCAGTCGTATCGACCAGGCGCTTGTAGCGACCGATGATCTCGGCCGGCGTGCGAGTCACCAAGTCCGTCAGGTGCGATGTGGCGACCGGTGGGGCGGTAGTGACACCGCCAAAGCGACCAATATTGGGACCCACCGGCACGTAGCGAATCATGTCGCCAGGCTCAAAGCGGGTATTCCAGTTGCCGGCGCCAGTCACAATGAGAGCGGGGTTACCACGGCCGGCATCGAGCAAGCGCTGCTTCAGACGATTGGGGACACCGTTGCGCCAACGCTGGACGAGATCGACCAAGCGCGCTCCCACGAGATCGGCGTGCGTCATTGGTGCCGTGAAATACTCGCCAGGATCGGCCGGACCAGTGCGGAAGCCGATGCGGAAGCGACCATCGAGCAGGCGCTCCACAAAGAGCCCACGCACGCCGCGACCGATGTCGACGGCTTCGATTTCACGGACGCGAGCATCAAGCGTATTCAATTCCGGCACGCTCAAGGGCGGGCCAGCGGGCACGACACCAGGACGGACTGGCGTGCCACCACCCACGCCTGCGCCACCCGCATCACTTGCCGAATCGCCAAGGCCGAAGAGGAGGTGCCAAGTTTCGATCCACAGGCGAAGCTTACGGGCCTGCTCCGGACTCATCTGCACCTCGACCGGGAAGGCGGGCGTCGACGTGGGCGCACCGAGAGCGTCACGGTTATTGATCGAGGCGATGCCGAGGTCGTGGAGGCTGCGCCAAATTCTGGCCTCCACGGGATTCGTGACACTGAAGGACGTGCGGCCGGCGCGGAGCCCGGCGGTAATGCCTTCCGTACCCGCGGCCGTGCTGCCGTTTTCAAAGGCACGGAAATCGGCGAAGTTCACACCCGTTCCCTCCATCCGTTTCCACGCCACCCAGACCGAGAGCTTGCGAATCTCGCGACCGGAAACGGTGATTACGTCACCGGCGATGTTCACGGTGGTGCCAACGAGAGACTCGAGGAACTGACCGACGGGCGTGTTCTTACGGAAGGAGTACTGCGTGTCATCCAACCACTGACCGACGTCGCGAATAGTCGGCCAGGCGGCCTCGGCGGCGGCCGAGACCCGAGGCCAGACATCGTCGGTGAAGAAGCGCGGCACATCGGTTAGCACGAACTCGCCGACGCGGCGCCCCGCGGTGACAGCCGTGTCGCGCACATCGCGAGCGGCGGCGATGAGGGCGTTACGCAAGTCGCGGGCGCGGCGAGCCTCGACGCTCTCAAAGCCCTGGAGGCTGTTTGGACCGTTCCAGAACTCATCCGGGCGCGTCGCCAGGAAGACGTCGAGCATGTTGATATCCGAGGTGGCGGCGGCGTCGCTCGCGGTCTGGAGGGCCTCAATGTCCGAGACGGACGCCTCGGCCGTGGCGATCGTACCATCGCGACGGCGGGTGGCGCCGGCGCGGGCGATCAGACGCTGGTAGGGATTGCGAACGAAGTTACCCTCAAGGAAGGCCAGACCGCGGGCCGGATCACGGCCGTCGCTGAGTGAGGCCAGGAACTTGTCGCTCACACGAAGGAAGACGGCAAGCTTCTCATTATCCGACAGGCCCGAGAAGTTATCGGCCAGGCGGTGGTTGCGCTGGAATTCGCGGATCATCTCGCGCACTTCTTCGGGCAGCTGCGTCTGGCCAGCCTGCGCCACGGAGGCGCGCTTGGCGGCGTTGTACGCAATGAGGAACTTCGCCGGACTCATACGCATGATGCCGGCGAGGACCAGCCGCTCCTTATCGCCGTTGATGCCGAGGTTGTACTCGGCCAAGGCGACGGCCGAGCCACGCTGCGAGTCGCCGACGAAGGGGGCGCGGAGCGTGTCACGGAAGACGCGGACGGCATTAGCCATCTGTGGCGCGCCCCAGGTTTCGAGCGGCCGGGCGATAAGATCCTCCGAAATCTGAATGCCGTAACGCTGGCGGAGGAAGACGGCGAGAACCGTGAAGCCAGCGGCAAAACGGGCCCAGCCCGCAGCGCGACTCTTCCCACGCAGCAGCCACAAGCCAACCATGACGCCGCCGATCACGAGGCCGGTAGAGAGAGCGGGATCACGCTGGAAGTTGATGGTACGACGGTAATCGCGCCAGACGCCGTCAATCCAGTTGCTGGACTGGCGGCTCATCAGTCCTTCCAGCTGTTGGCGCGAGGCCTGTTGGGTCGAGATGTACAGCGCCAGGCCTTCGTTGAGGACGCGCATGCGGTCAACGAGGGCGATATTCGTCGCCAGGAAGTTCGGAAGGAAAGCGGGGTTCGTCTGGGCGATCTGCTTCCACTGGAGGAGTTGCTGGTGCATCGGCGTCCCCTGCTGCAGAACGGGGCCGAAGACCTCGAGCATGCGCCAGGGCTCCGTCTGCCAGAGCGTGCTGATGTGCGCGGGATTCACGAGGCCCTGACGGATAGCATTGAGGAGAGTCGGACCAAGGTCGGCGGGACGGACTTCCTCCCAGGTGCGATTGGGAATCGATTCGACCGAGAGCGCCGAGTCACGCACGCCCGGACGGATGATCGGCACGCGAACCTCCAGATCGGCGCTGGCGCGCTCGATCGCGTTCGGGTCCGGGTTCGGGGTGGAACCGGGAGGGGTGCGGCCAGTGGGAAAGGCTTCGCGTGGCATGGGTGTTTATTTCTTGTCGCCGGGAACGGAGGTGGCGTAATTCCAGAATCGAGACGGCGCACTCAGCAACCACTTCGCGCCTCTGATCGGCGAGAGCGCCAAGTTGCCGACACCCTCACCAAACTTATCGGGCGACTTGAAGTAGCCGCTGCCCGGAATCGCATTGAGAACCGTCGACACGGCACTGACGACCGGGCGAATGACGAGGCCGGGCAGATGCTCAAAGCCCTGTAATTTATCCCAAGGGGTGTAGAAGGACCGAACACATCCTCGCAGAAGCTGCGGCCCGGCCGCGCCGATGCGTTCCTGCCAACGAAGGTCTTTATTCAACGAAGGCCACCAGCCGCTGTAGAACAAGCCCATCGCCATTTTCCCGGGAGTGGAAATGATATTGCGCTTGGTGAAGCTCCATGTGTCCGCACCGTCCATAGAGGCATAGGTACTGCGATTCAGACCCGACCACTGCACAGCCTTATTGGCTGCCCAGAGACTGGCGATAGTCGTGGCAATCGGAATCGTGAAGTGCGATTCAGTAGCGATCGCCGCACCGCCAGCGGCTCCGGCAGCCATGGCACTCAAAGTGCGATTGGCGCCGAGGTAGCGCGCGGCCTTATAGGCGCCGGTACCGACAATCACTGACGGCACGGCCGTCGTCAGAGCCGGAGCGCTCGTGAGATAACTGCCGGCGCGGAGCGCCGACTCGGTTGCGAGTGCTTTCTGAACCCCGTATCCCCCGGCCGCGGCCAGACCGCCAAGAACGACGGGATTATTACCGCGAGTCAAAACATCATCGTAGCGACGGCGGAGCCAACTACGCTTCACATCCACCGCCGACCGGCGCAGCGTCTCATTCTCAGCCGTCAGACGGTCGATCGTCTGCTGGGGTGTTTCTGTGGGCGGAGTCGTAGGGGGCATCTCCTTATTGTATCATAAATCATACTTGTCCTCAATCCCGAGTTTTTGCCTCCAGGAAGGGCTCCAACTTTCTTTTTAGGCCGCGATTGGAGCGGCTGGCGGAGTGATGGGTTTCGATTCAATCTTTTTCTCTTCCTTTAGGGCTGAAACGGCAATTTTCTTCGCCATTTTTTGAGCTTTCGTCAGACGTTCTACTTGATGCATACAGAAACCGGTCGCCGTCCAGATTGCACCGATCGGCACCGTGATGGGTGAGATGAGCGAGCGAAGGATGCGAGCCGGCGCGGACTTGGCGTAATCGGACCACAGATACTCATGGGCCTTCAACAGTAGGCCAAGGGGGATACTCAAGGGCGAGGCCGCCCCACGCAGCAGCGTGAAGATATTGAGCACGTGTGTGGTTGAGAACCAGATCTTCTCGTGCAAGGTGCCAAGTAGTTGGCAGCCGACGAAGAGAATGAAGATGTCAGCGACGGTGAGGATGAGCGGCTGAGCGATGATGGCCTTGCCGTAGAGCGCAAAGAGCACCAGCGACAAGCCGACCGACAGCACGACAGCCTCGATCAGGGCGAAGAAAAACCCTTTGGTGGGCGGAATGCTTTTGCCCGCCGGACGGTGTGCCAAATTCTCCTGCAAGATCGCCTGAATGGCCGAACGATCCACTGTGTCACTCGTCGTTTCCAGACGCGATTCAAGTTGAGCCACAAGCTCGCGCTGCACCGACTGACGATCAGCGGGCGCAATGGTCGGCGCGGCTTCGTGCGCGGCCTGCAGGGCGTGGTCGAGAGCTTCTTGGAGCGACGTCTTCTGACTGACGACGGGCGCGCCGAAGAGCGGCGACGACACCGGCAGTGACGATGAGAAGTTCATCGGCAGCGCTTGGCCGATGCGAAGCGCGAACTCGCTCAACGTCTTCTGACGCTGGTCAGCAGTGAGCGGAACTTGATCGAGCGCGGCGCGGAGCGCTTCGATCGCCTGTTCGGGCGAGGCAAGAGCCATCTACTCAGTATACCTTATTTGGCATCCAGCTGCAATTTGCCCTGCCAGCCATCCACCCGGGACACCACCCAGGCGATCGACCCCAGGCCGAGGAGCACGGCCGCGCCCCACGCCAGCCAACCCGAGGATGTGGACTGAATCTGGCTTTCAGACCAGTTTTTCCCGGCTTTTGACCCTCGTAACGAAGCCAGGAGCGATGCCTCACGGACAACGCCAGAAGCGGTGGTTGGATGGGTTTTGACGGTGCCTTTACCCCGGACTGGCAACGCCCGGCAGACGTCGGTTGGTGCGCCGGGTGTCGGCGGCGTGGTCTGGCACCACGACCGATCAGTGGTCGTGAGTGCAAAGGCAATCCCCTGCTTTAAGGCAGGCAACTGCACGCTGTCCATGACGTATGACCCACGGCGCAGTTCAATCTCGTCCCCGGGATCGTTGAGGACGAGCTTCGTCTGCGAGCGCGGTAAGACCAACCGAGCGCCAGCATCGAGAATGGTGCCGTGCGGAATGAGCCACGGCGCGCTGCCCGAATCGGGGGCGTCATCAAGCATCCAGCCGGACAAATCGACCGCGACCTGGCTCGTGTTCCAGAGCTCAATCCACTCCTCCTGGCCACGCGCAGGGTGTGACACGGCTTCCGCAATCAGAACATCACCCTCCGCAATGTCGGCATCATCCGGCACGATAACCCACGTGCGCGGCGGCGTTACGAGGCTGGAAGAAGACTCATTCGTCATCGCACCGAAGGGGGACTTTTCCTCTTCCTGAAGGCCTTGGCACTGAATCCTCTGTCCTTCATCCGCACGAACGTACCGGCACTCCGATGCGGCCACGGCCGTACCCGGCTGAAAGAGCCGGATGATGTCGCCGTCATTATTGAGCGCGATGCCAGTGACACTGCGTGTGAGCGTCAGCGTTTGCCCGGCGGCCATCAACAAGGCATCGAGACGAAAGGCCGGACTGCCCTCGGGACCGTCGTCGAGGACCCAGCCACAGAGGCTGACCGTCATCTCGGCGTGATTCTCGAGGACGATCTCCTCGGCCTCGCTATCGCTGCCGACGGGATTGGGCAGCGCTCCCGAAAGTGTAACCCCGGTCGCTGCCGATGGCGAACAGGAGCGCTGCTCAGTCCCGGACGAGGTGAGCGATAGTGATGATGAGGACGCCGTGCCGGCCACCGACGCTGCCGACGACATCGCGGACGTGACGCTGACAAAGAGTGGTTCGGACGTCAGTTCGCCGCAGATGGATGCCACTTTCAGCGTTATGGCGTACTGGCCGGGCGTCGCGAAAGAGTGCGACGGCGGATTGCAGGAGGGCGAGTTTGTGCCGTCACCGAAGTCCACGACGCACGAGACATCGCCGGGAATCGCGGGTACGTCGGCGGCGACGTTCACGGTCGCGCGACCAACGCCGGACTGCGAACCGCCTTGCAGTTGCAGACGGACACCAGGTAGTTGTTGAACATTGTTCGCGCGTGGGGTCGGCACACAGAAGAGGACCATCTGTCCGTCGAGCAGGCCACTGCTCGCGCCTTCGGGCGCCGAGGGGTACACAACATCATCGATAATCTCACCGTTGAGCGTCAGGAGAATCTCGCCGCCGGCATTCGGCAACGTCAGCCCCGAGATCTCGTGCGAGACGAGGACCACCTGCCCGGGAAGTAGGCTGCCGCTGCTGCGCGTGGCGTCCACAAAACGAAAAGAGCGCGAGAGTCCCTTTCGCTGCAGCAAAACACCGGCGACCGAGAGCTCATGATCCGAGACGTTGGTCACCTCGATCCACTCGCTGTCATCAGTGCCGAGCGGATCGGCCAGCACTTCGGTGATCCGCAGATCGCCCCTTAGCAAGGTGACAGTGTCCGCCACGCCGGACGCGGATGACGACGAATCAACGGACAACGATGACGACGAGTCAACGGACGCGGGAGGCGAGGAGTCGGACGCGCTGCTCAATGCCTCCGAGGACACGGCCAACACCGCACCGTCGAGAACAGGACTCTCACTCAGGGTGGCCCCGGACGCACTGCTCACTGGCGGATCCGACAATTGTGAGGACTCTGATGACGAAGAACTGGCGACGGAGGAAGACGCAGCCGTAGATCCACCCGGTGCGAGCCAAGCGACGACGTTCGGCGACCCGCGCAGCGGCGCGCCAAGGTCGATTCCACCGCTGCCGGTAGACGTTTTCCAATTACCAGGATCGGCACCACTCAGCAGCGGATCCAGGCGTTCGGCCGAGGCCCAAATACCGCCGCTGCTGCCCGATGTCCCAGCTGGATGCGCGCCGAGTAGCACTTCATCCGCCAGCGAGCCGTCGGGCCGCAGTAGCCGCAGGTGCAAGTCGGTATTCGGAAGGGCAACCGCCGTTGTGACGAGTGCCGGCGTGATATCGAGGCGCGACTGGGCGGCGGCATAGTTGCTGATGACGAGCGGAGCGCCGGTCATGGTGAGCGGACCAAACGCCAGCATCAACTCATCGCCGCGGCTCGTCTGCGATCGGAGTGTCCAACCGCTAAGCGACAACGGTGCCATGAAGGCCTCAGGGGTGACCGGTGCGAGCTCGAACCACTCGTCCGCCGTAGAGAGATCGCTCCCCGCCCACGCCACCTCGGACACCACGACCTGAGCCGCGGCCCGAAGCGGACACAGGAGGAGGATGAGCGGCAAACAGAGGCGAGTGATGGACATGCCACCAGTCGACCGCACGCCGCCGTGTTCGAGGCACAGACGCCGCGAGCGACAACGTGGTTTTTACGGATAGAGAGCCAAGAACAGCCGTTCCATGCCAAAACAGATCTTCGTCATCATCGATGCCCGACGCCGTCAACGGCAGTTTAGCGCGAATAACCGACATTTCGGCTTCTGGATACGGGCCACCAGTCTCTCGCCAGACCGTCACGCAGCGAGTAAGCTCCGAGCGTCCGCCTTTTGGCACACGATGTTCCAGCTCCTCTCTCGACTTTCGGCCGTCCTTCAACGCCTCGCGTCACGCGTAGTCGCGGTTCTGCCGTCGTCTCAGGAGAGCGTCATCCTTTCCGTCCCCTCCCGCATCGTTGAGTCCGTGCGCGCCTGGCGCGCTATGGACGGACGCTTCATCCGCTCCCCCTTGATTCCATGTACTACCTCATTAGCATCATTGTTGGCGCCCTCGCTGGTCTTGGCGCCGGTTACGCTTTCTTCGGCAAAGGCTCGCAGCTCACGCGCGGCAAGCAGCAGGAGCTAGAAGCGCTCGAACAGCAACTGCGCGAATTGAAGTCGCAGGTTTCGGATGCCAAGAATCAGATCAAGTCAGCCGAAGTCGAAGCCAAAGCCAAGGCGACCGAGATCCTGACCGAAGCCAAGTTGCGCGCGAATGAACTGGAAGTCCGCCTCGAGAAGGAGCGCAGCCGCACCGAAGAGAAAGAGAAGAACCTCGACGAGAAGGTGCGCGAGGTCGACCGTCAGAAGACACTCCTCGCCGAGCGCCAGACGCAGGTCGAGGCTCTGAAGGACGAGCTCAGCGCCGCCGCCACCGAGCACCGCAAGGCGCTCGAAACGGCCGCCAAGCTGTCGGTCGATCAGGCCAAGGCCCAACTGCTCGAAGCTCTCAAGAGCGAGTTCGCCGACGAGTTCGCCAAGGAGATCAAGGCCGAGCGCGAGAAGATGCACGAGACCGTGGAGGAGGAAGCGAAGAACCTCATGGCCCAGGCCATGCAGCGCTACGCCTCCGAGACGGCCACCGAGTCCACCGCGACGGTGGTGCAGCTGCCGAGCGACGACGTGAAGGGCAAGATCATCGGCAAGGAAGGCCGCAACATCAACGCCTTCGAAACCGCCACCGGCGTCGACGTCATCATCGACGACACGCCTGGCGCCATCGTCATCTCGGGCTACGACCTCGCCCGCCGCTACGTCGCCAAGCTCTCGATGGAGAAGCTCATCCAGGACGGCCGCATTCAGCCCGCCCGCATCGAGGAGATCGTCGCCAAGCAGAAGGAACAAGTCGGCAAGATGATGCTTGAGTTCGGCAAGCGCGCCGTCGATGACCTCGGCATCACGGGCTACCCGCAGGATCTGCTCAAGATCATTGGCCGCCTGCGCTTCCGCACCAGCTACGGCCAAAACGTCCTCAAGCATTCGGTGGAGATGGCCCACATCGGCCGCATGCTCGCTGAGGAGATGGGCGCCGACGTGCCGACGGTCGTCGAAGGTTGTCTGCTCCATGACATCGGTAAGGCCCTCGACCACGAAGTTGCCGGCACGCACGTCGAGATCGGCGTGGAGATCTGCAAGCGCTTCAAGATTCGCCCCGAAGTCATCCACACCGTCGCCGCGCACCATGAGGACATCCCGATGGCCAGCCCCGAGGCCTTCCTCGTCGCTGCCGCCGACGCCATCTCCGGCGCCCGCCCGGGTGCCCGCCGCGAGTCGATTGAGGAATACTTCCGCCGCCTGAAGGAACTGGAGGAAGTCGCCAAGACCTTCCCCGGCGTCAGCCGCGCGTTCGCCCTCTCGGCCGGCCGCGAGATCCGCGTCTACGTGGACGTCCAGAAGGTCGATGACCTCCAGCAGCTGCAACTCAGCAAGGACATCGCCCGCAAGATCGAGGCCGAACTCACCTACCCCGGCGTCATCAAGGTGAACGTCATCCGCGAGAAGCGCGTCGAAGAACTCGCCAAATAATCGTCATGCAGAAAAAGCGCCCGGTCGACCGGGCGCTTTTTTGTGGCAAAAAAAGACCGCCGCACCAAGTGTGCGACGGTCCCCGCTCGCTTCCTCCGGCTTACAAATGGAGGTTTCTCCTGGGGTAAAAACCAGGTGAGGGGATGTGCGAGCCCCCTATTCACGTGACCCAATGTGGCCGCGGGAACATATGCATAATACTATTTTATATTTTTGTGTCAATACCTATGAATACGTCCAAAATGACGAAAGGGATAAAAGAAAGCCGCTTCCCATTTGTGGTGGGAAGCGGAGTAGGTGAGGTCGATCCGGACCTCGCGGTGTGGGCAGAACGTCTACCCAATGTGTGGAGTGAAGAGCAGCGCTCTTCGGCCTCACACACGGTGTGTGTCCTCTGCCCTCGGCTGCGTCCCACAGAGCGGGACCAGCATCACCGGGTACGGCTAGGTGCCGTAGTGCCTCTCGGCGCGTGAGATCCCACGGTCGGGATCAAACGGCGGTTGAGGGGGCAAGCGACCCGGGCATTCCTCAGTGCAATGGAGGGGACAAACAGGTATCGCGACCCTGTATGAACCAGCCACCGTCTTCGGAAGGCATGGCCATAATAACTCTATAATGAAATATGTCAAGGTTCGGTACAAATTCCCCTCAATAGGCAAATAACGCCCATTAAAGGCGAACATTTACCTTCTTATACACCTTCCGGCACGCGCGTCTGCGGATTCAAGCGGTAGGTCTTGCCCTGGAACTGAAAGCTCTCGATCGTCGTCGGCCGCCCGGCAGGATGTGTGACGTTGATGCCCAGTCCCGCCAGCACTTCGTCGACAAAGCGGGTGTTGGCCGGTGTTGCCACCTGCATGTACACGTACGTCACCTCGCGCCAGAGATCGTCGGGCCGAGTCGAACCGCGCAGATTTCTCAGGCGCTGGCTGAGCGTCTCCCGGATTTCGTTGGCTGCCGGCATGGCGCCGGGGAAGAGCTCATTTAAACGGCCGCGGTAGAAGGCCGTAAACTTCGCCACGTCATCGATGCGCTGCGTCGGATCCTCCGGCGGAACGTCGACGATGAGATCCGGACCATACCGACGTGCAGAATCCTGTCCTGGAGTGTTGTTCATAGAAGGATGTTGGTTTATGGATATTATAACACTTTTTTTAATTTTTAGCTATATCGCGCAGAAACCGTACCGACGGGATCAATGGATCATCCGATATCTTGTAGCCACCAGTTCGAGCAGCTGATCGCGCGCCAACCCTTCGAGAATGTTCGAGAGCCAGGGTGCGTGCTCCGTCGGCTCCCAGTCGCTGGCGCTATAGGGCCCAATCTCCCTCAGAGTCAGGCCGCGGGGATGGTCGCGCAGCGCTTCAATGATCCGGCCGCGCACGAGGCGGTTAGGGGTGAATGTGCCGCTGATGAGGCGGCCGGGTTCCTTGCGAATCTTCGCCTGGCGGACACCTTTGGTTGGTGCGGGGACGCTGAAGGCGCTGCGACACATCTCTTTGAGAGGACACGCCTGGCACGACGGCGAACGCTTCGTGCACACGGCCGAACCGAAATCCATGAGGATCGCCGGCAGGTGCGCCGCCTCACGCTTCGGCATCGCCGCGACGAGCGCCTCGTCCTTCGGCAGGAGGTGGCGATCCGGCACAGTCCACTCGCCCGCCGGCGACTCGGGGCCGTCGAAGACGCGGTGCACGATCCGGCGGATGTTCGTATCGAGGCAGGGGGCAGGAATGCCAAAAGCAAAGTTCAAGACGGCCGCGGCCGTGTAGTGGCCGATACCCTTGATGGCCATCAGTCCCTCGAGCGTGCGCGGGAAATGTCCGCCGTGCTCGGTCACAATTGTTTTGGCGGCGTCGCGCAGGCGCAGCGCCCGGCTGTTGTACCCGAGCCCCCGCCAGGCGATGAGGATCTCGGCGTTGGTGGCGGCGGCGAGCGCGCGCACATCTGGGAATTTTTGTATAAATGTTTTATACAAAACCGTCACGCGCGAGACCTGCGTCTGCTGGAGCATGACTTCCGAAATCAGCACGAGGTACGCCTTGTGGTCCAGGTCATCGTCCGGCAGATCCCGCCAGGGTAGTATCCGCTTGTGGCGCCGGTACCAATCGCGCAGCAAACCGACGATGTCTGCCGCGGCGGGAGCCTTCTTTTGCACGAAGAAAGCATAGCAAATGCCTAAAACGGAAAATTTCCGCCGCTTTTTCGTGACAGGGAATGCCCGCCGGGACTTCAATGGGTGGCCAAATACCTCCCCTGCCTCCTTTTTCGATGAGGACCCTCATCCGCCTCTTTCGGCAGCACGTCCGTCGGCACCCGGGCAAATCGGCGCTCATGGCGCTGCTCATCGTCGTGCTCTCGGTGCTATGGGTGGCTGAACCCGTGTACACGGCCTACGCCGTGGACCAGCTGCTGCTGCGCGCGCAGGGCGGCAGCGTGAACCTCGTCATGCTCTTCGGCGTCTGGGGCGTGATCTTCGTCGCCATCTCGCTCTGTCAGGCGCTGGAGAAGTACATCCAGTGGAAGTACGTCATGTACGCCGAGCTCGATTTCCAAAACGAGGTCTACGGTCACGTGCTGCAGCTGCCGGTCAGCTTCCACGCCGACCAGAAGACCGGCGAGGCGATGCGCATGATCGACGAAGGCAGCGGCGAGTTCGGCTCGCTCTTCCGCATCATCATTGATCTAGTGCCGAGCTCACTCGCCTCGGTCGCGTTCTTCTTCTTAAGCTGGCAGATCCAGCCGGTGCTCGCTCTCCTCTTGCTCGTCACGGTCCTCGTCTACTTTGCGGCCGTCCTGCTGGGCACGCGCTCCACCGCTCGCCTCCAGGACGAAGCCAATAAGGAGTGGGTGAAGCCCGGCGGCCGCGCCTACGACGCCATCATGAACATCTTCTCGGTGAAGTCGGCCGGGCGCGAGGTGAGCGAAGTCGACTACGTGAAGAGCCTGCTCAACTCGGTCATCAATAAGCAGCTGCAGGTGAACCGCCACTGGGCGTTCCTCGAGGCGCTCAACTTCTTCATGCTCGCCCGCATCCTCCTCATCGCCGGCGGCGTGATGTTCTTCGCCCGGGGAGTGCTTAGCCTCGGTGGCATCACGTTCTTCCAGAGCTCGTTCTTCCGCGTCATGACGCCGTTCGAGATTTTGGCCAGCGCGCTGCCGCAATGGAGCAAGAGCCTCTCGAAGGTGCGCCTGGCCGTGAACCTCTCCGAGCAAAAAGTGGAGGACGGCCTCCAGCCGGGCCAGACGGTGCTGCCGGCCCTTCAGGGTCAGATTGAATTCAAGGACGTGTCCTTCCGTTACAAGCCGGCGCCCAAGCTCCCGACCATTGCAGTCGAGAAGGATCACGCCCAGACGCACGAACCCTGCCCCGAGTGCCAGGGTGAGATCTCGCCGGAGCACGAGCACGCCCACGCCAAACCCGAGAGCACGACGGCCCCCGCCGTCCCGGCTGCAACGGCCATCAGCCAGCTCTCACTGACGATCAAGGCTGGCGAACACGTCGCACTCGTCGGTCATTCCGGCGCGGGCAAGTCGACGATCGCCATGCTCCTCAATCGCTTCTACGACGTCAGCGAGGGGGCGATCCTCATTGATGGCGTCGACATGAAGGCGCTCAATCTGCCCTGGTGGCGCCGGCAGGTGGGCCTCGTCCTGCAAGAGAACATCATGTTCAACACGACGGTCCTCGAGAACATCCGCTACTCACGTCCGGACGCGACCGCGGCCGAGGTGGAGGACGCCGCCCGCCGCGCCGCCTGCGCGGATTTCATCGCCGCCCTGCCAAGTGGCTACGAGACCGAGATCGGCGAGCGCGGCATCAAGCTCTCCGGCGGCCAGCGCCAGCGGCTCGCCATCGCCCGCGCCATCCTCAAGAATCCGAAGATTGTCATCCTCGACGAAGCGACGAGCGCTCTCGACTCACTCACCGAACGCGCCGTACAGCAGGGCATCGCCTCCTTACTAGAGGGCCGCACGGCCGTCGTCATCGCCCACCGCCTCTCCACCGTCCGCAGCATGGACCGCATCGCCGTCCTCGAAGGCGGCCGCCTGATCGCCTGTGCGCCGCACGAGGAACTCCTGAAGACGACGCCGACCTACGCGCGCATGGTTGAGCTGCAACGCGAAGGCGTGCTCGCGGAGGAGTGACGCCATGACGTTCAAACACCATCGCCGGTGGGCAAAGTCTCGAAAAGACTGTTGACGTCTGCGCGTGATCTTCCGTACACTACCGCAGCATTTTTCCGAAGGGGTGGCATATCCCCTTCTTGCCCCCCTACCCCTTTTTCCCTTCCCAGCTATGGCTGACCAGAAGAAGTTTGAGCGCAATAAGACGCACGTGAACGTCGGCACCATCGGCCACGTCGACCACGGCAAGACGACCCTCACGGCCGCCCTGTCCATGAATTTCTCTCCGGAAGGCGAGAAGAAGGACTACTCCATGATCGACAACGCTCCGGAAGAGCGCGCTCGTGGAATCACGATCAACACGGCTCACGTCGAGTACGAGTCCGCCTCGCGCCACTACGCGCACGTCGACTGTCCCGGCCACGCCGACTACGTCAAGAACATGATCACTGGTGCCGCCCAGATGGATGGCGCCATCCTCGTCTGTTCCGCCGCTGACGGCCCGATGCCCCAGACGCGTGAGCACATCCTGCTCGCCCGCCAGGTGAACGTTCCCTACATCGTGGTCTTCTTGAACAAGATCGACATGGTGAAGGACCCCGAGCTCGTCGAGCTCGTCGAGAGCGAAGTCCGCGAGCTTCTCACGAAGTACGGCTTCCCCGGCGACAAGACCCCGATCATCCGCGGTTCCGCCCTGGCTGCCGTTGAAGGCAAGCCGGAAGGCGTCGAAGCCATCAAGAAGCTCGTCGAGGCCCTCGACACCTACATCCCCGATCCTAAGCGCGAGACGGACAAGCCGTTCCTCATGTCGGTTGAAGACGTCTTCTCCATCAAGGGACGCGGTACGGTCGTCACGGGACGCATCGAGTCCGGCAAGATCCACATCAACGATGAAGTGGAGATCGTCGGTATCCGCGAGACCCGCAAGACGGTCTGCACCGGCGTCGAAATGTTCCACAAGCTCCTCGATGAGGGTATGGCCGGTGATAACGTCGGTCTTCTCCTCCGCGGTATCGAGCGCGAGGACGTCGAGCGCGGCCAGGTTCTGGCCAAGCCGGGTTCCATCACGCCGCACACCGAGTTCGACGCTGAGGTGTATATCCTCACGAAGGATGAAGGTGGCCGCCACACGCCGTTCTTCAAGGGTTACAAGCCCCAGTTCTACATCCGCACCACGGACGTGACGGGCGAGGTCACCCTCCCCGATAACGTCGAAATGGTCATGCCGGGTGATAACATCAAGTTCGTCGTCAAGCTCGGCGTTCCCGTCGCTCTTGAAGCCGGTACGCGCTTCGCTATCCGCGAAGGCGGCCGCACGGTCGGAGCCGGCGTCGTCACGAAGATCAATAAGTAAACATTGACGGAGTCCTAGAGGGCGGGAATACTCCCCGCCCTCTAGCCTCCTCTCCTCCCCTTCCGCCTTCGTTCCTTCCCCTTCCAGGTTATGAACCCTACGAAGAAAAAGACTGCTGAGAAGAAGCCCGCCACCAAGAAGGCCGACTCTCCCGAAACCGCTGCCGCCCCAAAGAAGGCCGGCAAGGATCAGGGGGCGATTCGCGGTATCCGCATTCGCTTAAGCGCCTTCGACTACCGCGTGCTCGACGAGGCAGCCGGGAAGATCATCGAAGCGGCTGAGCGCAGCGGCGCCGTCATCCACGGACCCCTGCCGCTCCCCACCAAGATCCGCAAGTTCACGGTCAACAAGTCGACGTTCGTGCACAAGAACGCCCGCGACCAGTACGAGATGCGCACGCACCGCCGCCTGATCGACCTGACGGAAACGACGTTCAAGACGGTCGAGAGCCTTCAGGGTCTTAGCCTGCCTTCGGGCGTGGACATCGAGATCCAGATGAAGTGAGGTTGGCTTGTCCGCCTCTAACATCGAAATGGGCCTCTGTCTATTTATGATTGTATCTCTCGGTATTTTTGTGGATTTACCGGTTTTTTGGCTTTCATAAAACACTTTTTTAGTTCAGGCAAATGATTAAGCGACAGTTCTGTCAAATAGTTCATAAAAGGTTGCTTTCTGGTCAGAAAACCCTAGAGTAGGAGGGTATTTTTCTCTGTCCCTCCCAACCCCCTCTATGATTACCTCCACCCAGGGCCTCAAGCGCGCTCTGGCGCGCGTTATCGTACCGATGCAGATCTTCACGATCACGATGAGCGGTCTGAGTTTTGGTGCATTTCCACTCGTAGCGGAAGCTGGCCCGTCAGTACCAAAGTGTAATGGCCACAATGCCACAATTTACGTCGACGGTTCTAATAAGATTGTCGGTTTGCCGGACGCGGGCAATACGTACACAGGTACGCTTAATGGCACATCCGGCAACGATGTAATCGTCGGCACCTCCAGCGCTGACATCATTTTTGGCAACGGAGGGAATGATGAAATTTGCGGCGGCAATGGAAATGATCAGATCACAACCGGCAGCGGGAATGACTACATCGACGGTGGAGATAACAACGACATTATTGACGCAGGTAACGGAAATAACACGGTAAACGGAGGTAATAATGACGACACTATTACTACCGGCACTGGAAATGATGTCATTGATGGCGAATCTGGTATCGACGTGATTAATGCCGGAGATGGCACAAACAACGTAAAGGGCGGCTCGGGAAATGATCAGATTACAACCGGTAACGGCAATGACACGATTGATGGTGAGGATGGAAACGACGTTATTAATGCCGGAGACGGGACTAATAATGTTGATGGTGGTAACGGCAATGATCAAATTACAACCGGTAACGGCAATGACACGGTTGATGGTAAGGATGGAAACGACGTTATTAATGCCGGAGATGGCACAAACAACGTAAAGGGCGGTAAAGACGACGATACGATTACAACTGGCAATGGTAATGATGTGATTAATGGCGAAAATGGTACCGATGTCTGCACACCGGGCAGCGGCAGCAATACTGTTACGAATTGCGAAACGGTCGTGACGATTGTATGTGGCAATGGAAGTGTTGAATCTGGCGAAACCTGCGACGACGGCAACACGGCCAATAGCGACGGCTGCAGCAGCGTCTGCGCGGTCGAAACGGGTTACAGCTGCTCGGGCACGCCCAGCACCTGTTCCGCTATTTGTGGTGATGGCCTCGTGAAGGGCGCGGAGCAGTGTGATGACCACAACGTCGCGAACAACGACGGTTGTTCCTCAACCTGCCGAAATGAGGTCTGCGGCGACGGCATCGCTCAGACGAACGAGCAGTGTGACGACGGCAACGCCAGCAATACCGACGCCTGCACGACGGGCTGTATGAACGCGGTCTGCGGCGACACCTTCGTCCAAACGGGTGTTGAAGCCTGTGACGACGGCGGCGTGAACACGGCCACCTGTGACGCTAACTGCACAGTCGCTGCCTGTGGCGATGGCACGCTGAACACGCTCAATGGCGAGCAGTGTGATGACGGCAATCTCACGAGTGACGATGGCTGTTCTGCTACCTGCCAGACAGAGTTCTGCGGTGATGGTATTCAGAATGGCGCGGAGGAGTGCGACGACGGCGACATCGACCACGGCAACGGCAACTCCGACACCAATCCTGACGCCTGCCGCGTCGACTGTTCTGCTCCGACCTGCGGTGATGGCGTGACAGATCCGAGCAATTTTGAAGAGTGCGACGATGCGAACGCCGTCGAGACCGACGGCTGTCTCTCCTCCTGTGTTGCCGCGGTTTGCGGTGACGGTGTTCTCCATGCCGGCGTCGAGGAATGTGACGATAGCAACACTGAGCCTGGAGACGGCTGTGACAGTGATTGCGCGTCGAATTCTGTGGCGACACGGTAATCAACTACGACGTGACCCTGGGCCAGACGGACGAATGTGACAACGGTATCGCAAACTCCGACAACGCCGCCTGCACGAGCACTTGCGAGAATAACGTCTGCGGCGACGGCCACGTCTACACGGGCATCGAAGCTTGTGACGACGGCCTCGGCAACTCCAACTCCTCGGCTGATGCATGCCGCACCACGTGCGTGGCGGCTCACTGTGGTGACAACGTCGTTGACACTGGTGAGAGCTGTGATGACGGCAATCTGACGGACGGCGACAGCTGCGAGTCTGATTGTTCCTTGCCCACGTGTGGCAACGAGATTGTCGACGCTGGTGAGCAGTGCGACGACGGCAACGTCGACAACACCGACGCCTGCACCACGGCCTGTATGCTCCCGATCTGCGGAGACGGCTTCCAGCAGGACGGTGAAGCCTGCGACGACGGCGGCCTGATCAACGGCGACGGCTGCAACAGCCTCTGCGTCATTGAAGTCTGCGGTGATGGCGTCATCAACAACAATGGCACCGAAGAGTGTGACGACAGCAACACGTCGAACAACGACGGCTGCAGCGCCACCTGCCAGAACGAAGCTCCGTACTGTAACGGCCTCGAGGCCACGATCTACGTGAACGTGAACGGCATCATCGTCGGTGGCCCCAATGACGGCGACCTCTACGATGACACGCTGACGGGCACGAACGGTGACGACGTCAT
>CAZWNJ010000003.1:121652-125072 GCA_964635215.1 uncultured Candidatus Peribacteria bacterium | reverse complement strand
CCGACAACGGCGACGGTTTCACCCGGCGCAATCGTCAGGTTCAGTCGGTCGATCGTGTGCCGTTCGCCGTCGGCGCGTGCAAGGTAGCTAAAGCCGGCAGCGTGGATCTCCACCGTTGGTTCCTCGATCGTGAGCATGCGAGCGTGGGGCACGTCGCACACTTCGGGTTCGAGGGCCATGATGTCCGCCATCTCCTTCGCGTCCGCGACGTTCTGGTAGATCCGGTGCAGCTGCGAACCGAAGTCCCACAGCTGTTGGATCAGCAGGATCACGTACGTTTGGAAGAGGACGAAATCGCCGATGGTGACCGTACCTTCCCGCCAACCTCTCACCAGCCACCAGAGCATGACGAGTTCCAAGACGGACATCAGCACGCCTTGGCTTCGCATGATCCAGATCGTGGTGAACCACGCCTTCTGACGCTTTTCGTAGCACGTTTCCACGTACCCCGAGAAGCGCTTCTCCTCGTCCTTTTCGCGCCCGAATGCTTTGACAGTCGCGGCGTTCGAGAACGAGTCGGCGAAGGCGCCACCGCAGGCGGAGTCGGCGTCGGCTTCCTCTTTCGAGAGCCGGTACCGGATCCGTGCGGCGTAGATGTTGAACAGGATGAACAGGATGCTCCAGACACCAAAGACGGCGGCCAGCAGCGGCTTTTCGGTGATGAAGATCACGAGCGTGATCGCCATCAAGCTGAGACTGCGGCCGATCTGGAAGAAGTAGGCGTCGGCGATGACTTCGAACGCGTGCCGGAAACGGTTGGCTTGCTTCACGAGGGAACCCGCGAACGAGTTCTCGAAGAAGCGCATCGACTGACTGAGGACAGCGGCGAAGCTGCGGCGATCGAGGTCGCGCATGACCTTGCTCTCGAACTTGATGATGAGCGTGTCGTACGCGAGCCAGACGATCTGCGTGCCGAGGAACGTGAGGGCCACGTACAGCAGCACACGGTCCAAGACGGGGCCGGTGTCGCCGGCCGTGAACGCCTCGAGGATCATGCGGAGCAGAAACGGGTAGATAGACTTCGCGGCGACGCCGAGGATCATCAGGATCGTCGTGACGACAAACAGCCAGCGGAATTTCCGAACGCTGGGCCAGTAGGCCTTGAAGACTTCCTTCATGGTTCTCCCTTTCGAAACGGTGGTGTGAACGGACAGCAAGGCCCAAGGCGCATCCCTGAGCAGTGAGTTGCTAAATACTATTAGAAAACAATTTTAATACAATAGCAAATAGCAGTCCAAGGACTCTAGGACCGAAAATCGCTTGGGCAAAGCAAAAAGTCGGCAATTCGAAAAGAGCCCCCGACCGCATGGTCGGGGGTGGGGGATCGGAAGTGGACTTCCGATCAGACGGCGGGGCGCCAGATGCTCACGTACTGAGGCATCGGTCCGCAGTGGTGGACGGTCCGCGACTCGACGTAGATCCGCCGTTCTTTGACGTGGAACAGCATGTGCCCGTCCTTGGGGAGGTGGTCGGCCGTGCGGACGCAGCCGCACGGCAGGTCATGGCCGAGTTCCAGTTCGGCAAACACGGCCGTGATGGCCACGACGATCGGGGCCGGCATCCAGCCGGGCCGCACCAGCAGCAGCCGATCCAGTTGGCGGTCGAACGGGTCGGACCCGAGGTCACAGTAGGTTTCGACCTCGTAGGTGCCGGCCGGCGCACAGAGCAGGTGTTCGTACTCGTCGTACCACGGACAGCTGTCGAGGTACTTCTGGCCGACGGCAAGCTTGCGCAGTGCGGTCAGACTCCAGCTGCCGTAGGTCACAGTCAGGATCTTGGGTGACGTGGTTGGCCCCGCACGGAGGCCGAGGTGGTCGGGTGGGGTCAGCGTGGTCATGGATTCCTCCAAGGGATCATCCGTTGGGAGAGACGGGCGGCCTATTCACGCGCATGAACAGACTGCCTGTCTCTCGGGGATGACAGGCGTTGATACCAAAGGCCGTTCCTCAATCCCGCTGGCGCGTGCGGACACGCGAAAAACAGGTCGTGTGCTCCGGGATGACGTCTGGGCGGAGCGCGCCGAATCGTGCCTGCGAGGCTTCTTGGACGAGGATGAGTCCATCATAGAAGAGGCCCGGTGGCCGTCAAACGGATCGGTGGGTTCTTTGGGGGTGGAGAGTTGATGTGATGGGGCGATCGAAGGGGTTCGAACCCTCGACCTCCAGGGCCACAACCTGGCGCTCTAACCAGCTGAGCTACGACCGCCATAATGGTGAGACAATGATCGGGACAGTCAGAGCGCAGCGCCTTTTTATTACGCCTCGCTTCGCGAGGCTAGGCCAGCTGAGCTACGACCGCCATACGGATGACAGAATGATCGGACGCTGCGCCGTCGTGACGGTGGCACGGAGTCCAAGGAAAGATCAGGTGGGCGGGTGTGGCCCCGCCATTGGAAAAACGCTGAGACAGTGTACATGGCGGGAGGCCGGGAACAACCTCAAGCGTCCGTTTTCGGCGTCTTGGAGAGGTTGTCGGCGCGGATGACGGCAATTTCGACATCCGTATCCACCGGAATCTCGCCCGAGATCACCGTATTCTCGCTGACCTCTGCCGGTTGCGCCGGGGTCACCGGGGCTGCCGGGGCGACGGGCTTCGGGGCGGGGGCAGGAGCAGGAGCGGTGGGAGGCGGCACGGGGGTCGGACGCGGGGTCGGGGGCACCGGGGCCGGGGTGGCCGGAGCAGGGGTGGCCGGCTTGGGCGCGGGCGCCGGAACCGGCTTCGGTACCGGAGTGGGTGTAGGGGCCGGGGCCGGAGTCGGAGCTGAAGCCGGAGGAGGAGTCGTCGGCTTGGGAGCGAGCGCGGGTGTGACGGGGGCGACCTTCGGCGTAGCACTGACGGGAGCTGCCGGTGCAGGTGTGGGCGGCGGGGGAGTCGGTCGTGGGGCGGGGGCGGGGCTCGGCGCGGGAGGCATCGCTGGTTTTTGTGCCGGAGCGGGGGCTGGTGCAGGCGTCGGCTTGGGGGCCGGGGCCGGAGGCGGCGTCACCGGGGCGGCAGCGGGGACTGGAGCCGGAGCCGGAGCAGGAGCTGGCGTCGGAGCGGGAGTGGGGACGGGTGCCGGTGTCGGAGTCGGCTTCGGCGCGGGTGTCGGAGGCGGGACGGGGGCCGGAGTCGGCTTCGGAGCCGGAGGCGGCACGGGCAGCGGGGGCGGCGTGGGAACGGGTGCCGGCTGGGGGGCCGGAGCGGGCACGGGCTTCGGAGTGGGGATCGCCGCGGGCGCCGGGGTGGGAGTCGGGGCGGGGGTCGGTGCCGGGACCGGAGTGGGAGTGTCGCCGTTCAGACCTTTCTTCAACCAGGACGGGGCATTGCCCGGATCGATGACGAGCTCAGGCACCGGCGGAGCGGCAGCCGGCTTTGGTGTCGGCGCGGCGCTCGGGGCCGGACTCGGCGCAGGCGCTGGTGCCGGCGCTGGTGCCGGCGCGG
>CAZWNJ010000003.1:13407-121552 GCA_964635215.1 uncultured Candidatus Peribacteria bacterium | reverse complement strand
TGCCGGCGCGGCCGGGGCGCTCTCTTTGGGGGCCGGGGTGATGACGACGGCTGGCGTGGCATCGGGCGTGCGCAGCTTCTCGTCGATGCGCTTCAGTTGCTGCTGGAGGCCGTTTCCACTCTTGCGGCCGAGGAGCATCACGACGACGGCACCGACGATGGCAAAGCCGATGAAGATCAAAAATCCAATGATGATGAGTGTCATCCCAGAGTTGCCCGAAGATGCGGCGGCGGCCGGAGCGCTGCTGACGGCGGCGCTGCTCGACTGCGTCTGGGCGGCGGCGCTGCTGACGGCCGTGCTGCTGCTTTGGACGACGACGGCGGGCGCGACGTCGGCGATGGTGATGTGTTCCGTCCGAGTAGCGGCACTCTCACCACTCTCCAGATTGACGAGCGTGACGCTGACGGCGTATTCGCCGGTTTCTTGGAAGCGGTGGCTCGGCGTGTTCACGAGGCTGGTGCTGTCATCGCCAAACGACCATTGCAGGAGATATGGATAGGTGGGGGCGGGATTGCCGCGGAATCCAAGCTGGAATTGCACCAGACCCGTGCCGTCATCGAGAGCGACGATGTCGAGCGGCGGCGGCGTGGCGCCAGTACTGACGGCCGCATCGGTGGATAGCAGCGTGACCGTGGTGACCGGCTGTGCGGCAGCGACATCGCGGATGACGATCTTGCGCTGCGAGACCGTGCCCGGGGCGAACCAGAGGCGCAGTGGCACGCCGTCGCTGGCGAGCAACGTGGCCTGCGTGTCGGGGTCGTTCTTCGGATCGCCGTCGTTATTGGCGTCGACACTTTGATCGAGATCGATGACGAGGCGCTGGGCGGCGGTGATGGTGCGGATGGTGATGAGTCCATCAGCGGGAACGACGAGCCGACCGGCCGCGTCCGCCGCGGGTGTGAGGAGTGGGCCTTGAGTTTCCTGCGACGGGACGGTGGTGCGCGCCTCGACGACGATGGAGAAGTCCTGGCTCAAAATCGGCGTCAAATCGCTCGTCTCCAGGTGGAGCGTGTAGGTGCCGGGTGCGACGAAACGTGAGACGAAGCTCGCCTCGCGGCCAGCCCCCTTAAAGTCTTTATTCTGCGTGAGGGACCAGGTAACGCGCGTCGGCGGCAGACCTGCCGGCAGCAGTTCCAGGATGTCGCCGGCCTGCAGGGTGATGGTCGGCAGGGCGGTCTGAGCACTCAGTGGTCCGGCCGCCAGACAGGCAGCGGCAAACGCGGCGACGAGCGCGAGACGGCGGTAGAGCGTGGGGCGAATCATGATTAACCGGCAGCGGGGAGATTGACGACGAAGACGACGATGACGCGGGCCATGAAGACGATGAAGAGACCGGCGAGCGTGTAGTAGATGATCTTCTTGGCCTTCTCCTTATTCTCGTCGTTGCCGAAGCTGAAGATGAGGTAGAGGCCGGCCACGAAGACTGTCACAACGCCGGCGAGCGTCAGGTAGTTGACGATCGTGTTCATCATCGAGACGATTGGCGAGCGGATGTCGCTGGCGCCAGCCGTGGCGAAGAAGTCGACGATGATCTGCGCGAAGTACAGCACGAGCAGACCCGCACAGACGTAGATGATGGCTTTCTTGGCTTTCTCCTTCCACTCGTCGCTACCGAAGCCGAGGATGAGCATGAAGCCAGCCGCGACAACCACGACGACGCCTGCGAGTGTGGCGTAGTTGACGGCGCGATTCATGACGTCGGCGATGAAGGTCGGCAGGTCACCCTTGGCGATGGAACCGATGGAACCAGCTTCCTGCAGACCTTGGCCGATGCCGCCGCCGTCGTACGTGGCAGCGGAAGCAAGCATTGGCAGGGCCGTGAAGGCGACCGTGCAGAGAATGCAGGCGGACAGGAAACGTTTGGTAGTCAAATGGATGTTTGGCATTTCTCACTATGATAGCACAGAATCGACTCTTCCGCCACGCCATGCGCCCAATTTCCCCCTCCGTCGTTCTCCAGGGCACCGAACTGTCAGCCTTGCTCATCACGGATTTGACGAATATCCGCTATTTGACGGGCATCACGGCCTCTAGCGGGGCGCTGCTGCTGACACCCCGGACGGCTCTGCTCTATCTCGATCCGCGCTATCTTGAGGAGGCCTCCCAGAAGGTCTTGCCCGGTGTGACGCCCAAGTCCGCGCCGGAGATTTGGTTCGACATGAAGCGTTTTGAGCGGGTTGGTTTCGAGTCGGACAACGTCACCGTCACTCGCCTCCGTGGCTGGAAAAAGCGCGCTCCCGCCGTGAAGTGGGTGCGGACGCAGGGACTCATCGAGGAGCTTCGGCGTCAGAAGGACGACAAGGAACTCCTGCGTCTCAAGCGGGCCGAACGCATCACGAAAGAAATGCTCCGGCGCGTGCCGGGAGTACTCCGTCGCGGTCTGACAGAGAAAGAGTTGGCCTGGAAGCTCGAGCTCTGGGCACATGATCTTGGGGCCGATGGCTTGGCTTTCGATCCGGTGGTGGCGTTCGGCACGCACACGAGCCACATGCATCACCACCCGACTACGCGCATCCTGAAGAAGGGACATATCGTGCAGATCGACGTCGGGGCCCAGTTCCAGGGCTACCACGCCGACATGGCCGAGGTCTTCTTCACAGCCGAACCGACGGCCGCTCAAAAGAAGGCATTTGATGCCGTCACCGAGGCGCTCGAAACAGCGCTCGAGCGCGTCAGGGTTGGTGCTCGCACGGCTACGATTGACGCGGCCGCGCGCAAGGTCCTGAAGAAGTGCGGGATGGAAGAAACATTCGAGCACGCGCTCGGTCACGGTGTCGGTTTGTCTGTACATGAAGGACCAGTAATTTCATCAATGGCAAGATCAACTCGCCTCTTGCCGGGGGAGGTCTTCGCAGTCGAACCAGGCGTGTATTTCCCGGGACAATTCGGAATTCGACGCGAACGTATGGTCTATCTCCCGTGGGACGAAGAGGCCTGACGGGTAGGCAGGGGAGGGGGGATTTGTTACAATGGGCGGATTGTTTTTACACACACCTCATCACCGTTCCGTCGCAGCAGTGCTGGCGCTGAGTTTCTTGCTGACCCCGTTGTCAGCCTTGGCTGTCGTCACGTCTGATGCCTCACCCGGCACCGTGCGCGACTTTGTGGTGACGGCCTATTACTCGCCGCTGCCCGGCCAGTGCTGCTACGTCATGGGCAGCGAACAGGCGGACAAGGACATGAATGGTAATGGCGTTCAGGGTGCAGACGGCACGCCGGTCTATCCCGGCATGGTGGCCGCACCCGCGTCGTATCCTTTCGGCACGCAGATCGTTCTCGAAGGTATCGGCACCGTCGCAGTCCATGACCGCGGCGGAGCGATTAACGTCCTCGACGGCGACGTGCATCGCATCGATCTCTGGGTTGGTTTCGGCGAAGAAGGATTGGCTCGCGCCTTGGCCTTTGGTAAGCGCACGATTCACGGCACGATCCTGAAGGATGGTGGCAAGGATTCGCAGATTGATCTGGAGAAATTGCCCGCCGACCTCACCACCTTGGCACCGTACGATACTCGCCACCAGACGATCATCGGACTGCAAGCGAAGAATGGCCAGATTGGACTCGGTATCAAGCGCTTGCAGGAAAAACTCCAAATCCTCGGATACTTCGCTGATGAGCCGACGGGAAAATTCGGCCTAAAAACGGCCGCGGCATTGGCGGCCTTCAATCACGATCTGAAGTTGAACGAGCCGTCTGATACTCTTTCCGATGCCAGTGCTGCCACCATTGAGGCCTTACTCTGGCGCAGTAACACTCAACTGTCATTTGCGACGATCGATCGCGACAGTGCCGCCGCCGACATCTTTGCCGCCAAGCGTGTGTTGCGACTCCTCGGATTCTTCCGTGGCCGCACAACCGGCGACTATGACGACGCGCTCTTCGCTGCGATTCTCAAATTCCAGCAATCGGCATCGCTCGTGACCGACGAGTCATCGCCGGGCGCGGGCCGCATTGGCCCCAAGACCTTGCCGCTTGTGGCGCGTGCCTGGCACATCGCCCTTGCTCGCCAGGACGCCAAGGACATCCTTTTAGCGAAGACAGTCCGTGATCGTCTCGTGGCCCGCGGTGAACTTCTTACTGAGCGACTGGCCGAAGGCGCCAAGGGTCAGCAGGTGAAGTTGCTCCAGAAGTTCCTGATCCAGATTGGACTCCTGCCAGGCGACAGTGTGACAGGCACGTTCGGCGCCATGACGAAGCTTGCCGTCGCTGCATTCCAGCAGGCCAAGGGTCTGATTGATTCGACGGGTGAGAGTGTCGCTGGCCTCGTCGGCCCAAAGACAGTGAGTGTCTTTCAGAGTGAGCAGCTGCGTGCCGCGATCGCGCGCGTCCGCGGGTCCGGTTTAGCGGCTCTATAAGCGGGTTTTGCCGGCGTTGCACTTCGGTCCATCATCGGTCACTCTGGAGCGTATGCGCCGCTTCTTCTCCGTCACTTTCCTGACTCTGATGTGCGTGCCCACGCTGGCGTCCGCCAGTGACGCGATCACGCGCCGTGACGGGTTCCTCATGCTCTGGTCGGCGCTCAGTCGCCCGGCCGATCCGTGGAAAAAAGACGCTTTCGCCGATGTCACGTCGAATGACGCCGGATACGCGCCCATCACCTACGCCCACGGTCGAGGATTCCTCGACGACACTGTCGGCGACGGCACGAACTTCCGTCCGAATGACACTCTGATCGCGCGCGACGCAATGCTGTGGCTGGTGCGCACGCGCAACGTCGCCCTGCCCGATTTGCTCACGCCTCAGTCACTCAGTGGCACGCTTGCTGCTCATGGTCTGAACCTGACGAAGGCCGTGCTCGACGCGCCGATCAGCGCCGATGATTTGCGTAAAGATATGATCGCGCTTGACCAACACTTGGCCTCCGAAGTCGTTCTGGCGAGCAACTACGGCGAGGAGCTGCAGGGCGAAACGACGGCCTTCGGTGAGATTTTCGACTGGCACCAGATGACGGCCGCGCATCGAACCTTCCCCTACAACACGCTTGTCCGGGTTACGAATCCCGACACGGGACTGTCGGTGGTCGTGCGCATCAACGACCGCGGACCCTACGTCGAGGGGCGCAGTCTCGATCTGAGCACCGGCGCTTTCATGGCCATCGCACCCGAGAGTACCGGCGTCATCCACGTGACGATGCAGCGCCTCGGCGACGCCACGCTCGTGGGTCCGTGCATGACCGAGCAACGCTTTGCGCGGCGGGTCGGTTCGGGTGTCGTCTTGTCGCCGGGTCTGCCGCACGTCCTACACCTGGGCGAGACGCTGAAAATGCACAGCCGCCGCTGGTTCGTCGTCCACTCGGTGACGTATCCCGACGGTACGATTCAGCGTTTTGAGGACTGGGTCTCTCCCGACGAGCAATACTCGCTCAAGCCCGCGATTGTTGGCGACTATCGCTTTCGGATTGGCTCCAAAGACGGTCGCACGAGCACGATGACAATGACGGTGGCGGACTGTCCGGCACCAGTCGCACAGTGATCAGCGGCCGTTGCCCTGCACCTTTGTGTTTCTGAACGACGCCTTACGCACGCGCACCACCGCCGCCGTTGGTCGTGCTCGGGCCACACGCAGGTGTCGGGTTTTCATGGCCGTCGGCCCCTGCATCCACGAGCGGGCAGGACTGAGGAGTTCCAGGAGGAGCAAGCTCAAGATGGTTGTGGCGGCGGCGATGGAATAGAGGCCGACACCGACGGTCATTCCAATGGCTGCTACAAGCCATACAACCGCGGCCGTCGTCAGGCCAAGAACGTGATCTTTCTGGTGCAACACGGCGCCCGCGCCGAGGAAGCCGACGCCCGTGACGATCTGCGGAGCGATGCGCCAGTCACCCGGCTCGAAGAGCACTGATAGTTCAGTGAATAAACACGCAGCGAGAGCAATCATCATGCACGTGCGTAGTCCGGCCGCATGGCCGGTGAGATCTCGCTCCAGGCCAACCATTCCGCCCAGAACAACCGCCACAACGATCTTCGTCAGTGTGACTTGATAGGTAACGTCCAAGACAGTGAGGATGTCCATTTGTTCTATCATAGCATATTTGCATTAATTTGTGAATGACGAGTGCACGGGAACCGTAAACAGAAGCCCTTGCCGCTAGGCCGAGGCGTGATCTTGTGGTATAATTCTTCGATACACTCTCTTTGAACTCTTGGTCACCTTCCTCCGCTTCTTCGCTTGGCCAATCTTCTGGGGCATCGTCGCCGTCTTGGCGGCGGTGGTGAATTCCAGTTTCTGGCCGTGGCTCTGGACGTGGATCTGGGCCGATCCGTGGCGGCTGTTAATTCCAGTTTCGGCATACTTCGTCATGAAGTACGTCATGAGTACGATTCGTTTCAACTACGCTCTCTGGCAAAGCAAGAAACTCGTGCACATGAAAGTTCTGCTGCCGCGGAGTGACAGCAAGATTGATCAAGAGAAGCGCACGGAGAAGGATTTTAAAGAGAAGATCGCCATCATGGAGCAGCTCTACCGTGCGCTCTGGGAAGTTCGCAGTCTGACATTCTGGCAGACCGTGCATTTTTGGTTCTTCCGGTTCAACACGATCAGCTTTGAGATCTTCATGGAGAAGAACGAATTGTCCTTTCATGTCCTCACAAAGCCGAACCTCGTCTCGATTGTCGAAAAGCAGATTACGTCGTTCTACTCGGACGCCGAGGTCACGATTGTCCCAAACATCGACATTTGGCCCAAGGGCTACAAGCTCGTGGGCTACCACATGACCTTCGCGAAGAAGTTCTACTACCCGGTTCGCTTCTACGAGCAAATGCAGGACGACCCGCTCAATGACTTGAGCAACGTCTTAAGTAAGCTCGATGACGGCGAGTTGGCAACAATTCAGGTCACGATCACGCCGAGCTTCAGCAACAAGTGGGGGAAAATCGCCGAGCGTTTCGCAAGCGCGAAGTTCAAGGGCAAGAGTGACCTCTGGATCGAACATATTCCACTCCTGTCGCCGCTCATTCGTTTCTTCACCGGCGCCATTACCATTGCCGGCCAAAGCCTGGCGCCCGGCGCTTCGCACGGCGACTCGTTCGTTCGCATGATCCAGCCGGAGGAAGAACTCTATAAGCGCATCGGTGAAAAAGCGGGCATGAGCCCGTTCCACACCACCATCCGCGTTATGGCCGCTGCTAAAACGTGGGAGCGTGCCATCGACATCACGAACAACCTGCAAGTTGCCTTCAACGTTTTCAAAGACCTGTACGGCAACTATTTTGTGAATCGCCGCTTCCTCGTCGACTTCTTCCCGCTCTCTTGGAACGCACCGATCATGCACTGGCTGTGGAAAAATCGTCTGAATAATTTCGCCCCGTGGACGAAGTCGTGTCTGATGGTCGAGCGCGAACTCGCCTCACTCTTCCACTTCCCCGACAGCCGCTACAACAAGATCCCGGTCATTCAGTGGATCACGTACCGCGTACTGCCCCCGCCGCCCAACGTCCCCAAGGAGGGCATCCTGCTTGGTCTCAACGACTACCGTGCGCAGAAGACCGAGGTGCACTTCCTCGACACGGATCGCACCCGCCACCAGTACATCATTGGTAAATCTGGTACGGGTAAGTCCGCGCTCTTGAACTTCCAAGCCCGTCAGGACGTGAAGGCTGGCTCCGGCCTCTGCGTGGTCGACCCACACGGCGACCTTATCGAAGATATCCTCGCGCACGTTCCGAAGGAGCGCGCCAAAGACATCGTGCTCTTTGATCCCGCCGACATCGAGCGTCCGATGGGTCTCAACATGCTTGAGGCCACGACGCCGGAGGAGAAGGACCGCGCCTCGCTCGACGCGATGGAAATCTTCATCAAGATGTACGGCAACGAGATCTTCGGTCCGCGCATTCAGCACTACTTCCGCAACGGCTGTTTGACGCTCATGGATGATGAAGAAGAGGGTGCTACGCTCATTGACGTCCCGCGTCTGTTCGTCGATGAGGAGTTCCAGCGCTACAAGGTGAGCAAGTGCAAGAACGTCGTTGTCCGCAGCTTCTGGGAGCATGAAATCGCCAAGACCGGCGCTCGCGAGAAGGAAGAAATGATCCCGTACTTCTCGGCGAAATTCGGTCCGTTCATCACGAATACCACCATCCGCAATATCATCGGTCAGCCGAAGTCCGCCTTCGATATCCGCGAGATCATGGACAGCGGCAAAGTCCTGCTCGTGAACCTCTCCAAGGGAAAGATCGGCGATATCAATGCTCAGCTGCTCGGACTCATCTTCGTCAATAAGGTGAACATGGCGGCCATGAGTCGTGCCGACGTGCCGCAGGCTCAGCGCCGCCGCTTCTACCTGTACGTCGATGAGTTCCAAAACTTCATCACTGATGCCTTCGCCTCCATCCTCTCCGAGGCTCGTAAGTACGAACTCGGTCTGATCATGGCTCACCAGTACATCGGCCAGCTGACCGGCAAGACCGCCGATTACGATCAGGCGAATACGAAGATCCGCGACGCCGTCTTCGGTAACGTCGGCACGATCATGAGCTTCAAGATCGGCGCCGAAGACGCTGAATACATGGCGAAGGAATACGCCCCCGTACTCTCGGAGCAGGACGTCATCGGCATCCCGAACTTCCACTGTTACTGCAAGCTGAACATCAACAACACCACCAGCCGTCCGTTCAGCATGAAGACGATCTACGACGAGTCCGAGCGTAACGACAAGTTGGCGGGTCTCATCAAGGAGTACAGCCGCACGAAGTATGGTCGCAAGAAGGAGTTCGTGAACCAAGAGATTGAAGATCGCATCGGCATCGGCCACACCCCGCCGCCGCCCACGACGCCTCCGCCGCCCGCCATTCCGGGCATGTAAATGAGCACCCTTCGAGGGGAAGGGTGCGAGAGGGAGAGATGACTGGCTACTGTCAGACGATGATGAGCGGGATCATCTGGACGAGCGCGGACAGCAGATTGTCGATCGGCTGACTGAGATCGTCGCCCGTGTCCTGTTGAACGACGCCGTTGCGGATCGTGACGGTCCGTGGCCCCCGAACGACGTCGCAGTCGAGCTGCTGACCGCTCGGGAAGTGGACGGTGATTGTGTGCTCCGGCTTCTTGAAGATGAGTTGCGGGTGCCCCGGATTGATGGGGTTGCGGTCGTGGGCGCGGACCTCGATGTCCCACCCGTTTTTCTCATGTGTGGCGCGGACTTCGGCGGCGGCGATGCGCTCGCCCTTCAGCTGGGCGTACTCGACGGCGCGGTGGTGCAAGTCCATGAGCAGACCTTCGAGCTTCCTATTTCTCGTCGGCGGTGTGGCCATCCTGGCCACGGGCGGCGTGATTTTCAACGGTGTCATTGTGCAAGAGCCCTGAAAGTGAGGGTGACGCAACGGGAGCGACGATGTGCCTCTCCCAAATGAACCCACGGCGATGGGCTGATGCAGAAGAGGCGAGTGGTGGTTCCAACGAACCGAGCGCGGATACTATACTTGACATTTTGGGGAAATCAAGCCTGGGGAAGCCGATGGTGTTCGGCCAGCGGAAGCCATCAAAACAGTCATATTGACAGGAAATTCGGGAGGAGAATGATGGGCCCATGACGATCAATCAGCTCAATGGCACGGATGTTCATCAGGAGGAGGGGACGAATGGTGTGACCAAGCAGGTCAGCCTGAAGAAGGATCCGACCGTCTTCACAACCGGGCGGGCGGCGAAGATCTGCCGAATCAGCCAGCAGACGATCATTCGCTGCTTTGATAACGGCACGTTGGAGGGATTCCACATCCCCGGCTCCTCCCATCGTCGCATCCCGCGCGCCAAACTTGAGAAGTTCATGACGGACAACGGTATCCCCATGGACCTGCTGCCGCCGTTGAACGGCGAATCGGCGACGAATGGGGACGAAGAGGGTGCGGATGAGTCGACGGAGGCGGCGGCCGAGTGATAGGATCGCGCCATGCCGTCCTTCTCACAGATGAAAGATCTCTACCGCCTCCGCAAGGAGACGAAGAAGATTAAACAGGAATTGAAGTCCATTCAGGTTGAAGCCGAGGGAATCGGCGTCAAAGTCGTCGTGTCCGCCGAGCAAGAAGTGGTGAGTGTCACGCTCGATCCGGCTGTTCCCCACGCCAAGCTTGAACCCGCTCTTGTGGACGCCCTCAATCGGGCTCTCAAGAAGGCCCAGGTCGTGGCTGCCGAATACATGAAGCCCGTCATGGACCAGATGGGTCTTTCGGCCGGTCAGCAGTAATGCCGATCGAACGCGTCTCCTTCGGCGCCTCCTTGGAACGCCGGCGACGGGCAGTGCGCCTGCGCTGGATTGCGTTTGTCGTTGTACTCGCTGCCGCCATCGGGACGTACCTCTGGTATCAGGGGGCGTTGAAACCCGTCGATCCGGGAAGCGAGCGGCGCGAGCTCTTCACAGTGGAGTCCGGCGAATCGACAACGGCGATCTTGAAGCGCCTGGCCGACCGTGACGTCATTCAATCCGCCCTCGCTGCGAAGATCTATCTCTTCCTCGGCGACCGCACACGCACGCTTCAAGCGGGCACGTTCGTCCTTCGTCCCAGTATGACATTGGAGGAAGTACTGGCTGCGCTCGCCTTCGGCCGGGCCGAAGAAGTGGTGCTGACGATTCCCGAGGGCTCGACGGTCGCCGAAATCGATCACTTGCTTACTACTCGTGGTCTGGCCGCCACTGGCGCGCTTCTGGCCTGCGCCAAGACGTGCGATCTCTCTGCCTTCACGTTCCTGCCCCCGGCCTCAGCTGTGGTCGCTCCGGCCACACGCCTGGAAGGATTCCTCTATCCTGATACCTACTACGTCGAGATGGCGGGCTTCAACGTCGCCGCCTTTACGAATCGGCTGCTCTCGACGTTCAATCAGAAGGTGATTGTGGGTCAGGCCGACGCCTTAGCGAAGAGCGGCCGCAATCTCACGCAGATCGTGACCATGGCTTCATTGCTGGAGACGGAAGCCCGCGGCGAAGACGAGCAGAAGACCATCGCCGGCATTCTCTGGAAGCGCCTCGACGGCAAGATGCAACTTGGCGTCGACGCCGCCGTTCGCTACGCCGTCGCCAAACCGACGGGTGCCCTTACTCAGAAGGATTTGGAGTCCTCTTCGCCCTACAATCTCCGCCGCGTCCGTGGCTTGCCACCCGGCCCTATCGCCAACCCCGGCCTGGCGGCGATTACCGCAGCACTGTATCCGGTTGATTCACAGTATCTCTACTACCTGCACGACGGCACCGGCCAAGTGCACTACGGCCGTACCCTCGACGAGCACAACGCCAACAAAGCTCGATACCTCTGATCCTTATGTCCGATTACGTTCCCGATCAAACGATCCTCGCCAACTACGCCGATCTTCTCGTGAAGTTCGCGCTCGGCGGTTGCCACGGCATCAAGCCCGGCGACGTCGTCCAGCTGACCGTGCCCGATACGGCCAAGCCCCTACTTCCCGAACTCATGCGTGCCGTGTATCAGTCGGGAGGCCATGTGAAACAGCAGTACATTCCCGAGGGTGTTTCGAAAGTGTTTTTTACGTATGCGTCGGACGAGCAGTTGAAGTTCTTCCCGGAAGCATTCAAAAAGGCGGAATCCGAACTCGTCGATCACAACGTTGCCATCATCTCTGATGCCGACCCGACGGAGTTGAAGGACATCGATCCCAAACGGCTCTTCATGGCCAGCGACGCGCGTCAGCAACTACGCGAGTGGTATGGCGAGAAGGAGCGTCAGGGCAAGTACAGCTGGACGCTTGCCATATACCCTACGCCGGCGATGGCAAAGGAGGCGGGTATGAGCCTGCAAGAGTATTGGCAACAGGTGATCGAAGGTTGTTATCTCGACAAGCCCGATCCGGTGGGGGAGTGGAAGCGCATCCAGGCCGAACTCAACCGTGTAAAAACCGCGCTCAACGCGCTTGTGATTCAACGTGTACACGTGGAAGCCGAGGGCATCGATCTGTGGGTCACGCTCGGCAAGGACCGCCAGTGGCTCGGCGGCAGCGGGCGCAACATCCCGAGTTATGAGCTCTTCATCTCGCCCGACTGGCGCGGCACCGAGGGTGTGATCCGCTTCAACCAGCCACTCTATCGCTTCGGCAACCTGGTGAAAGACGTGGAGCTGGAGTTCAAGGCCGGCCGCGTCGTCCGCGCTGCGGCCTCGGAAGGCGAGGACTTCCTCAAGGCGATGATCGCCCGCGAGAACGCCGACAAAATCGGCGAGTTCTCCCTGACCGACCGCCGGATCTCGCGCATCACACGCTTCATGGCCGATACACTGTTTGACGAGAACATGGGCGGCCCTTTCGGCAACACGCACGTCGCCGTAGGTAAGGCCTACAAGGACAGCTATGCCGGCGACCAATCCAAGCCGACGAAGGCCGAGTGGGAGGCGATGGGCTTTAATGACTCACCCGAGCACACCGACATCGTCTCGACGACCGATCGCACCGTCACCGCCGAACTGCAGGATGGTTCGTCACGTGTGATCTTCCGGGACGGTCAGTTCACGGTCTAAAAAATCCCCTCGTGAGAGGGGATTTTATGTTCACGATGGCGACACGAATTACTTAGTGGTTAAGGAAGACGATGAGGACATTCGTTTACACCAGAGCGAGCATCCGGCCTTTCCGTTGTTCTTGCCCCTATCACACTCTTCATTGCCCTCCTTGACGCCATTTCCACAGGTGCTGTACGCGCGATTACGGTTTGCCTTACTCTGGCTGCTTGATGATGCCGCTTGATGCTGCACCGAGGCTAGGGCGACGGGGGATGTCGCCTCTAACGATGTCGTCCACATCGTCATGCCTAACAACGCGAGCGATGAGAGACTAAAGGCGACGATTAGCCACGGAGCCGGGGATTGTGTGGGGTGACTCATAGAAGGCGTGGGAAGAATACGGGATATTAATGGTTGATCCGGCAAGTCTTACTGCAGTCGCTCTGCCCACTGGATCCGTTCTGCGTGCCGAGATCGCACTGCTCACTGCCTTCCTTAATGCCGTTACCGCAGGTGGAGTGCGACGTCGTCGTATTGTTACCAAAGATGCAGTCGCCGGTGGTGCAGTAACGACACTTATTCGTGCAGTCGCAGGGTTGGCCGTTCGTGCAGAAATTCTTCCAGTCGCACTGTTCGCCAGTTTCTACTGTGCCGTTACCACAGACGGCTTTTGGAGCTTTGTTCGTCTTGCATGCTGTTGAGCATTTGCTCGGCCAAACACCGTTCTGACTGCCGAGATCGCACTGCTCTCGGCTTTCCTTAATGCCGTTACCACAGACGGCTGTCGTGCCGCCGCCAGGAGGCGTGAAGATGCAGGAGCCCGACGTGCAGTACTGGCACTTGTTCGTGCAGTCGCAGGGTTGGCCGTTCGTGCAGAAATTCTTCCAGTCGCACTGTTCGCCGTCATCAGTCTGACCGTTACCGCACAGGCCGGAGCTATAAATGGACGCGGCGAAGTGCACCGGATCAGGAGTCGGTTGATACTGGGCGAAGGTCACGCCCAGAAGCGCCAACGAGGAGGCAGCAAAAGCCACCGCCAAGGGCTGAAAGGGATGAGATTTGGACATGGGTGTGTGTGGGGAAGAATGTTTTCTACATAGATATTATACAATAATAAAAAATAAATGTACATAGTCAGAAAGAGGTCAACTACTAGCGAAAGAGGCGGTTTTTTGCTAGAATAGAAGTGCTTTCCAAGTGCTATGAATCCAGCTTCCGGGAAAGGAACATCACACTACCACCGGCTGAAGATCGGCGTGATGGGTGCGGCGAGCGGCCCTCTGATCGAAGATCCTGTGTCGCGCGAGAAAGCTCGCATCATCGGTCGCGAGATCGGATCGCGCGGACATATCTTCATCAATGGCGCCTGTCCTGGCTTGCCGCACGACGCAATGCTTGCTGCCAAAGAAGTGGGTGGTTTTACAATTGGTATCTCCCCGGCCTTCTCGGAATTCGAGCACGTGAACGAGTACCTATCACCGCACGACCACGATCTTATCATCTACACTGGTCTTGGCTTCATGGAACGTGACGTAATCAACATCCGTTCAGCGGATGGTGTGGTTATCGTCAGTGGCGGCGTTGGCACGCTGAATGAGCTCACGATTGCCTACGATGAAGGTCGTCCGATCGGCGTCATCACGAACTCTGGTGGTATCAGTAACCACGTCGAAACGATTATCCGCGATCTGTGTAAGCGCGAGATTCCGCCGAACATGGTCTTCGACGACGATCCGATTAAGCTACTCGATAAACTGGAGACTGCCATTCGCGCCTTCCCGTTGCCGGTACGCGAAGACAGTCGCGTTCGTGACAAGAAGATCGCCGGTTGATTCAGCTTTCCTTTAAGACCCAGCGAATCGGCACTCCGTCGAACGAGAACGTGGAGCGCAGATTGTTTTCCAGCGTGCGCAGCTGTGTGCCATGAACGTCCTTCGGGTTACGCAGGAAGAGGACGAAGGTCGGCGGAACCTCTTCGGCCTGGGTGATGTACTTGCCACCGGCGGCCGCGCCGAGCGGTCGGCCTTGAATAGCATTCTGGTACCAGCGTACGAGTTCGCGCGTCGGCAGGCGGCGCTTGCGGTTCTCGACGATGAGGTCGATGACCGGGAAGATCTTCACCAGACCCTCGCGGTCCTTGGCCGAGACGGCGAAGATCGGACAGAACTTGCAGTAGAAGAGTTCTTTGCGGATCTCCACCGCTTTTTCTTCCTTGCCGCCGGCCACGAGGAGGTCGCTTTTGTTCAAGATGAGAATGAGCCCCTTGCCGGCATCCAGCGCCTGGCGGGCGATGCGCTTGTCCTGGCGGCTGATGGGTTCGTCGGCGGCAAGGACGAGCAGGACGACATCGGCTTGGTCGATGGCCTGGATACTGCGGAGCGCGCTCCAGTACTCGATGTCATCCTCGCGCTTCGTCTGTTGCCGCAGTCCCGCCGTGTCCACGAAGATGTACGATTTGTCGGCGTGCTTGATTGTCGTATCCGACGCGTCGCGCGTCGTGCCGGGCACCGCCGAGACAAGGCGGGCCGTGCCTTCCTTCTGCGTGTCCGACATGAGGGCATTCACGATCGAGCTCTTGCCGACATTCGGTTTGCCGATGAGGGCGACGCGCGGGACGTCACTCTCGCTGTCCTCGGCTTTGGCGAAGTGCAGGCTGGCGAGCTTTTCTTCGATGACGCTCTCCAGGTCGCCGACGCCGGGCCCCTGCGTGACGCTCACGGCGACTGTTGTTTCGCCCAGTCCCAGTTCGGCCACACGAGCGATGGCTTCGACTTCGATTTTGGCGTTGTCACACTTTGTCGCCACAAGCACGATCGGCACATGACGTTTCGTGCGCTTGCGAAGCAGGTCGGCGACGACGGAGTCACTGCGTGTTAGTTCCTCGCGCCCGTTGACTGTAAAGAGAATAACGTCACTGCGTTCAAGGGCCAGTGTCGTCTGGGCGGTGACGTCGTCTTCGAGCTCCGTGTCAGACGAACCGCCGCCGATGCCCGCGGTGTCGATGAGGAGGTAATCCACCCGCTCGCCAGTGATGCGCGCGGCCACCTGATCGCGCGTCGTGCCGGGGATGTCGCTCACAATCGCCCGCTTCTCGCCCAAGAGCGCGTTGAAGAGGCTCGATTTACCGGTGTTCGGCCGGCCGATGATGGCGACGAGCGGGAGCTTGGCCACGGGGACAGTGTAGCGGAGCGTTTAGCCCTGTGTGCAAAGAAAAACCGGCATCTGTCACTTGTGCGCCTCATCGACTCCGTCTGCCAGACGGAAGATGCCGGCGTCTTTCAAGTCGCGGAGGATGAAGGACACGACGCGGTCGACGCCGTGGTTGCGATACGAGCCGACTGTCGTGCCGGATTCGATGACGAGGTGTTGGACATGCGACTCCGCCGGCCGTGCGCTGCGGACGTAGCGGACGGGGAGTTCATCACGTCGCCAGGCGTAGTAGCCGATGAGGCGAGGCTTGGTTGGATCTTCGCAATCTTCAAGAATGCGGATATCGCTGACGCCCTGCTTCCAGTCGTCACTGCCCAGCCAGGCATTCATGCGATCTTCGGTCCAGGCCCGTTGCTTATGAATGATTCGCTCGAGGGCGCAGATGAGGCGGGCGTCGCTTTCCTCGTAATCGCGAACGCACATTGCCTTCGGGTCGCGCTGTATTGGCGTCTCGCTGCGTCCGTCAAAATTCACGAAACGGAGGAGTGTGCGTGTGGTGATGAGGAGGTCGTCGATGATTTCACGTCGTTCGTCGAGAGCATCACGCCGGGCAGGCTGGGCGCGTCCCGCCAGGCGTTCATCACGTACGGCTTCGATGCGTTGTTCGAATGTCTGGTCCAATGGTTCGAGAGCGCGAACAGCTGCCGATGCGTCACCCAGCGTGCGATTGAGCATTTCCCACTCTGCTCCGGCCCGATATTCGTTCGTGTCGCCCCGCCCGCGGTAGTCGTTCTGCGTGTAGACGAGCGATTGCTCCAGTTCCGTGAGCTTCGCGACGAGAGTGTGGTACGGCGTTTCCATGTACGCTAATTAAAATACAGATCAACACGAACGTCAATTCACGGGAGAACTGGGAAACAACCTGTATTCGCAGTAGGATGCCCGGGATGCAGTACGCCTACGATCCCGCAACCGTTGAGAAGAAGTGGCGCCAGAAGTGGAATGACGCCGACCTTCATACAGCCGATCTAAAGAAGGCGAAGCGCCCGTACTACGCGCTGGCGATGTTCCCGTATCCGAGCGGTGACAAGCTCCACGTCGGGCATTGGTATAACTTTGCTCCGGCCGATACGTCCGCCCGCTTTATGCGCATGAAGGGGTATGACGTCTTTGAGCCGATGGGCTTCGACGCTTTTGGCCTGCCTGCCGAAAACTACGCCATCAAGACGGGCGTGCCCCCACAGCAGTCCATTCAGAAGAACGTGGAGACAATGATCGAGCAGCTCTCACGAATCGGCACCATGTACGACTGGAAGCGGATGGTGAATACCTCGTCACCCGAGTACTACCGCTGGACACAGTGGCTCTTCCTGAAGATGTACGAACACGGACTGAGCTACAAGAAGACGGCCAACGTGAACTGGTGCCCCAAGGACCAAACCGTGCTCGCCAATGAGCAGGTCCAGGATGGCAAGTGCGAACGCTGCGGCACCGAGGTCATCCAGAAGAACCTGGAGCAGTGGTTCTGGAAGATCACCGACTACAACCAAAAGCTCCTCGACGGTCTCGAGACTGTCGACTGGCCAGAGAAGACGAAGCTCATGCAGCGCAATTGGATCGGCAAGAGCCAGGGCGCCGAGATCGAGTTCAAGCTCGTGGGTCACGATCAGACTGTGAAGGTCTTCACGACCCGTCCTGATACCCTCTTTGGCGTCACGTACGTCGTCCTTGCGCCCGAGCACGAGCTCGTCGACATCATTACCACGAAGGACCACGTCGCTAAGGTGGCTCATTACCGAGAGGAAGTTCGCAAGAAGACCCAGCTGCAGCGCGAGACCGACAAGACGAAGACCGGCGTCCCGACCGGTGCCTTCGTGATCAATCCGGCGACGCAGGAGAAGATCCCGGTCTGGATCGCCGACTACGCCCTCGTCACCTATGGCACCGGCGCCGTCATGGCCGTGCCGGCCCACGACGAGCGCGACTTCGATTTCGCCGTTGCACACCACCTGCCGCGTAAAACCGTCATCCGATCACCCGAGGCGGAGGGTGTGGAAGGGGCCTGGACCGGCGGCGGCACGATGGTGGAATCGGGATTCCTCAACGGCATCGATTCGGAACTCGCCAAACAGAAGATGATCGCCTGGCTGGAGGACAAGGCCTGCGGCCGCGGATTGACGACGTACCGTCTGCGCGACTGGCTCATCTCGCGCCAGCGCTACTGGGGTGCGCCGATTCCGATCGTCTACGATCCCGCCGGCAAAGCCCACCCCGTGCCCGAGAAGCACCTGCCGTGGCTGCTGCCGACCGACGTGGAATTCAAGCCGAACGGCGAATCGCCGCTCAAGCTCTCCAAAGAATTCAAGGAGCGCACCGAGACGCTCTTCGACAAAGGCTGGACACCCGAGTACGACACGATGGATACCTTCGTCTGCTCAAGCTTCTACTACCTGCGCTATCTGATGGAGGGCGATCCCAAGCATTTCGTTGATCCGAAGCTTGAGAGGACGTGGCTCCCGGTTTCGATGTACATCGGCGGTCCGGAACATGCCTGCATGCACCTCATCTACGCGCGTTTCGTGATGATGGCGCTCAAGGACTTCGGCGTCGTTTCGCACAGCGAGCCGTTCCAGAAGCTGGTGCACCAGGGTCTCATCACGCACCAGGGCGCCAAGATGAGTAAGAGCAAGGGCAATGTCGTCAGCCCCGACGTCTTCGTCGAGCGCCATGGCGCCGACGTCTTCCGCATGTACTTGATGTTCATGGGACCGTTCACGGACGGCGGCGACTGGAGCGATAGCGGCATCAAGGGCGTCGACCGCTTCGTGCAGCGCGTCTGGAAACTGCTCTCGAGCGACGTCGTCCAAAAGAAACACGTCGACGAGCCGGCGGTGCGGGCGGCGCTCCACAAGACGATCAAGTCTGTGACCGAGAGCCTGGATGGACTGCGCTTCAACACCGCCATCTCCGCTCTCATGGAGCTCCTCAATTTCCTCGAGTCGCAGCCGGCCGTGAGCGCCGATACAGCCAAGACGGTCTCGCTTCTGCTCGGACCGCTCGCGCCGCACCTGGCCGACGAACTCTGGGAGCACCTTGGTGGCAAAGGCTTCATCGTGGAGCAGTCGTGGCCGACGTTCGATCCGTCGCTCCTCGTCACCGACACGCTCTCCATCGCGGTCCAGGTGAACGGCAAGCTCCGCGGTCAGGTCGAAGTGTCGGCCGACGCCGCTGAGGATGTCATCTTCGCCGCCGCCAAGGCCGAACCGAATGTTGCGAAGTTCCTCGAAGGGCAGGCAATCAAGAAGCAGATCTACGTGAAAGGCAGGCTGGTGAGCTTCGTGATTTGATCTCAGGACTGCTGAAACCCGTTCCAATCCGTTTCTGCCGGACTGACGGAGTAGAATCCGCGCTTCACGGCGTCGCGTAGGTCGCCGTAGTGATGGAAGATGCTCCGGATTTCTGGGTGGAGTTCGGCCAGGCGGTAGAGCAGGTCGCACTTCGTATCGAATACCGCCTTCGTGAGTGGCATGGCGGCGAGTCGTTCACAGGTCGGACCCAGTTCTGGATATTGGACGAAGAGCGAGCGGACTTCGAGAATCACGTCACGCTTCAGGCGCTGGCGCAGTTCGTGAAGTTGGTTTCTATTCCCAGGCTGTTCGGATGACGGATCGGTAGTTGCTTCCGTCGCTACGTCGCGCACGGACTGAGTCACTGCGTCATGGATGCCATGAGCGGCGAGAGTGTGCTCCAATCCGGTTAGGGCTTGGTGCAAAACATCAGACATAGAGAGAACCGCGTGAGCGGCAGGAGGAGGGCTCGGCTCGCGCCGAGCTTTGGTTGAGTATACGGCAAATCACCGATTTGTACAGTTTCCCTGACAATACGGATACGTCGCATTCCGAAGCGATAAACTGTGTTCCAAGCGGCCGGATGCTGTATGCTCTGGCCCTCGTCATGACCCACCCCTTCGACCGCTACGCGGACATCACCGATGTCGCCCTCCTGAAGGCCGCGACCGACAAGCCGCTGCGCAAGTGCGTGCGTATCAATGGACTCAAAACCTCCGTGGCGAAGTTTCGCGCGTATGCGGAAAAAAAGAAGTGGAACCTGACGCCGGTGCCGTGGTGCGAGGAGGGATTCTTCATCGATCGCGAAGATTTCAGCAAAGCACTCGGCCGTGACGTGCTGCACCTCCTTGGCCACTTTTACATGCAGGAAGCATCGAGCATGTTGCCGGCTGCCATGCTGCAAGCGTGTCCGGACGAATCGATCCTCGATCTCTGCGCGGCGCCGGGCAGCAAGACCACGCAGATTGCGTCGGCCATGCAGGGGAGGGGAGTGCTCGTCGCCAACGACGTCCAGGAAAAGCGTCTGTGGACGCTGAAGAGCGCGCTGCAGCGCAGCGGCGTCAGTCACGCCATCGTCATGAAGAAAGTCGGCCAGTGGTACGCCAAACAGATGACCGAGCGTTTCGACCGCGTGCTCTGCGACGCGCCGTGCACCGCCCAGGGCACCGCCCGCAAAGACAGCGACGCGCTCAAGTACGGCGGCGACGAGAGCGTCGGCAAGATGTCGCGCGTCCAGCAGGAGCTACTCGAGTCAGCCCTGCATGCGCTCAAGGTCGGTGGCCGCCTTGTCTATTCAACGTGCACGCTGACGCCCGAAGAAAACGAGGGTGTCGTCTCGTGGCTCTTGCAGCGCTATGAGGGCCGGGTGACGGTGCTCGATCCGCGTACGCTCGGGATCGGCCCGGCTGGTCTCTTCGATCAGCCCATCGCCGATAGTCAGCTCGTGCAGCAAAAGTGGAACGTGGGTCCGGGCCAATTGCCGCTGCTCCGTCTTTGGCCGCAGACGTACGACACCGAAGGCTTCTTCTGCGCGGTCTTCGAGAAGACCGCGACGACCCGCGCTGTCGAGCCGATGGAGACGGTGCCCTTCCGCATCATGCCGCTGCCCACGGGCCGACAGGAACAGTTCGCCCGGGACTTCGAGGAGGATTTCGGCTCAAGCTTCCTTCGCCCCGGTGAGCTTCTGCTCGAGGGTGGCAATCAGCTTCTACTCACAACGGAGGCCGTCTGGAACTTTCCCATGCCCGGCCCGGTCGACAGTCTCGGTCTACCGTGGGCCAAGCGTGTCGAGGAACATCGAGCCCGCATCGTCCAGGAGATGGTGAGCCTGCGCGGTGGCGAGGCGACGAAGAACGTCGTCCGTGTCGACGATGTTCAACTTGAGCAGTTGCTGGACGGTAAGGATCTCGACGCACCCGAGGGCATAGCGGGCGATGTCATCCTCATCTGGGATGGTGTGCCGCTCGGCTCGGGCGTCGTCAGTAAGGGGCGACTCTTGAATCGCCTCTCGCGCTGGGTCGTCCAGCGCTCGTAAATCACTATGGAAACGGCCTATGAAGCACAGTGTCGGCGAGAGGATGAATTCCACTGGGCGTTTGAAAGTGTCTGGCGCGCCGCGGGCCGACCCTCGTACACAATGATGATGGAGGTATTTGTGAACGCGTGCGGCTCGGACGATGTGACAGTCGAGGAGGTGGATCGACCGTTGCTGGAGTTTATGCGGGTTCAGATCGAGGCAGGCATTCCGCTCAATTGGTTTGCGATCAAGGCGAATGAGTTCGCATGTAACGAGGCTATGCGACAGCAAGGAGTGGCCCGTACTGCGTTACTGGAGCTCCTAGGCCTGCGGCCAGAAGAGTCGCGCGTGGATGCTTCGTAAGCGTGGTGTGGATGCTATACTGACCTCCCATGGATTCCGTCTCCGAGATCAAGACCCGGCTCCCAATCGAGGATCTCGTTGCGCAGTACTGCAAGATCGAGAAGAAAGGCCGCAGTTTCAAGGCGCTCTGCCCCTTCCACAACGATAAGAAGCCGAGTTTCCTGATCTCGCCGGACAAGGGGATTGCCTACTGCTTCGCCTGTCAGAAGGGCGGCGATATCTTCAGTTTCTACCAGCTGATCGAGGGCGTGGATTTTCCCCAGGCCATCCGCGACCTGGCCGAGCGCACGGGCGTGGAACTGCCCAAGCAGGGCCCGGTCCAGGGTCCGAAGAAAGACGAGCGCGAGCGCATGCGCGACTGTTTGCAGGCCGCCCTCTCATTCTATGTAAAGAACCTCGCTGCCTCGCCCGAGACAACCGCCTATCTCGCCAAGCGCGGGATGACACCGGAGGAAATTCGCGCGCTCGAGCTCGGCCTGGCTCCGGCCGGCTTCACCGCGACCTACGATCATCTGCTCAAGGACGGATTTAGCAAAACCGAAATCCTCGGCTGCGGTCTTGCCGCCCAGAAGGACTTGGCCGACCAGCGGCCGTACGACCGCTTCCGTGAGCGCCTCATGATCCCGATCCGCGACCAGCAGGGTCGTCTCATCGGTTTTGGCGGCCGCGCGATGCGCGCCGACGATCCGGCCAAGTACATCAATACCTCCGAGACGCCGCTCTACCACAAGTCCGATGTCCTCTTCGGCCTGCCTGAAGCCCGCGATGCCATCCGCCAGACGCGACGCGTCGTCCTCGTGGAGGGCTACTTCGATGTGTTCGCCTGCCGCCGCGTCGGTGTCCAAAACGCCGTCGCTTGCTGTGGCACAGCCCTGACCGAAGAGCACGCGCGCTTCCTCAAGCGCCATGTCGATCAGGTGGTGCTCTGCCTCGATTCTGATCGTGCTGGAAAAGACGCGGCCGAGCGAGCGTTCCTCATTCTGGCCGCGCACGACCTGCAGGTGCAGGCCGTCACTCTGCCCGAGAAAGACCCCGCCGACCTGGCGCTCGATCAGCCCGATCTCCTCCGCCAGATCTTAAGCGACGGCGGCGTGCCCTACATCGACTTGGTCTTGCAGGAGATCGCCGCTCTCAATCTGGCCGATCCGACCGTCCGCCGCGCCGCGCTCCATCGACTATTGCCGCTCATTCAAGCCGTTTCGTCGGCCGTCGAACGCTCGCGGCTCGTTGCCCGTGCGGCGGCCGTCCTCGGCACCGTCGAGACCGCGCTTGAGCAGGATCTGCGCGCCGCCAACCAGAGTCCGGCGCAGCGCCGCCCCGCGGCGGACGTTGGGCCCGCCGAATCGCACCCGGCTTGTACCAAGGCTGAATTGGCGCTGCTGCTCTTCGTGCTCTATCCGCAGTTTCTCCACGAACTCAAAGAGCTCATCCCGCCGGAAGCGGGCTTGGGTGCCGCGCTCTATACCAAGCTCCAGGAGAAAGCCGCTGCGCCCGGCGCTGCCGACGTCAGCGTGGACGCTCTCGGCCTGGAAACGGCCGATCTGGAACGTCTCAAAATTCTCTTGCTCTACTGGGAAGAAAAAGGCTTCGCAGGCTGGAACGACAGCACCGCCGCCCGTGAGATCCGCGCCCACTGCCAGCGGGCCAATCAGGAGACGATCCTTAGCTCCAAGTTGCCGGACATTGCTAAACGGCTTCGTGAGGCCACAAAGGGTGGCCACTTGGCCGAGGTGGAGCAGCTCAAGACTCAGGTCACCCAGGCGGCGAAGCTCGCCCGTACCGCAATCTAGAGAATTTGGGCCAGATGCCCTTTCCTCCACTCCTTTCGGTGAGTACTCTATGACGGTCCAGCAGTCTCCTTTTCCACCTCAATAGGGCATGGCTTCCCATCCCCGTAAGTTCATTGCGCAACCCTCAGATGAAGATCTGAAGAAGTTCCCGGAGGCGATTAAGCACCTGGTGAAGAAAGGGCGGGAACAGCGCTACGTCACGCACCAAGAAATCATCTCGGCGATTCCTAACGCCGAGGAAAACGTCGATCTCCTTGATGACGTGTACACGCTCTTCATTGATCTTGGCATTGAGGTGATCGATGTCAAAGATGCCCTGATCTGGGAGAAGAAAGGCAAGGCTGCCGCCCAGGTCCAGGCTCCTGAGACCGAGGATCTGGCCGACATCGTCACCGTCGCTGACGACGCAGTCGAAGGTGAGGAGGAAGGCGAGGAGGAAGAAGAAGGCGTAGCCGAGAAGCTTGAAGAAGACGAAGACGGCGAGGTGATGCAGATGGTCGCGACGGCCGGCATCGCTCCTGATGAACGCGAGCTCTCCGAGGACGATAAGAAGAAGCAACGCCGCAAGGAGAAGGAGGTCGATCTGCTTGAAATCAGCAACGACTCCGTCCGCATGTACCTGTCGGAGATCGGCCGTGTGCCGCTCATCGACGCCAAAAAGGAAGTCGAGCTCGCCCGCCGCATCCGCAAGGGTGACGCCGGTGCCAAGCAGCAATTGGCCGAGGCTAACCTGCGCCTCGTCGTTTCCATCGCCAAGAAGTACATCGGCCGCGGCCTCTCGTTCCTGGATCTCATCCAGGAGGGAAACATCGGCCTCTTCCGCGCCGTCGAGAAGTTCGACCCGGAGCGCGGATTTAAGTTCTCGACGTACGCCACCTGGTGGATCCGCCAGGCCATCACCCGCGCCATCGCCGACCAAGCCCGCACCATCCGCATCCCGGTGCACATGGTCGAGACGATCAACAAGCTCACGCACACGCAGCGCCGTCTTGTACAGGAGCTCGGCCGCGAACCGACGCTCGAGGAGCTCGCCGTTGAAATGGAGATGGACATTAAGAAGGTCCAGCACATCCAGAAGATTTCGCAGGACATCGTCTCGCTCGAGGCCCCGGTTGGCAGCGAGGAAGACAGCAAGCTGGGCGACTTCATCGAGGACGAGGAGGCCATCAATCCCTTCGAGGCCACCAACCGCCAGCTGAAGAAGGAGAACGTGCACGCCATGCTCGACTTCCTCACGCCCCGTGAGCGCAAGATCATCGAGATGCGCTTCGGCCTGCGCGACGGCATTGGCCACACGCTCGAGGAAGTGGGTACAGAGTTCGGCGTCACACGCGAACGTATTCGTCAAATTGAAGCCAAAGTCCTGCAGAAGATGCGCGACCACCCCCGCTCACTCGCCATCCGCGAGCACGGCGCCAGTCCCAAGCGCATCGGTTTCTCATCGCAGCCGACGTCGTTCGTCCACGGCACGATCTGTCCCAAGTGCCATAAGGGCATGATGGTGACGCTCGTGAAGAACGGCCAGAAGATCCAGAAGTGCGATCACTGTGCTCAGGAACAGCCGATCGAGCTGAAATAACGCCTTGAGTAGGAATTTGACAGGGGTAGAATAACCTGGCGTTTTTAAAGTCCGTTCCTTACAGCGTTCCAGGAGGACAGTCATGAGCATCGATGGACGGCCGATGGTGCCCGGCGAGAAGTTCGCCCTCTGCGCAATCTTCGTGAATGTGAAAACGTGGGTGATCACCGTGGTGAACGGCGACGCCATCGTCCCGAATCCCGGACAGGAAGTAGAACTTCACGATGTCGAAGTGCGGGTCTTGGACGAAGATCTTCGTCACTGGGAAGGTGACCCGCGCGGAAGGTACAGCGGCAAGCTGCTCCTGTCTCGGCCGGTGCCGGGAGTGTTCGATCGGGGGGCCTTGCAGATCTTCCGGTGTGACCTTGGACGAATGTCTTGGACCGCTGGGTATCAGTCCAAGAAGAAGACCTGAGATGGTCTAATAATAAAATCGCGGCTACCGGGTAGCCGCCTTTTTTGTGCTGTACACTTCCGACGTGAGAGCTGAACACCTCGCCGCCTTCCAGAAGTCGTACGACCGGCTGAATGCCGCGCAGCGTCAGGCCGTGGATACCATCGAGGGGCCGCTCATGGTCCTGGCTGGCCCCGGGACGGGCAAAACCGAGGTGGTGGGTGTGCGCGTGGGCAACATCCTGCGCAAGACCCAGGCCCGGCCGAGTAATATCCTCTGTCTGACGTTCTCGACGAGTGGCGCTACGGCCATGCGCGAGCGCCTGCGTCGGCTGATTGGCCCCGACGCCTACGGCGTGACGGTCACGACCATCCACGGTTTCTGTAACGACATCATCCTCAGCCACCCCGAGCTCTTCGCTGAACGGCGTTTGGAAGAGCAAGCGACGGATGTGCGGCGTTTTCGCCTTCTGAACGGGCTGATCGACCATTTGCCAGCCTCGGCCGTGATGGTGAATCCGAAGGACCCGTATGCCCGCACCGCCGATATCCTGACGCGTATCAGCCAGTGCAAACGTGAAGGCGTGACGGTCGCCCGAGTCCGTGAGGTTGCCGAACTCTACGCCGTGGAAATGGCAACCAAGAGCAAACCTGGGACGAAGGTGCAGGCTCGCAATGAGAAAATGGCTCAACAGTGCCGTGAATTCGCTCAGTTGTATGCGGAGTACGAGGAGAAACTGCACGAGGAAGGCCTCTTCGACTATGATGATATGATCGCCGTGGCGACCGATGCCCTGAAGACAGAAGATTGGCTTTTAGCAGGGCTCCAAGAGCGGTACCAGTATGTGATCGTCGACGAGTACCAGGACACGAACGGCGCTCAGAACGCCCTCATTCGGGCGCTCACCACGACGCCGGAAGCAGCCGGCGAGCCGAACCTCTGCGTTGTCGGCGATGACGATCAGGCGATCTACCGTTTTCAGGGTGCCAATATCTCCGGCATGCTCCAATTCCGCGAGCGCTTTCCGGCCTGTCCCATTGTCGTCCTGCAGACGAGCTTTCGCTCCACCCAGACGATCCTCGATACCGCCACCCGCCTTATTGCCGAGAATAGCGAGCGTCTTGTCGGCCGCATCCCGGGTGTTCACAAGGATTTGCAGAGCGGACTTTCGGAAGGTGAGGGTCCCGCTCCGCGTCTGCTCCGTCCGGTTTCCGATGCGGTTGAACCCTTCAACATCGCCGAGTGGATCGAGGAGCGCCTGCGAAGCGGCCAGAAGGCGAGCGAAATTGCGGTGTTCACACGCAAGAATGGCGAGCTTTTTACTCTCTACGAGGTACTACGCGGCCGCGGCATCCCTGCTCAAATCACGGGCAAGCTGAATCTGCTCCATCATACGAAAGTCCTGCAGACGATCGCCTTGCTTCGCGCAGTCGACGATCTCCGCGCCGATCACAATCTGGCTTCCGCCCTCTCTGCCGCGTGCTTCGGCTGCCATCCGGCTGACTTGGCTCGACTCTGGACACTGCAGCGGGAGATGAGTCAGGCCAAGCGCAGTAGTGACGGCATGAGCTTACGCATCGTCGACGTACTCGCCGATATCGAACACCGGCCCGAGGCTCAGACGTTCCATGCTCTAGAACGACTTCTTCAGGCTCGGGATCTTCTCTTGGATTTGAAGGGCAAGACCGACACTCTCACCCTCCCCGAATTGGCTGAGCGATTGATGAAAGAGTCAGGACTCATCCCGTCGGACCCCAACGCAACCGATCCGCTCGATCTCATGGCGTTGACGGAATTCTTCGATCACATCAAGAGCCGCGGCTACGAAGATCCACGTTTCAGCCTCGGCGAACTCCTCGTCGATCTGGAATACCGTCAGCAGTACGGTTTGAAGCTCCAGTACGACGTCCCGCATCTTGTCGATGACGGCATCCAGCTCATGACGGCCCACGGCAGCAAGGGGTTGGAATTCGACACTGTCATTGTCATGAACTTCCGCGAGAAGCACTGGGACCATCGTCGCCCGATGCCGGGTCTGGCCCTCCCCGAAGAACTCCTGTTCGGGGGCTCATTGGCCGAAGGACTGGAGGACGAGCGCCGGCTCGCATACGTGGCTTGGACTAGGGCTCGGCGCGAACTCATCCTCTCCTGTCCGGAGCGCATGGTGCGCGGCGAGCGTGAGCAGGATTGCAGCCCCTCGGCCTTTGCCATTGAAGGGGGCCCGTTGATCGAAGAGCTGACTCCTCTGCGCGAACCTATTCGGGCGAATGTGCTGACGCTGCCGCAGACCAAGATCGATGGCGCACTGGCATCTTTCCTCCGGTCGAAGCTGGAGAAGTTTGAGCTGTCTGTGACTGCCCTCAACCACTTCCTCGAAGACCCTCAGATCTTTTTGGCTCAAGATCTACTCGGCTTGCCGCAAGCCAAGAGCGCGACGCTTTCCTACGGTACGGCTGTGCATGAAGGTTTACGCGAGTGGGCACGTGTTGCGAAGGATACGGGCGTCTCGTCGGAAGAAGCCTTGCTGGAAGGCTTTAAAACCGCGATGACCGAGCGCGAGATTCTGACCGAGACTGAGCGCCGGCGCCTTGTACATCTGGGCGAGAAGGCCTTGCCGCGGTATTTCGCCGCTCGCCTGCAGACGGCGCCAATCATCTGGGCAACGGAGAAGCGCCTGACGGCTCGTCTCGGCGATATCCGTTTGAAGGGTCTTATCGATCGACTTGATCTCTATCACATCGACGGAGCCAAAGTCCGTGTCATCGATTACAAGACCGGCTCACCGAAATCAGAACGTGAGATCCGCGAGGAAGAGTCGGGAAATCTTTATCGCCAACTCGTCTTCTACAAACTCCTCATCGAACGTGCCATCGAGACGCTCGGGTACGAACCGATGGAGTTCTCGCTCGAGTTCATTGGCGAGCGTGATGTGGAGCCATCATCGGTTACATTTGAGATTCCTACGGCCGATGTCACCGCCTTGGAATCCGTCATCGAGAAAGTCTGGGCCAAGATCATGGCCCTCGACTTTACCCCTTTGGACGGCGAAATATTGCCCTCGTAAAAACCGGCTTCCCAAGGGAAGCCGGCAACCCTGCCGTCGGCACCTTACGGCGCCGCCACGATGCGCAGGATGAAATCCCAATACATCTCACCGACTGCCCCGTGCGGCACGGGGAGGAAGTGCGCGAGCGTCACCGCGTCATTTCCCAGACGCGGGCCGTCGATCCGGTGGCTGTCGATCGGATGGAAGGCAACTTCCTCTCCATCGGCGAAGACTGCCATCTGACCGCGGGTCTGAAGTGTTTCCGACATGATGTGGAATCGCAGCCTACCGGGTCTTGGTACAACCTCTGCCACCAACTCATAGCCATCCTGCCGCTGCCTGAGTGACCGGATCATTGCTTCTTCGGCGACGCCATCGGTCCGTACGAACTCTACGTCCACTTGCCAATTTCTGCATGAGATGCGCATGGCGATCTCCTCTAACTGACTGTCCTGACAACGTGCCAGGGGTCCACTGCCCCGAACGGGCGGTCGACCGCTGGTACGACTGATGGAGAAATGATCGCTCTGGTGAAGAATAGAGGTTCTCATCGTGCGGTCCAGGGAATATTTGATCAATATAAAAAATATCGTAAGAATGCATATAGGGTCGATTCTTCAATCCACAGTCTCCGAAGGAGGCACAGAATGCCGGTTCCGCCGAATCAGTTAGCAGTACTCCGTGCCGAAGACGGTCTGGAATGGGTCACCGTGCTCGATGACACCGTCGGCAATATCGAGCGTGACGGTCTCGTCGTCGTCGCAATCATCCCCCTGCCCGAGAAGGTCGATGGCGCACAGATCCTGAAGGCGCTCGAGGCATACTTCAATCTTATGTCGGCGTTGGATGCCGACGGTGGTCGGATTTTCATCCGCGAACTCCTGACTCGTGTCTGGCTCACCGCTCGTCGCATGAGCGCGCCCCTACCACCCAATGATCTGCCCGCCTCTTGAGTCAGTTGTCTGAAGGTCGTTTGTCCTCGCCCGTCTCATCACCATGAGGCGGGCATATTTGACGTTACACTATTCGGCCGGCAAAGAACGTCTTGAGTTGTTTCATGGCGTTGCCGCGATGGCTGATAGCGTGCTTCTCAGCCGGTGTGAGGGCTGAAAAGACCCTCGTCTGGCCATCGGGCCGGAAGCAGGCCGAAGCGACGAGGCCGGGGAGGTACTGGGCCTCAACGGAGTGCGTGATTTCGCCGTCGCAGTGGCCGGTGAAGATCTCTTCACGGTCCGCGTCTTTGTAAACAATCGCGCACGAGAAGCGCGCCCGACGGTTTGGTTCTTTCTCCATACGCCTGAGGAAGAACTCGATCCACTCCGCATCGGTGGCTTTCGGTCCAGCGCCCCACCTGCGCGTATAGACACCGAGTTCACCGGCGAGCGCTTCGACGGTGAAGCCCGAGTCGTCGGCGATGGTCGGGACGCCTGCTTGTGCAAAGGCGTGGCGAGCTTTGAGGAAGGCGTTCTCCTCGAACGTCGTGCCCGTCTCTTCCGGTAGCGGCTTCAATCCGAGATCTTTCAGAGTGACGATCGTCACGCCGAGCTCGTCGAAGAGTTCGCTGAACTCGATCGCCTTGCCGTGGTTCTCGGTAGCCAGGAGGAGCTGCATGTCAGGCGACTTCTGAAGGTTCCTTCTCACTCATGTAAATCTGGCGGGGCTTGGCGCCGTCGGCCGGACCGATGAGACCTTTCTCTTCCATAATGTCGAGCAGGCGGGCGGCGCGGGCGTAACCAACCTTCAGTTGGCGCTGGAGAAGACTGGCCGAGGCCTTCTTGGAGCTCTGGACGACGCGCAGAGCGTCGAAGAACAGATCGTCGCCGCCGTTGTCGGAGGCATCAAGGTCGATCTGACTGGGGCCGTCCGGACCGTCACCGTCACCACCTTCTTCGTCATCGTCTTCATCGTTGCTGAGGCCGATCTGCTCGGTAATTTGGCCGCCGCCGGCGATCTTCACGGCGTTGATGACGCGCTCAACTTCCTTTGTAGAGACGTAGATGCCCTGCACGCGCACGGGCTTGGGAGTGGTAGCTGTCATGTAGAGCATATCGCCCTTGCCGAGCAGGTCCTCGGCACCGATGCCATCGAGGATGGTGCGGCTATCCACGGCGCTGACGACGCGGAAGGCCATGCGAGTGGGGATGTTGGCCTTGATGAGGCCAGTGATGACGTCGACGCTTGGGCGCTGCGTGGCGATGATGAGGTGCATACCGACGGCACGAGCCATCTGGGCGATGCGGACGATCATGGTTTCGGTGTCGCGCTTGAATTGGCGCATCATAAGGTCAGCGAGCTCGTCGACCACGATCACGATGCGCGGGAGCATTGTCGACTCGTCGGCTTGCTTCTCGTTGAATTCGTCGAGATTGCGGGCGCCCTGCTCGGAGAAACGGTGCAAGCGGCGGCCCATTTCCTGGACGGCCCAGCGCAGGGCCTTCAGAGCCGTGTCAGCTTCGGTGATGACGGGCGTGAGCAAGTGGGGGATGCCGTTGTAGGGCATGAGCTCGACGCGCTTCGGATCGATGAGGATGAGCTTGAGCTGGTGGGGCGCGTTCTGGAAGAGAAGCGACGTCAGGAAGACGTTCATGCACACTGATTTTCCTGAGCCGGTCGCACCGGCAATCAGGAGGTGAGGCATGCTGTCGAGCGTCGCCACTACCGCCTCACCCGAGACGTCACGTCCGAGGGGGAAGGTGAGAGGGGATTGGCTTTGCTGGAAGGAGGCGCTGTCCATGATCTCACGCAAATGCACAGTAGTGCGCTCGATATTCGGCATCTCGATGCCGACGAGCGACTTGCCCGGAATTGGCGCTTCTATGCGCAGGCTGGGGGCGGCGAGGGCCAGGGCGAGGTCGTCTTTCAGGTTGCCGATGCGGCTGAGTTTGACACCTTCGGACGGCTGGAGCGTGAACTGCGTGACGGTCGGACCAGGGCGGGCGTCGCGGACGGTGACGGCGATATCGAACTCGCCGAGTTTCTCTTCGATGAGTTTCGCCTGGCGCTTCAATTCTTCGTCGTTCACGGTCAGCGTGCTCTGCGAGGCCTCCAGAAGATCGAACGAGGGGAACGTCCACTCTTCGTAGCGCGTGTCGGTCATTTGGATCGAGTCGATATCGCGCGGCTTGGCTTTGGGCTTGGGCTTCGGCGCGGGTTCATCGCTCGAGACGGCGGCCTGGGCGAAGCTCGGACGAACGATGTTCAGTTCGGGTGCCACGGCGTCCTGCTCGATCAAGTCTTCGCCGTCATCCTCATCCTCCTCTGTGTCTTCATCGCGCTCGATACTGGCGACGGTGGCGGTCGAGCGGCGCGGGGCCGGGCGGGAGAAGGCTTCTTGGGCCCAGGTGAGTACGGCGGTGAAATCGGGCTCGAAGGAGAGGAAGATGCCGACGAGGAACAGCGAGCCAAGAACGATGTATCCCACGCTCGGGCTGAGGAATTCCATAAAGGGGAAGCTCACGAGGAAGCCAATGCCGCCGCCGGCCGCGGCGCGATTGACCCAGAGTTCATCGAAGGGGAGTGACAGGTGAGCGAGGCCGAGGAGCGAGAAGAGCGACAGGACCAGGCCGATGGAGCGCTTCACGAGCAGACGCTTGCCGTCGTCGAAGAGTCGGAACGTACCCGAGAGGATGAGGCCGAGTGGCAACACGAAACCGTAGGCACCGACGAACATCCGCAGGAAGTCATGGACGCGCTCGCCGACGACTCCAGCTTGGCCGAGGAGTGTCAGGAGGAGAACGATGCCGAGGCACAGCTGGAGCGTCCCACTAATGAGGCGCCGCGTGTGCGGATGAAGTTCCCGTTGGCCGGAGGTCCCGCGTTGGGACTTTTTGCGTTTGGCCATCGGTTCTCATTGTACCAACCGCAGGCACTGGCAATCTAGCTGCTTTTCTGCCAGGCTCCCGGCATGCCCACCTTCAGCCGTTCGTCATTCGTCTCCATCCTAGCCGTGTCCTCGGCCCTGGCCTTCGCCGGCGGCGCCCTGGCTGTGGCCGCTCCAGGCCTGTTTCTGGATGTTCCCGCCGACCATTGGGCGGTAAAGGCGATCTCATCGGTGAGGGATGCGGGCCTGATGAAGGGTGATGGCGAGAAGTTCCGTCCCAACGAGCCCGTAACGCGCGCCGAGCTGGCGATGGTGGTTGACCGCATCCTGCAGAAAATCGACGGCGTAGCGCCTACTCCCTCCGCGCCGGAGCAGGTGCCCACCCCGCCGACCGCGGGCAACGGTATGGCCCTCGGTTCCGACGACGCGCCCGTAACAATGATCGAGTTCTCCGACTATGAATGCCCGTTCTGCGCTCGCTTCCAGGCTGACGCCTTCCCGCAGATCAAGAAGACCTACATCGATACCGGCAAGGTGCGGTTCGTCTACCGCAACTTCCCCTTGAGCTTCCATCCCGCGGCCTTCCCGGCGGCGGTAGCCGTGGAATGTGCACATACGCAGTCCGGCGCTCTGGCCTGGAAGCTGCACGATGCGATTTTTCTGAATCAGGACAAACTGACCCGGAATACCGATGCCACGCTCAAGACCTGGGCTCACGGCATCACCGGGCTCGACGCCAAGGCGTTCGACACCTGTTTTGATGATCAGGCGACGAGTGACATCGTCGATGCCGACCTACAGGCCGGCGAAGATTCAGGCGTCAGCGGCACTCCGGCCTTCTGGATACTTGGCCAGAATGGCGATTCTAAGCTGATTTCTGGCGCTTACCCCTTCAGCGAGTTTCAGATAGTCATCGACCGTTTTCTGCGCTGAGAGGAGGGGAGAGTCTTGACTCAGAATCATACGGTGATGTATTATTTAGGTAACCTAAATATTACGCACCCGTTATGACACCAAACGTCTCCGATCAGCTCCTGGATGCCGTGCTCGAATTCGGTCGCCTCATGCACCGCAAGTGCGCTGAGAATAAAGAAGGCAATTGGCTCCAGATCCGTGCGCTCGGCCTCATCGCTGAGAAGCAGGGCATGACGATGACGGAATTCGCTGAGGCTTTGGACGTGACGTCGCCCTCCGCGACATCATTCGCCCAGAAGCTCGTCGATTTGGGCTGGATTGAGCGTCGAGCTGACGCCAGTAACCGCAAACTTGTCCGTTTGCAGCTGACCGCGCAGGGCCGTACTGCCTTGGCAGAAAAGATGCAGGCTCACCGTGACATGATTCGTTCGGTTCATTCCTCCATTCCCCTGGAGGATCAGGCCCAGCTCTTGCGCATCTTGCAGACAATGATTACTACTACTCGCTCTTCTCAGTAACTCCATGCAGATTCCCGCATTCATCCTCGGCCTTCCTGGCACCGTTCGTCGTCACCCCTGGCGCACGGTCTTCATCATCGCTCCTGTGCTTCTGGTCGGGTACGTCGTCTACAGCCTCTCACAGCCGGCCGCACCACAGATTATTTCGGCCAAAGTCGAGAAGAAAGATGTCGTCCAACTTGTCGAGGCGGTTGGCACTGTTGTCTCTGAGCGTGATCTAGCGTTGCAATTCCCTACGTCAGGCATCGTGTCCGCTGTGGAAGTGAAGGAGGGTGATGCTGTCGGTCAGGGCCAGGTGATCGCCGTTCTGCGCAATGCCGATCTGCGCGCTACCGTCGCGTCACAGTCGGCCAACCTTGACTATGCTCAGGCCCAGCTTCAAGCCCTAGAGGAAGGAGCTCGGCCCGAAGACATCGCGATTTCCGAGGCGGATCTGGCAAACAAAAAGGCTGCACTCGAAGCCGCCAAGGCGTCGTTAACGACGGCCGAGAATAATCTCTCCGCCTCACAGACGAAGTTGACTGTCTTGAAGCAGCAGGCCGATGTCAGCCTTGGCGGTCAGGTCAGCCTGGCTCACAGTACGATTGCCCAGCAGCTCGTCTTGGCTGAGACGGCACTTGGCAACCTTGATGATGTCTTTGCCCAAGTGAAGCTCTCGGATGCTCTCACGCGTTCGTCACCCGATCGTGAATCCGACGTCGTCAAGGAGCGCCAGCGCGCTGGCGACGCCTTGAAGGCAGCCGAAGCGTCCGTTGCGTCCGTCTCTTCCGACTACCGCGCGGCCTTGGATGCGTTCCAGATGGCCCGCGGCGCCGTCGTGCAGGCGTCCGATGTTCTGGCCCAGGCGTACAACCTTGTGAGTTCGATGCAAGAAATTTCCAGCTACACCGCTGCCGATCGCGAGGCCGACAAAGCGACGCTCACCGGACTACGCTCGTCGATGCAGACCGTACTGACGACCCTCGATACTGATCTGAAGGCGCTGCAGGATGCGTCCGCGAGCTTTGATACGCAGATTCAAGTTGAAGAGAACGCCATCACCGCCGCCACAGGCACGCGTGATAAGGCGACCGCCGATATTCTCACGTATGACTCGGCCGTGCGAATTTCGCAGGCCCAGCTTGATAGCAAGAAGGCGCCGACGCGTGCTACCGATCTGAGTGCCGCCCAGGCTCGTGTCCGCCAGGCCTCGGCCGATCTCGCTCGTGCCGCTGCGCAGTTGAACAACACCGTGCTCGTCGCCCCTGAGGCTGGAATTATCACGAAGGTGAATGTGAAGGCCGGAGAGGCGCTTCCGGCTGGGCCGGCCGTGACGATGCTCGGTGACAGCCCGATGCGCATCGAAATGTTCGTCTCTGAGATCGACATTCCCAAGGTCCGTCTCAGTCAGTCCGGAGCCATCGCTCTCGACGCCTATCCGAACGTGAAGTTTAAGCTCCGTGTCTCGGAGATCGATCCGGGTGTAACGGACAAGGATGGCGTCTCGAAGTATCGAGTGAAGCTCGACTTCGTTTATCCGCATAACGATCTGAAGATCGGCATGACCGGTGATGCTGAGATTGTTTCTGCCCAGCGTGCTCAGGTTCTCACGATTCCGCGCCGCGCCGTTCTCCAGCGCCCCACTGGCGAGGAATACGTCCGCGTGCAGGAGTCGGATGGAACCACAGAAGAACGTTCGGTGATCCTTGGTATCGACGGATCAGACGGCGAGGTAGAGATCCAGAGTGGCCTCCAGGAAGGCGAGACAGTTGTTGTTCTTGAAAAGAAGTAACCTCTTCATTACATGCCCTCTGAGCACCCTCCCCTCATTGAAACCTTCAAACTCTGCAAGTCGTACTTTAACGATGGGGTCGAGACGAAGGTGCTGTTTGATATCGATTTGAAGATCAATCGCGGCGAGTTCGTCGCCATCATGGGACCGTCCGGCTCGGGCAAGTCCACACTCATGCATATTCTGGGATTTCTCGATTCGCATACAGGTGGCGAGTATGTGTTCAACGGCCAAAAGACCGAAGTGATGGATGACGACGCCCTGGCCCGCATTCGCGCGACGCGTGTGAGCTTCGTCTTCCAGGCTTTCAACCTCTTGCCGCGTACGACGGTGATGGAGAACGTCATGTTGCCACTCCTTTATCACCCGACGATTCCCGTCGCCGAGCGTCGCGACCGGGCTCTGGCGGCAATCGAGAAGGTCGGTCTTGGGGACCGCGCCGAATACATGAGCAGCCAGCTCTCCGGCGGTCAGAAACAGCGTGTCGCCATTGCTCGCGCACTCGTCACCGATCCGGAATTGATCTTTGCCGATGAGCCAACAGGCAACCTCGATTCCGCGTCCGGACGCGCAGTCATGCAAGCTCTTCAAGCCCTGCATTCCGCTGGGCACTCCATTATCCTCGTCACACACGAGATGCTCACGGCCCAGCACGCCGAGCGCATCCTCCATATCCGCGACGGCCGTATCGCCGATGACTCTCGCAGCTTTGAGCGTCTGTTCGCCGATCACGTCGAGAACCTCAAGTAACCATGCGCCTGACCGACACCCTCAAATCGGCACGTAAGGGGGTGACAGCGAACCTCACCCGTTCCGCCCTGACGATGCTCGGCATCATCATCGGCGTCGGCGCGGTCGTGCTCATGAGCGCGATCGGTGCCAGCATGCAGGGCCTCATTTTAGGTCAGATCAGCAGCCTCGGCCCCAAGAGCATGGTGATCTTCCCCGGTGTCCAGGAAGGCGGCGCAAGCGCTGTGACAGCCGGTCATGACAGCCTCACGTTTGACGATATCGAGCAACTCCGCAAGCTTCCCACCATCACGAACATCTCGCCGGCGATTTTCGTCGGCCAGCCAGTGACGTACGAACGTCAGACGTCGGGAGCCCGTGTCATTGGTGTCTATCCCGAGCAATTCCATAACTCCAGCATCACCGCCGCCGCGGGTCGACTCTTTGATCGTGCAGATGTAGATGGTGCGAAGACTGTGGCAGTTATCGGCAAGACTGCGAGTGAGAAGTTATTCGGCAGCCAGGATCCACTCGGTCGACGCATCAAGATCGGCGACAATACCTACACCATTATCGGCTTGGCATCGCCGCTAGGGTCGCAGTTCTTCCAGAATGCCGACGACCGCATCTATGTGCCCTTCACTGTGGCAAAGTCCGTCACGGGTCAACGCTACGTGAACTACGTCACAATGGAGGCTGTGGATGATTTCGACAGCGCCTTCGCCGATGTGAAGGATCTCCTGCGTCGCCGTCATGGCATCCAGAATCCCAAGGATGACACTACGAAAGACGATTTCGTCGTCCGCGATTCCGCCCAGGCCAATCAGATCTTGAGCGGTGTCTCGCTTGGATTGACGATGTTCATCACGATGATCGCCGCCATCTCCCTCGTCGTCGGCGGCATCGGCATCATGAATATTATGTTGGTGACTGTCTCTGAGCGCACACGCGAAATCGGCCTACGCAAAGCGGTGGGAGCATTGCGCCGCGACATCTTGCGCCAGTTTCTCATTGAGGCTGTGCTCCTGACATTCGTCGGCGGAGTGATCGGCACCATCCTAGGCATCGGTGGTGCGTATCTCATCGCAATCATCGCTCGCGCCTTCCTCTCTACCTACGAATTTAGTATCGAACCGCTTTCCATCGTTGCCGCACTGGCGATGGCGGCGATTACGGGGCTTGTTTTCGGGATCTCGCCCGCCCGTCGTGCGTCCCTGCTCGAGCCTATGGAAGCCCTCCGTTACGAATGATCTCATGCTGATTCAAGATACGCTCACCACCGCGCTGAAGGGGATTACCGCGAACATGACACGGTCGCTTCTGACGACGCTTGGCATCATGATCGGTGTCGGTTCGGTCGTGCTCATGGTGTCGATGGGTGCGAGTTTTCAGAATTACATTCTCGACCAGGTGGAGAGTGTCGGTACGAACATGTTGGAAATTCTGCCCCAGGGTCTGTCGAAATTCGGCGGTAACTTGAAGAGTCTGACCTTTGACGATTTTGAAGCGATCAGCCGTCTATCGACCGTCAAGAACGCTACGCCCGTCATTGTTGTTTCCGAGACGGTGACCTTCGGTACCGAAGAGACAAAGCCGCTCGTGCTTGGCGCCTATGGAGTTCTCATCGAGAACTATGCGCTCAAAATCTCACGCGGTCGGACGCTTGAACCGGCCGACGAGGACGGTGCCAAAGCGGTAGCAGTTCTTGGATCAAAAACGGCTGAAGATTTGTTCGGGAACCGAGATGCGATCGGTGAGCGTGTCACGATTGGCAATGTGTCCTATACCGTTGTTGGCATTCTCAAGAGTGCTGGTTCAGCTCTTCTGCAGCAGCTCGACGGCACCGTGTTCATTCCGTACTCGGCCGCACGGGCCCAGACCGGCCAGAAGCACCTGACATACATGCTGTGTCAGACGGTCGGTGACGGAGAACTAGCCACGATGGACGTGAAGTCAGTTCTTCGCGAGCAGCATCGCATCAAGAATCCAGAGAATGACCCCGATAAGGATGACTTTGGCATCCACAGCGCCGAGCAGGCCACGGGCATTATTAGCACTGTGACACTCGGCCTCACGCTCTTTCTTTCACTTGTCGCCGGTATCTCACTCATTGTCGGTGGTATTGGCATCATGAACATCATGCTCGTGACGGTCACCGAGAGAACGCGCGAAATTGGACTGCGGAAGGCTGTGGGTGCCATGCGTCGCGACATCATGGGTCAGTTCCTCTATGAAGCCGTATCGCTCACACTCGGCGGCGGCATCATCGGCATCATTGGCGGTGCGGGTCTTGGCTGGATTCTGTCGAAAATCGCCGCGCGTTTCCTCGGGACATTCGAATTCATCCTCTCACCCTGGGCAATCGTCATTGCGGCTGGCATGGCCATCGGCACCGGTCTCGTCTTCGGCCTCTATCCGGCCAAACGAGCGGCAGATCTGAGCCCGATGGAAGCACTGCGATACGAGTGATTAGGCCGTAATGGTCAGGATGACCGCGGTGACGAGTGTGAGCAGCAGCGAGAATCCGCCGTTGATTGCGAGCATGACGGGTGACCGCTGTTCGAAGATCCAGGAGCTGAGGAGCGACGGCAGCTGTAGGGCCAGCCAGGCAATGAAGGAGAAATCGAGCGCCTCGCGAATGCTGCCAGGGTGTAAGAACGATAGGAGGAGTCCAAGGAGGACGACTCCCAGAATGACGTTGAGAAAGCCGTAGATCATCGACTTCTCGCGGTTGGCGATGAGCTGCTCGGTACTCAGTTTCGAACATTTCATCCAGAGCGGGCCGAAGAGGTATGGTGAATGCCAAAGCCAGCCCAGAAGCCAGCCGATGACGGACGCCAATACGACGCCGAGGACCGAAAGGTTCGTGAGGACCATAGGGGAGGGGGGGATGGCGTCAGTATACCTTCTCAGCGCCCGCCCCAGCGCCAACGCAGAGGTTCACCAGTTTTAGCTGAGATCCAAATGAGGACGATGGTGATGCCGACGTACCACGGCAGACAGAGGGCGAGGAAGGTTTCGGCAGACAGTGCTTCGGGACCGAAGATCAGCAGCAGGCCGGATGGCACGAGATACAAAAAAATGGCAATGCCTACTACGAGCCATCCCTGCCAGGTGGCCGGGGTCCAGCCGTAGCCGTAGCGCTTGGCGCGGAACCAGAGTTTCGCCATGCCGCAATGGTAGCGTAGGGGCACGGGAACAGGCATTGAGCCGGGACATTCCTTGACGTAGAATGTATTGGCTTGCGCACGCTCTTTCTTCTTGTCGTTTTTGTTCCGTGGGTCGGTACCGAAGTAGTCAAACGGGCCTGACTGTAAATCAGGTGGCTTCTGCCTTCGAAGGTGCAAATCCTTCCCGGCCCACCACGGTTCTCATAAAAGACTTGCCAATGGGGCGGAGGAGGATTTCACTATGGTTGATGTCCTCACGCAATGAGCATCACGGGTTGCCCAGATCGCATGGGGGCTCTAGTCATCGTACCAACATCACCATCGTCAACGAAGACCGCCACAACGACTGGCATCGAGTGGTTGGACATCCCATGCCCGATGGTCTTTTGCGTTCGCTGCTGCTCGTACGCGCGACTCGCCTGCGTCTCACACTCCCGCCGGCCGTGATCGCAGATGGCCTGGAGATTCTGAATCCCACGCGCTGGGAATCGTTGTACGAACCTCAAGTTCTGCTGACGCCGATGCACAACATTGAGGGCCGACGTAATGCCGTTCGGCATAAGGTGCACCGCTGGACCCATCTAGCCGAGGAATCAAAATTGACCCAGGGTGTCATCGTTGCCGTTAGCGCGGGGATTGAGTTACCGGACGAGGCTGCTGAAGTCGTTGACGGTTTGCAGGGTATGTTTCAAGAGGCCTGTCCGGTCGCACAGCTCGTCCAGATCTTGCAGGAAAAAGGCCACAACTGCGAACTGGCCTGGGTGAAACCGATGCAACCGAACGTGCGGTCGGAACTACTGACGGTGCTACGCGGTGCGAAACATCAACGGCACTCGGAGCTGGATCAGCAGAACATCTTGGAGGCGGCGTACGAGCATTTGACACATTTAGAACGTGTGGAAGGGAAACTGAAGCCCTCACTCGACGAGTTGCGTGACTATCATGTCTGGCGTCAGGAATTACTCCGCCGTCGCGCCAAGCGCAATGGGCATCGGGACTGTGATCAGGATGCGGTATGATACTGGCGTGTTACGTTTTGCATCCGCTGCCGCTTTCATCGCACTGCTCTTCAGTCCCGTAGCTCGCGCTGGGGGCCCTTTTACCGACGTCGATCCTGCGAATCCTGCAGCTAGTGCCGCGGCATACTTTCATGACCGTGGCGTGCTGCAGGGTTTTGCTGACGGCACGTTTCGTCCTGATAACCATCTGAACCGAGCCGAGGCGGCAAAGATCATCACGCTTCTCTCGGGAAGTGGCAGAGTGTTGAGCGGGTGCCGACGTCCGGGACGTGACTTTCCAGATGTCGACATCCAGGCCTGGTACGCCCCGTATGCCTGTAGCGCCAAGGCGCTTGGGCTCATGCGAGGCGGCTCCGACGGCAAGTTCCACCCTGCCGATCGGCTAACGCTCGCCGAGCTCTCTCAAATTGCTGTGCGCTTGATGAATCTTGTCATCACAGATGCCCTTCATGAAGGCGACGCATGGTATGTGCCAGCGATGCAAGCGGTCGCGGAAAAGCAGGCTGTGCCGCCGACCCTCGGCCACGCCGAGCAGACCGTCACACGTGGCGAGATGGCTCAGATCCTCTGGCGATTACAAACCGGCGTCACCGACCTTCCCGCCGCCGCGGCCGAGGATCTCCTGGTGAAGGATTGCCGTCTCGTTTCGCCGGAGTCGGTTGCGCGCGTGAATATGGATGAAGTCCGCCGGGCTTGGCTTGGTTGGGTGAATGGCCTACGGACGAGCCGCGGCCTCACGCCGTACAGCTTCAGCCGCCCGCTCGACTGGACGGCCGGACTCTGGGCGGCCTCCGCGCGAGACAAGGGAACGATCTCCCACAAGCGCTTCGGTGACAGCGCCTACTATGACTACGGCCAGATCGAGCAGTGGTTCTCCAATCTTGGCCTCTCCTTCAAGAACGTCGATCGCATCACCTTCACCGAGAACATCGGCTGGGGGGTCTACCGTTGTCCGACAGACGGCGACTGCACCGGTAATTTCATCGATGCAGTCCGGACGACATTCGATTTCTACACCAGTGAAGAGGCGGGCGACGGCCCGCACTGGCGCAGTCTCGTGCAACCGAACTTCCGGATGCTGGGGCTCGGTATCGCCGTCGATCCGGCGTCACGCAAGTATTTCCTGACCGTGCACTACGGCACGACGATCACCTCGAACCCACGGCCGGCTTGCCCCTGACGTCACTCCGTGGAGACGTTCTGGGCCGAGTCCCACTTCGGTTCGATGAAGACGAACGACGTGCCTTTGCCTTCGATGGAGTACGGCGTACCCGGCGTCACGTAGACGACGTCGTGGGCTTTCAGCTTCAGGATCTCGCCGCCGAGGTTCATCGTGTACTCGCCGTCGATGATGAACATCGCCTCGGTGCAGGTCTTGTTCACCTTCCGGCCCTGCACGGGGTAGCGGCCGTCCTGCACGACGTACGCGCACGAGAGGCGGCCGGTCGGACAGTCGGGGTAGAGATAGCAGTCGCCGCCGTCGATGGCGTACTTCTTGGCGGCGTCCTTGGGGAAGAAAACGTTGGACATGGTGGGTGGGGGATTAGGGGATGATGAGGTCGCTCGGGTAGCGCGTGATGTTTTCCTTACGGCCGTCTTCGTGGAAGACGACGACGTCTTCGATCCGCGAGCCGCCGATGCCCGGGTAGTAGAGGCCGGGTTCGACGGTGGTCACCATGCCGGGCTCCATCTTGTCCTTCCAGCCCTTAAGAAGGCTTGGATCTTCGTGCACCGAGAGGCCGAGTCCATGGCCGGTACGGTGCATGAAGCCCTTCTCGCTGCCGCTCTCGAAGCCGCGCTTCTTGAACTCTTCAACTGTGAGTGCGTAGATATCGCCGCAGACGGAGCCGACCTGAATCTGGTCGAGGACGGTCTTCTGGACCTCCTGCACCGCGGTGTGGATGGCGAGGGCGTCGGCGGAAGGCGTGCCCTTCACATAGGTGCGCGTCATGTCGGCGTAGTAGCCGGTGACATTATCCATCGGGAAGATATCGACGATGATCGTGCTGTTGGCCAGGAGCTCGCCGTGGCCGTCGTCGTGCGGGCGCGCGGCCTGCTCGCCCGAGGCGACGATCATGCCGTGGGGATTGCTGAAGTTGCGCTCGATGAAGTAGAGCTGCACCTGCGACTTCACCCACTCGCTTGTGAGGGGCTTGCCGCCGTGCAGGATCTTGCTGCCCTCGATCGTGCTCTCGGAGAGGATCTTGCGGACGAGGTCGTAGGCGCCCTCAGTGACGCGCTGCGCCTTATCCATAAATCCAAGCTGCTGCTCGGTCTTGTGGCGCTGCTCGCGCGCGAAGTCGTGGATGGAGAGCGTGATGCCGGCCTTCTCCAACACCGTGGCCCAGCCGTAGGGGAGTGCGGCCGAGACGGCCAGCTCTGCGATGTTCTGCTCGCGCAGGATGGCGATAAGTGCGCGCTGCTGCTGTGAGGCGGAGATATCGATCTTCTCTGCTTGCTCCAGATACGGCTCCAGTTTAACGAGCTTCAGGCTGCTGCCGAGCGCCTTCAGGCGCTCTTGCTGTACGCCGTATTCCCGGGCGTCAAAGTAGGCGCTGTCTTTGCCAGCGGCATCTCTGAGGTACAGGAACACGTCCGGCGCGGTGAGCCCGGTGCGGGCGCGGATCTCGGGACTCGAAGCGTCGACGAGGAGTTGAGGGAGGGACATATGGGGAGAGTGTAGCGGAGGAAGTGAGAGGGGATCCCCCAGACGGTTGCCCGTCTGGGGGATGAGTGATGCTGCCGAGGCAGCGATGTGAAGTTGTACTGAGCCTTTCGGCTGTGAGCTCAGTACGCCCGCTTGACGCAAAGGATGGGGGTGACGGTGTGCAGGGCGTCGAACGTGTGCATGAGCGGTCGGTCACCCGACAGCACGATGATGTTCGACTCCTTGAAGTCTTCGGCATAGATACGCGCGAGAGCCGCGTACTCGCCACCCTGCAGCAGGACCAGTTCCCGGATCTTGTCGTCACCCATGTCGGGCGAGAACCAGCGTCGGTAGAAACCGCCGTTCTCACGCACGATCTGAGCGATGACCTTCTCCGGATTCGGGAAGAGTTCCCCGATGCGACCGAAGTCGCCACTGACCATCTGCTCCGTCGCCGCCTTGGCGTAGGGCCGCAGGCGCCCCTTGCACCGGTGTGCGTCGCACAGCTCGAGCGTCACGGGGATGTCAGCCCCGATCTTCTCGCGAAATGCGTCGAGGGAGCAGGAGCACCGGCGGACGAACTCGTCGTAATCTTCCCGGCCGAGCACGCGCCGTTGGATGTCGATGGAGTCCGCCTCGAAGTCGCCGATGCCGTACACGAACTCGTGGCGGATGCCGAGGGAGGTGAGGAACTGCGAGATGGGCCGGGTGACCCGGAGGAACTGCTGGGCCACGAGACCGACGCCGGTATTGAGACCGTCGAAGGTGTAGCGGTACGGCAGGTTCGGATCCCCGGTGGCCTCATAGGCGTAGTCGGGGCAGAACGCCCCAAGGATGTGGATGGTCTCACCGCTCTGGCCGCGCTTGAGCACGCTGCTGAGGAGGTTCGCCATCGTGGCGTCCGGGATGAGCATGCGCTGCTCGTAGAGCAGCTGCCCGAGCCGGTAGCCGTTGTCGCCCATGAGGTCGTAGAGGTGCTTGCTGCGCTCGCGGACGTGGCGATTGATGATCGCCTCGACATTGTGGCCGTGGAAGAGGAGGAACAGATGGCTCGCCCACGAGTGCCGTGCGCTGCCGTTGGCGGCGTGGTACATCGTGACGCGGCTGGGCAAGCCACGGCTCTCCTTGGCGGATTCGTGCGGACGGTGGCAGAGTTCGACATCGAAGATGTCCGGGAACGCGCACTCGGTGAGGCGGTAGAGCAAGCTCGCCGCCGCCGTGTGTGCGTTCGACACTTCGATCCCCATCGCGCGGGCCAGCGCCCGGTTGCTCTTCGCGCTCTCGATCGTCCCCGCCATGTCCGTGCAGAGCCGGTCCCAGTAGAACTGGGGTTCGTCGCAGGTTTCGTCGGGGCCGCCGGTGGCCGTCTTGTAGGTGACGGTGGCGGAGAGGCCGGAGGTGAGGCAGATCTCGCGGAAGGCGCTGAAGTTGTGGTTGCGCTTCGCCTCGTTCAGACGCTTGGCAGTGGCGATGAGGTTGGCGCAGGTCAGGTGCTGGTCGTCGCGGGTGAGAATGGCGGTCGTGGTCATGGTCGTAGTCCTTTCAACGGGGTGTGGATGTGGTGCGGGCAACAGCCCGACCGGTTAGTGATGCCTTTCCTTTGCGTCGGTCGGGCAGGATGACGACCCCTGGGGATCGGCATGCTGCCTGGTCGAGGATACGGTGCTGTGAGAGTCCAAAAAGCCCCCCGGTCTTTCGAGAGGGGGGCTTGTGAGTCGCTTCTGTAATCCGTGAGTCCTTATTGCGACACGTGCCCGCCTCTCTTCGTCGTAAAGACGTTCCAGAGGTGGCGGCCGGCGCAAATGTACATGGACTTCACTTGCGGCGTATCGTAGACCTCATTTTCTTTGCGTCAAGAAAATCGTTGAAATCCATTTCCTGACGCCAAGACTTTCCCTACAGTGCGCCCGCGTTTCGCCCTTTCAAACTCTTTTCGCACTGGAGGTTCCCGTGTCTCCTTCACAACGCCGCGTTGCTGCCCTCGCCTCGGTCATCGTCGGTATCCTGATCTTCTCCTACTTCTACCGCCCGCCCGCATCGACGCCAATTGTCGCCAAGTCCGATCCGCCCGACAATCCGCCGGTCACCATCCCGTCGCCGAAAATTCCGGCAATGGTCGTCCCTGTAGCGGACGCGAAGACGTACGACATCCCCGGCGGCAAGTGCACGCTCTACGCCGACTGTCCGACGAACCGTCTGTCGGTTGCGACGATCGTCCAAGACGGACGCTATCCTGAAGAGGGGAGTCGCCGAAACAGCGTCTGCACCGAGTCGATCCTCGTACTTGAGGGGGAGTTGACGGTCACGCTCGACGGTAAGGCACAACGTCTGAAGAGCGGCGACCTCGTCTACATCACGCCCGGCACGGCCTATAGCGTGCAAGGGAAAGCCAAGGCGGTCGTGTTCATCGAACCGAAGTGGGATAAAACCCAGAACACGCCCACGAAGTAACCACTGGTACAGAGCCAGACGCCCGGACATGCATGTGTCCGGGCCTTTTAAAAAATCCCGGTTTACTCTCCATGTAAACCGGGGGTTGTGCGTCTCTCCGGAGACGCGGGTGTCGGAAATGGTCGCTTGTCTCACGCTTGGCCGGCATCATCACCGACCGGGTTGGGGTTGCCGTTCGCGGCGTCTGCAGCGATGAGGTCGTACACCTCTTGTCGATGCACGGGTACGTCCTTTGGAGCGTCGATACCCAGCCGGATCCGGTCCCCTTGGATGTCCAAGATCGTCACCGTGATGTCACGGTTGATGACGATGGATTCACCCTTCTTGCGTGCGAGAACGAGCATGTGAAGCCTCCTGTGCTTCTAGACCGCCCGTGGCAGCGACTGGCGTCTTGCCGGTCGACCCACAGGTGCTCCGACAATACCTGCAAAAACGATGAATTGTCAAGTTTCATTGGGCTCGGTTTCCCCGCGGAGATTCTGCCTTCAATTTGCGACGGTCATCCGACGGACGAAGAACCAGAAACCGACAAGGGCGGCGGCGATCGCCACCCACAGTTCGGCGCCGCTGCTCGGTTGCCTGGGTAGAGCGCCCAGGGCGGAGGTGGCACTGGTGTTCGGGTAGGAGCGCGTTTCAGTAGCGCTCACACCGGCCAGTTGCGATACGGAAGTGGGCAGAGCGGTCTGAGTGACGGTGGTGGCTGCGGCACTCGGGTGCAGTGGTCCGTTGCCGAGGGCGTACGGATTCACTTCAATCGGGAAGGTGTCGATGGCGTTTTCGGCGCCGCCCCCGAATGGCAGCGGTGCGTCGACCGGATTAGTCACGCTGGGGATTGTGCGAGATGACGCCGAGCCGTTGCCCAGATCGATGACAGGTTGCCCACCCACGTTCTGAGTGCCATTGGTTCCGGTGGAGGGCGAATCTGTGTTCGTCGAGCCGAACGTACTTGGGACCGGCACTGACGTATCAACAGAACCATCGCCGGCGCCAACGTTCAGCTGAGCGATGGCCGGAATAGGGTCGGCGGTGCTGAGCGTGTACGTGCCTGTCGGAATACTTTCCAAGATCGTCATCACACCGGCCCGGCGTGCCATCAGGGTGATGGACACAAGCGGATCACGGCCACTGATGGGATTGATAATCTGGACTGTATGCGTGACGTTATCGCCGTTGCGCAATGCGAGCGTGTCGCCCTGATTCACATTGATCGTGGTCTGACTGAAACCCGAGCTCGTCAGGTTGATGGTTTTCGATGTGACGCTACCGCTGAGGGGAGTGTTCTGTACGCTCAGGAAGAGCCCAGTTCCCACCACGAACAATACGCCGAGCATCGCTGCCGGACGGGGGGAGCCACGGGGGATGGCTACAGGCAGGTTCAACGTTGGACTGGCCGTTTTAGCAACAGCCGACCCGGCACGCTTCGGCGTATCGGTGACATCCCAGTGAGGATTAACAGGGGTCATACGGCGGCGACGGGGGAGCTGGCGAACTGACGGCGGAAGGCCGCCCACATGCCGACCACGGCGGCGATGCCGAGGAAGATGTTGAAGATGTCAGACGAACCGGTAGCACCGGCAACGGTCTTATTCTTATTCGTGGGCAGCGGCTGGTAGGTTGCTGTCGGTGTGATGGGCATGGGGGACGTCAGATTGGCCGTGAGCGGGGCAGTGGATGTCTCGGGACGACCGATGATGATGCCGACCTCGCGGCTGTAGGCGCTCTCGACGCCGCTGGCGTTGAAGGCGCGGATGGCAAAGTAATAGGTGTCCCCGACAGGCAGATTGGTGACGATCTCGCTTGAGGCGTCAGCCGTGAGTGTGCGCCGCTGGGTGTACACGCCAGAGACGGTGCTGTAGTAGAGGTGATAGCCTTGTACGCTCTTTGTGTTCAGCGGTTGCCAGGCCAGCATGGCGCTTCCGCCCTGAGTACCAATCGACAGCGCCTGCACCTGCATGCCGCGGAAGTCAGTTGTCGGCTGAGAGAACGTCGTGGTCGTCACCTGTGGCTGAACCGGCGTCGTGACGATTGGTTGCACCGGCGCAGCTGCTTTCATGTTGGAACTGGATGCATTGGACACAACTGTCACGGATGTGATGCTTGAGGAGGATGCCGATGCGATCGAGCTACTAACAGACGAGCTCGATGATGTGGGGGCGACGGTGATGCCCGACGACGTTGCGGGCGAGGATGACGAGCTACTAGCGACGAATGTTGGCGCGAGGCGCACCATGAGTGATGGTTGCTTGGCGCCCAGGACTAGCGTCTCGCCCGAACCGATACCACTGACGGCGACGGTTTTGCCGGTCAGGCCTGTGCCGACGTCGAAGAAACTAATGACCGTGCTGGGGCTAAGTGTGTTGATGACCTTCATGCGGACCGTACCAACGAGCACACGCTCGTCGTTCGAAGGCGTTGCACCTGCCTTGGCCGTGATCTTGGCGTAACCATTGCTTGAGAAGAATCCCGTCTCATTCGCTTGGACATTGGGGAAAGACGAGCTGACGGTGAGCGTCACGCCGGTGAGCGTCTGCGGATCATAGGCCAACCAGGCATTGACGCGAGTGATCGAGATCTTATTCGGATTCTGGAGGTAGAGATCCATGGCCAGCGTCGCACCCGAAGCGATATCTGGCGTCACAAACATCGAACCGTCGTTCTGGACAGTAAAGGGCATACAGTCGTTGCCCGAGTTGTTGCCAGGGATAGGCAGCTCACCTGCGAACGATCCGCTGCCAGCGGGGACAATGTCGCAGTGTGCAGAGAACGTGAAGTTTGCGGTCGGCATTTGCGCCAGGGCCATCGGGCTCATGACGGAAGTCAGGAGCACGGTCAGGGCCAGTAGGCGGGCGGAGAGGCGTCCGGTCATGGGTAGCTTAGAGGGCGGGTGGGAGAGAACGCAGAATGGCGAGGGCGTCATCCTCGGTGATGGCACCGTCGTGATTAGGATCGGCGCGCAGCTGGGCAAGAGTGGGTTCCAATCGTCCTTGGCTTAACGTGAGGGCAACGTCGACGTCCGCCATTGTCACAAGACCATCACCGTTCAAATCGCCAGTCAGCGTGAGGAGCTCATTTGCTTGAATCGGCGCAATCGGCGTCACATCATTCGCCGAGCGCATGCCAATCGCGAAGGCAGTCGTGACGCTCAGCAGTCCGAGTCCAAGAATGCGCGCCGTGCGCAGGGCCTGTTTCGGGGTGGGTGTTTGTCCAAACATTTCTCTCCATTATAGGCCAAGAACGCCACCCTCTCAACCGGCGTGGTATTGACGTATTTAGCTAATAGGTCGCAATAGATGAGGAGACTGACGGCTGTACAGACATGCGCTAGAGTCTTTTCGTGGCTCAAATCTATCTCTTCAGTGGCGACAACGCCTTCGCCCTGGCAGCGGAGAGACGCCGTTGGTCCAAGGAATTTGCCCAAAAGCATGGTTTGGACAATCTTTGTCATGTGGACGGCGAGAAGATCACACTCCGCGCTCTCCTCGACGACATTGCCGTCATGCCTTTTCTCGCCTCCAAGCGACTCGTCATTGTCGAACCGATCCCGGATTTCTCGTCCGAGGAGTGGGAAACGGTCAAAAATTCCATCCATCCCGGTGTCCTACTCCTCCTTGTCGCTCGCAAGCCGGCGACGCCCGCCCGCGGCCGCAAGAAGGCAGCGACGGCCAAGGGGCCGGAGGCGATTGCCGACGCCGTGAAAGACTTTCCCGCCTTGAACCGCCGCCAGGTGGAGGCGTGGCTGCGCGAGGAGGCAGGCAGCGCCGGTGCGTCCTTCGCTGCCGGGGCCGAGGCGACGCTGCTCGAGATGGTTGGCGACGATCAAGCGTTGTTGCAGAGTGAAGTGCAGAAACTGGCGCTGGCCGCTGCTGGTCGTGCGATTGATCGCGCACTCGTCGAGGAGTTTGTGTCACCGTCCGACGAAGGCGTCATTTGGCGCATCACCGATCTCATCGGCCGAGGCCAGGCGCGTGAGGCCATGACTTTCGCTCATCGTTTTTTACAGCGCGGCGGCGAAGCCTTTCAACTCTGGAACACCTTGCTCCTATTCGTTCGCCATGCCGCGGTGATGTTCGCTGCCGTGCACGAAACAGGCGACAGCTCTGCGGCTGTCCGTGACGGCGGCGTGCCGTTTCCGATGGCACAAGCGTTGGCGACGTTCGTACGCGGTCGTGATCAGCGCTCTATCGTCGCGCTCGTCCGACTCGCTGTCGATCTGGATCGTTCCCTGAAGAATGGCGAGCTACGAGCGAGCGACGAGGCGCCCAATGAAATCCAGGCCGCGATCGACCGTTTGCTCTTGGCACTCCTCCTGCCTGCGGTCAGCCGGCCGCGTTGATTTGATTGAGGAGGTCCTCAGCCGTTTTGTCTTCGGTCTGTTTGGCACTCTGTTCGGCGGCGGCGCGCTCAGCCAAGCGGCGCTTACGTTCCTCGTCCACCTGTGCGACGAACTGCTTCTGATCGACCGAATTCATGTCCTTGCTGTACTTTTGGTCGATCGCGGCCAGCTGTTTCTTCTCGTTCTCAAGGATGTCGCGGAGGTTCTGCACCTGTTCCGGAGTCATGACCGGCAGGATATTCACCCAGTACTGCCGCTCCTCATTGTTCATACTTTCGGACTTGAGGATGAGCTCGATGAGCTCGCCGAACTGCGCCCTTACAGCGTCAGGAATGACGACAGACGTAGCGGCGGCACCGGCGGCAGGAGCAGGAGCCGAGCCGGCGGCAGTGTCATCAGCAAACATCAGGCGACCTTAATAATTTCGTACGCAACGTTGCCGGAAGGCGTTTGGACTGTCAGCTTGTCGCCCTTATAGCGACCAAGCAGACTGCGCCCGATCGGGGATTCGTTGCTGATCTTCTGCTTGAAGGGATCGGCCTCGGTGGCGCCGACGATCGTGTAGGTCTCAGGCTCATCACTCTCCTTCTCTTGGCGGCGAATCGTGATCGTCGAGCCGATCGTGATTTCCTTGCCGACGATCGTGCGCTTCTCGGTAATGATCTTGGCGTGCTTAATCTTCTCTTCGAGGTCGATGATGCGACCTTCGACGAAGGCTTGTTCATTCTTTGCCTCTTCGTATTCGGAGTTCTCCGAGAGGTCTCCGTACGAAATGGCCTCCTTGAGGCGCTGTGCAACCTCGCGGCGGCGGACGCTCTTCAGGTGGTCGAGCTCCTCTTTCAGCTTCTTTAAGCCTTCCTTGGTGACGAGGGTCTCGGACTCATCGCCCGAATCCTCTTCCGCGGAAATGACATCGTCACTGTGGCTGGAGCGTGAAGCGCCAGCGCTCAGTTCGTCATCCTGAATATCGTCGTCGGTGGGGTCGTCGTAGTGCATGCCGAGGGAGTATAGGAGGGGTCCGGCCGGCGTGCAATGCGGTTATAGCCCCGTGGCGTAGGGATTTGGGCGGCAGGGAAGCGATTCAATGGTGTCTTGCACCAGCGCCTCACCCAACTCGGCAAAGAGATGCGTACTTTCAATCAGTGTGAGCTCACGCTTGGCCGCACTGGCGCGGATGGCGAGCGATTCTTCCAGGAGGGCGGCGTTATCGAGCGGCGGAATGACGACGGCAAGATCGAGACGCTTCTGTTCGACGTACTCCATGACGTTAGGGCTGCGCGGTTCCGAGGGGCGGTAGAGCAGGCCCGAAGGAATTGATCTCGCCTGCAAGAACTCGTGTGCATTCGTTGTGGCGAGCAAAACGAAACCTTTATCGTGTAAGTTGCGGATCGTCGGCAGGAGTGTCGTTAGGTCGTCGAGCGAATCGATACAGAGTAAGAGACTGCGTTCTGGCGGCCGCAGTCCGAGTCCAACGAACCCTGTCAGGAGCGCCTGACTCGTCGTCTCGCCTAGGCTGACGGTTGATCGCCGTCGGGTCGTCTCGCCGCGAGTTCGGTTTTGGCCAACTTGCACCACGACGTGATCGGAGTCGGCGACGATGACGTTCGTTTCTGTGCAAAGGCCGAGTGCCGCTTCGATGGCCAGACGCGGGAGATTCTGCCCACAGGCCAACGGCACAAGGGCGGCGTTGCGACTGAGTCGCATTTCGATGCCGAGCAGGAAGACCGAACCTCGTTCCGTCAGGAATTGGAGACTGAAGGGCCCGGAGATGTTGAGGGCGGCGGCCAAGCGGCCGGCAACGGTCTTCAGTTGGCGGAGCATGTGCAGCGTGAGCATCTGTGCCGGCAAGACCGTGCTGGCGCTATCGTCGTGGAGCGCGAATCGCTCGACGTGCTCGGCGATGGAGAGAGCGACAAGTGCGCCGTCTTGCGCCACGGCGTCGATGTCCACGCTCTCGCCGAACTGCGCGCGTGCCATCATCATGTGCGCGTCGCGTCCCAAACCTGGTGCTCCGAGCCAGGAGCGTAGTTCTTCAGCTGTTCTGGCCACGACTGTCCGCCCCTTCGTCAGGCCTCGACTGCCGCGAATGAGAATCGGGTAGCCAGCCAACTCGGCGGCGGCCAGGGCGCTGTCCATATCGGCGGCTTCACGCCAATCAGGCTGCGGCAGCCCGAGTTCCGTGCACAGGGCAGCGAGGCGTCGCGGGTCGTCGATCGTGATGACCTCCGAAGCGGCCGTCCCAAGAAGTGGAGTGCCAGCTTCCCCCAGTGCGGCTATGACCGCGGCGGGAATCTCGCCGCCGGTCCATGTGACGACGTTCTTCGGCTCCAGGATGGTGGCAATTTCGGCAACGTTCTCGGGTGAGAGTTCGGTGAGAATAAGCGTCGTGTTGTCTGTGGCACGGACGGACCATGGATCCGGCGTTAGGAGGATCGGTTGCTCACCCTGAGCGCGCAAAACTCCGAGTGTTTCCTGGAGACAAACGGTACCACTCCGTCCCGCAGCGGAGGCCGTCGGTCCGGGGGCAGTGATAAGAATCGGAGTGACGGGCAAGGCTCGATCGATCTCCCCGCTGTAGCTGAGGTAGAACGTCGCCGCGTTCGGACCGCTCACGTACGCGGTTCTTAGCTTTGGGCGGACGCCGAGGCTGCGTCGAAGATCTGTCAATTCTTCGGGCTTCTGTGAGCGCACGGCTGCGATGGATCGGTCGGAAAATCCAGCGCGTTTCAATCTCCAGAGGAGGTCCTCAGTGAGCGCCTCATTACCAAGTTGCAGGAGGGCACGCTTCAGCGTGACACACTCTTCTATTGCTTTGAGGTAGTGCAGATCGATGCCGGTGAGGATGGCGAGTTCTTGCACGCTCCATTCGCCCTCCATGGCGTTGGCGATGGCGAGGAGTCGGCGTGGGCCCGGTGTCGTCAATTCGCGGCGTAGGTCGGTGAAGGTGAAGGGCAGCGGTAGGAGACCATCCGCGCCAATTGATTGCATACGGATGGCTGATTGCAGGGCTTCGATGAAAGTGGTGCCGCTCGCCATCACCTCGCCCGTGGCGATGTGCATCGGGTGCTCGGGACGACCCGCCCCAGGTCGCGGCGACACCGCAGGCAAGCTGATCGTGATGAGAGGCTGTGAAGCGGGGGAGGGGAGTGAGTGAGTATCGAGAAGTTTGCCAAGGGTCAGTTCGGCCGCCAGACGGCTCAGTGGCAGCCCGCGGACGCGTGCAGCAATACCGACCGAGCGGGAGAGTCTTGGAGTGAGAGTCAGGAGTCGGCGATGCCCGTGCCGTCGTTCGACGGCCACCGAAACGGTACTCACGCCGATGATTCCGAGAGTGGCCGCAAGGGATTCAGCACTGCTCCTGAGTGACAGGAGCTCAGTGTCGGGGAGGCTTTGGATCGGAGTGATGAAGATCGGCTCGAGCGCGCCATCCGACTGCGGATCAAAACACTCTAGCTCCGCGAGGACTCGCGTCTGCCCACTCTGGTCGCCAGCCACGATGAATTGCAGCTCGCGCCAACCACAGGTGCTTTCTTGGATGAGCACCTCCTCGTGACTGAGGAGTGCGTGGCGTACATGTTCTTTCAGTGTCACAACATCGCGGGCTTCGGCGGCGAAACCGTCCCGGTCACGGACGAGAACGGGGTACCCCAAAAATTCCGCCGCACGCAGGCTTTCGTCGAGTGTGTGACAGGCGATGGATTTCTGGACATCGGTGCCGATCGGGCCGAGCTCGAGCAAACCCAACGGGCGCTCCGTCAGTTCAAGGAGGCGCTCGGAGGGCGTACCGAGAACTGAGACGCTGTAGCGACGGAGGATGTTGCGAGCCTCCAGTTCCAAGCCGGCGGCCAGGGCCGACTGACCGGCGGCGGAGATGACGATGGATTGCGGTCGCTCGGTCGCGATGACGCGCTCAAGGAATTCCGGAATGAGTGGCAGCTGGTAAAAACGATTCGCGGTTGTGATCGGGAGAAAATCCGGTGCGACCAACACCACCGCGTACCCAGCTGCGCTGTATGCCGCTACCGTCTCGCACAGCGAATTTTCGAACATAGCGGCATCGTCCGGTCCGGCGCCGAGGACGAGGATCGTGCGCCGCTTGGGCTCGTCGCCCTCCTGAGCCGGTTGTGCATCGAGCGGATGAGATGACATAGACGCGCACCCTAGACTACGGCTGATTGACTGCGCGTGGAAGCACCGATGGCGCTACATTGTGCCCATGCACCCCTCCCTTGCCCTGGCTCTTGCCATTCTATCGCTTTTGATGCCTTTTGAGGCGATAGCAGCCTCCGGAAGTACGCTCCTGCAGACCGATCTGCAGGCCCTCTCTGGTGCAGTCCTGGATTTGCGCGCAGAAGACGCTATTCAGAAGGTCGAAGAAGCATTGGAATCTCAGTCTGATCTTCTTCCCCTCAGTGCTTCCGGATCGGCCGTCGTACGCGAACAGCTGACACCCGATACCTTCCTCACGGCCGTCATTGACGGCCAAGACATGGCCTTCCGCGATGCTGTCCGCGAGTCGTGGTACGCCCCGTTCGTGCGAGCCGTCCTGGAGAGTGGTTGGATGTCAGGGTATCGTGATGAGTTTGGTGCCGCGCTCGGACTCTTTGGTCCCGATGATTCCGTCACGGTCGAGCAGCTCGCCAAGGTCGCAGCTGAGGTGAGCGGACGGACGGCGGCCTCCTGCGCCCAGACCGGTTCGACGCTGCTGAGTCGCTTAGCCCAGGGCCGTTGGTCCGAGCCGTACGTGCGTTGCGCCGAGACGCTCGGCTGGGCCGTGTACAGTGACGGGTCCGAAGACTTAAGCCGGCCAGCTCTGCGTCGCGAAGTGGTGACGACGATCCTGCAGGCCTTCCGCGTCGCACCCGTGCCCGCCACGGGCACGGTCTTCGCAGACGTGAAAAAGAACCTAGCCTTCGCTGCCTTCGTGGAACGAGCGGCGGCGGATGGGATCGTCAGCGGCTACACCAGCACCGACGGCCAGGCGACAGGCAACTTCGGTCCGGATGACGCGGTGAATCGCGCCGCCTTGGCGAAGATTCTCTTCTTGGCCAGTCAGGCGTACGCAGTCCGTTAATGAAGAGTCGCGACAGCGAAGCGTGTCCCGAAGGGCGGAAACACGATCGTCAAACTGCGAACGGTGCTGAGGTTGACGTTCTTAGGAACGTCGAAGTTCGCAGAACCAAGATTTCCCTTCAACGTTCCGAGTACGATCGGATGATTGGTTGGATCGCCCTCGGTGTCTGAGCTGAGAATGACGCGCAGGAGCGGGGCTTTATCCATGGTGAGATGCGACACTCTGGCGATAATCTGACCGGTGGCCTTCATCCGCGCAATCGCCACGGTTCCCTGGGCGGAGTGGAAGGCGTCGGGACCGGTGATCTCGCCGCGGAAAAGCAGTGTTCCTGATCCGATAGGCGGATCTTCCTCTGATGTGATGTCTGGCAGACGCGCGCTCACCGAGGCAACCTTCAGCTCCAACGCCTGGCGCTCGTCCTCAGACAGATCATCCAGTTGTTGACGTGTCAGAGCGGCAAGATCTTTGAGAAAAGACCGGTCCTCATCCGTTAGGCGTGAAGCTCCGGTGCTGATGTGCGGTTCGCTCGGCTCGGTGATTGTTGCGGCCGAGCGACTAAGAGAGGGGTTGGCGATCGTCCACACCGCGATAGCGAAGAGGAGGACACCGGCGGCCGCGCGGAAGATTTTGAACACGCGCCAAGGCTACGGTCAGTGACATCGTTCCGCAACACCATCAATGATGGGCGCTCTTCATTGGTACCGGTAGTGGGTGCCACTGCACTGGCTTATGCGGCCACTCGAAGAGTGCCATACCGCTCATGATCAACGTGGCACCGACGATGTGATACCAAGCGATCGCTTCGCCTGCCAAGACGTAGGCGAAGAAGAGACCGATGATGACCGTGCTGGAGCCGCAGAGTGAAACGGTGGTGATGGGGAGCCGCTCGATGGCTGTGTAGTAGCCGTACATGCTTACAAAGCGGCCAACGACACCGAAGGTGATAAGCGTCAGGATCAGCACAGTCGGCATGTTCAGGATCTCCTCCGCCAGTGAGCCGGTCAGGAATGGCGCAATTGCCGTGAGAATGACAATGCACGTGATGATGCGAACGCTTAAGAAAACGCGGGGGTTACAGTGCGACAGATATTTGCGGAAGACGACGTTGCCGACGCTCGTCGATGCCGTGCCGAGGAAGAGCAGAGCGTCGCCCAATCCGAAACTCAGTCCAGTGCGCGAACATGAGACAAGGAAGGCGAACGCAATGCCGATACACACCACGAACGCACCGGCGATCTGTTCGGGATGGAAACGCTGTCGCAGCCAGACCGAGGCCAGAATCATTGTGCAGACGATATCGACACCGGCGAAGAGCGAGGCATTTGTCGCGCTGCTCAACTGGATACCCTCTAGCCAGAAAATCGGACCGATGACTGAGCTCGCGGTGGCGACGATGATGCTGTATTTCAGCGTCTTCTTCGACAGCTTCTTGATGTCTTGGAATGTCGGTACGGCTCCGAAAGCCACCAGTACGAGCGCGGCCATGACCAATTCACTCGCTAGCAGGATGGCGTACGGCGAGAGTGATCCGCTTAAGTTCTTGCCGAGAGCGTTGTACATGCCGACACCCAGAATCGAGACGACAAGCGCGATCCAACCACCGATCCGGGAGACGATGTGGGTGTGGGGTTTGGTCAACAGACCATTGTACCATTTTTGAGTTTCTCTGTCATTAGAGCCCCAAATGACTTGCGATGATGGCCAGAGCAATGGCTGACGCCGAGAGCGCACTGGTCAGAACGAGTGCGGCGCCCATGTCCTTCACCCGGCCTGCAATCGGATGGTGATCGGGATGGAGAAGATCGAGAATATCCTCTGCAATCGTGTTCACGATTTCCGCGCAGAGCACCATGCCCGAGCCGATGGCGATGCCCACCCATTCAATCTCGCTGAGTCCCATCCAGAACGAGCCGGCAATCACGACGAGAATGATGAGGAGTTCCAGACGGAAACTGCGCTCCTCGCGCCACACGGCCCGGATCCCGCGGAGGGCATGACCGATGGAGTGGATGAGACGAGGCTTCATGCCCCAATCCTTCTCTAAGTGCATTCAGTGGGCAAGTCTTGTTGGTGCCGCCGGCTGGAATCGAACCAGCAGGCCCGTGAGGGCAGGGGATTGTAAGTGTCTCACAACGGGGATGTTCTGGTGCCGCCGGCTGGAATCGAACCAGCAGGCCCGTGAGGGCAGGGGATTTTAAGTCCCCCGTGTTTACCATTTCACCACGGCGGCAGGCGCAACAAAGAACAATACTGTGCGACGACCCGCAGCATACCCTGGTTTTCAGATGGGCAGAACCTCCACCTGCACCTTCGGCAGGGCTTCCTGCGTGCCGTGCTCGCCGACGGCTAACTGCTCGCCCGAGATCGGGTCGATCTCGACGGCTGAGATGATGAGGCGTCGCAGAGTTGTGCCAACCGGCGTGCAAGTCATGAGTGTGGCCAGACGCTGGTCAGTGGGTTGATCGAGGACGTGAACCTCGCTTGGACGGACCTCGGTACTCGAGACGATTTTGTAGCGGTGCTTATCGCCGCCGTAGTAGACCCAGTACTCATCACCGACTTTAAGATCCGACAGACGGGCGAAAACCGATTTGAATTTGCCTGGTGCCCAGGCGTAGTACGAGCTGTGACCTGTCACGAAGAAATTGCCGGCTTGGCCAGGGCGCGCGGTGCCGGGATAGTGGACGACACCGTCTTGGAGTGAAGCTTGGATCTCATTCTCGAGGCCGGTCCAATCCTGATTGATGAGCGGTGCCTCGGAGGGCTCAACAATCGGCACATTCAGCCCGAGCTTCGGGACGATGAGCAGATTCTCGGGCGGACCGACGGGCGGGACGACGTTCAAATCATCTTCGTGACCTTTCTGGTCCCTACCTTGCAAGTGCGATGCCAGTGTCGGGATCTGAGCTTGGAGTTCGGGAACGTGACTCAACGGATCCAACTCAGCCGCGGCGATCTGCCAGAAGCTCTCGTAGTTGAGGCCGATGAAGAGTGTGCCGAAGATGAGCGCGAAGGTTGTGCCGAAACGCAGGACATCGTTGAGGAAGAGTGCACCGCGGCTGCTCTGACGGGCGGTGCGATTCTTGCGTGCCACCCACACCGGCTGGCGGAGGAAGAACCAGAAATGTCCGAGGAGCGTGCGGCTTTCGTCGTAGAGATTGGCGCCGAGGCGCTGGCCGTCCTCTGCACTCAGCTGGTACTGACGGGCACTTTCCAACACTGCCTTGGCGGTAGAAACCTGAAGCTTCTTGCTGGCGACGTGCACGTTATCCACGGCTTTCGCGGCCGTGGCCTGCAGCTTGCGGCCGGCAGTCTGGATGTCGTCAACGCCACACCAAACAAGCTCGGTGGCACTCTGTTGAATGTTACTTCGCATCGCCGCCAATGTGACGGCGATCTTCGACGGCTTTGAGACACGCTTCACCACTGGCTTTACCACTTCAGAGGCGGCAACCGGTTCGTCAATCGTTGGTGCATCTTCCGGGAGCTGACGCAGGAGATCTTCCACCTCCGCCACCATCGACCAACTCGGCTCAGTTGGAATCGGCGCGTCCCCGGAGGCGCCGTTAATCACGATATGGCCGTCGGGTGTGTACGAGGCCTGCCCGTGGGGGAGCGACGAGGACATCTGGATATTCTAGCAGAATGGAGCCAATCTTGACACCTCCCAAATGGTATCAGAAAGATCTCATGGAACAATGTCGATAGCTTCTTTAGCCACTCATTTGGCCTCCGCCCACCACTTCTTCCCCTCGGTAGAGCACTACATGTTGCCCCCAAGCCTGTGGTCCCTGCGGGGTAGAAAAGGCGAATCGACCGGCAGAGCCACGGTAGCGGAGTGTGCCGTTGACAGGTGTACCGAGTGAGCGCAATCGGGCGGTGAAGGGTTCTTCACTCTCTTCTGGCGGACGCCAGGAGATCCAGTGCAGGTCGGTCAGCGTTACTTCGTGCGCCGGTTCCGCGCCGCGCTCGGCCACCACGAGTCGGTTGCCATCCGCGTCTTTGGCTACCACTTCAAGCGGGATCTTCAGTCCGCCGACGCCAAGGCCGCGGCGCTGACCGACGGTGTAGAGGGCGAGGCCGCGGTGCTGTCCGACGACCGTGCCATCACGGCGCACAATCTCGCCCGGTCGCAGGTCGGCGGCCAGGTGGCGCTTCAAAAAATCCTGCGGTGTTTTTTCCGGGAAGAAACACAGATCTTGGCTCTCACGGTAGTACTCATCGTGCGGCACGCCGTAGTGTTCGGCCAGAGCGAAGACTTCGGCCTTGTGCATGCCGCCGAGTGGAAAGACCGCGGCCGCCAGCTGATCCTGCGTCAGGCCGTAGAGATAGTAACTCTGGTCCTTACTCGCGTCGGTAGCTTGCAAGAGGAGCAGGCGCTCACTGCCGTCGGGCAGGGTCTCGCGGGCTGTGCGGGCGTAGTGGCCGGTGGCCAGGCGCTCGCAGCCAAGTTCACGCATGAGCGACACGAGTCGGCCAAATTTCATCGTGCGGTTGCAACGGATGCAGGGGTTTGGCGTAAGACCTTTCCGGTGGGCCTCGAGGTACGGGTCCACGACCTCACGCTTGAAGTCGTCCTCCAGGTCGATGACTTGGTAGGGGATGTCGAGGGCCTTGGCGACAGCAGCCGCGCGCGACGCGGTCTGGGCGTTGCAACACTTGCTCGGCAGCACTTGCGCGATCGCTGGCGCCAGCGGGTCGCTCCAGAGCGTAAACCGCACGGCCACGAGCTCGTGCCCCTGCTCTTTCAGCAGGTGGGCCGTCACGGCCGAGTCGATGCCGCCGGAGAGGGCGAGGAGGATTTTCACGGTGGCCGATTCTAGCACGGGGGATGCGGCGTTCAGCACTAAAAGGTGTATGATCCGGCCATGGACTCCCCACTCTCCTCGTTCATCGCCCACGCCCGCAGCAAAGGACTCGATTTCCAGAGCATCCGCTCGTTGCTCCTGGCTTCCGGCTGGAAGGAGCGCGACGTGCAGCAGGCGCTCGTCTCCGAGACGCTCGATATGCCCGTGCCTACGCCGCCCGATGTTGGCAGCGCTCGCGAGGCTTTCTTGCACCTGCTCAGCTTCGTCTGTCTCTACATCACGCTCTTCAGCGTCGTCTTCCTCTACTTCACCTGTTTTGACTGGCTCCTGCCCGATGCCGCCTTTGACCCGCGTCTGGCCGTGACCGATTGGTCCGGCGTGCGCTGGCAAATCGCCATGATCATCGTCGCCTTCCCAGTCTTCTTCTGGGTGACGAAGATCATCATGAAGGATCTGGTCGCCCATCCCGACAAGGCCCGCAGCGGCGTGCGTCGTTGGTTGACCTACCTGACGCTCCTCGCGACGGCCATGGCCCTGATCGGCGACGCCGTCACGCTCGTGTGGTATCTGCTCGAAGGCGAAATTACGCTACGTTTCATCCTCAAGGTCCTGCTCGTGCTCGTCGCGGCCGGCCTCACGTTCGTCTACTACATCATGAGTCTGCGTCCGATTGAGGAGCGCACGAAACAGCGCACCGCCATTCGCGCCATCGAGATTGTTTCCTGGCTCTTCATTCTGGGTGGCATCGTCTGGGGCATGTCGCTCGCTGGCAGTCCGCTGACACAGCGCGCCCGCCATTTCGACGAACAGCGTGTTTCTGACCTGCAGGCCATTGCCCGCGAGCTCAATTCGCAGACGCGCGGCGAGCCGCAGAAGACCGGCGACACCCTGCATCTTCTTAAGCCCTTGCCGAAGACCCTTCAAGAGGTGGCCGATAATGCTCTCTATCAGCGCATCAACCTCACGGATCCTGAAACGGGCGCGCCCTACGAATATGCCGTGAAGACGGATCGTGTTGCCGAGATCTGCGCCACTTTCGATCTCGAGTGGAAGAATGAGTATGGCATCTTCTGGGACCACGGTGCCGGTCGCGGTTGCTACCAGATCGACGTGTTGTCGCCAACGCAGGTCTACTAAAGGCCATGGAGGAATCGTTGCTCAAACGCCTGGAGGAAGCGACGACCGAACTCGCCGCGCTCCGCCAGCAGTGGCAGGACCCGGCGATCGTCTCCGATCCGCAGGCAATCAAGCGCCTCGGCAAACGGATCGCCGAGCTTGAGCCACAGGCCAGCCTCCTGACTGAGTACCGACGCCTGACGGCGCAGCTTGCCGAGGCTGCCGCCGTCACCGATCCTGAACTTCGCGATATCGCTGCCGACGAGGCACGCAGCGCTCAGGCGCGACTGCCTCTACTGGAAGATGAGATCCGCGCCGTTCTCGTCCCGCGTGATCCCGATGACGCCTGCGGCGTCATTGTGGAAGTCCGTGCCGGCACGGGCGGCGAGGAAGCGGCGCTCTTCGCCTCCGAGCTTCTGCGCATGTACTTGCGCTACGCCGAGAGCCGAGGTTGGAAGGCTGCACTCGTTGATGTCGCCGCAGCTGATGCCGGCGGCGTGAAGGAAGCTGTGGCCCGCATCGACGGTGACGGCGTCTTCGGCGAGTTGAAGTTCGAGTCCGGCGTTCATCGTGTCCAGCGCATTCCCGCCACCGAGAATAAAGGCCGCGTTCACACCTCCACCGCCACGGTCGCCATTCTTCCTCAGGTCGGCGACAGTGCCGAGATCGAAATCCGTCCCGAAGACCTGCGCGTCGACACCTTCCGCGCCGGCGGCGCTGGCGGCCAGCACGTCAACAAGACCGAATCCGCCGTGCGCATCACCCACCTGCCCACGGGTGTCGTGGTCGCCTGTCAGACTGAACGCAGCCAACTTCAAAACCGCGCCGTCGCCCTGCAGCTCTTAAAGAGCCGTCTCTACAGTCAGAAGAAGGAAGAAGAGCAGCGTAAACTCGGGCAGATGCGCCTCAGTCAGATTGGCTCCGGCGACCGCAGTGAGAAGATCCGCACCTACAACTTCCCTCAAGACCGTCTGACCGACCATCGGATTGAGCAGAGCTTCCACAATCTGCCGGCCCTGATGGAGGGGGATATCGGCCCTGTGATCGCCGCCTTGGCCAAGGCTGACTTGCTCCTGCGATCGACAACGAAGGAGGCGTAAATATTGGATTGTGACTGTTTAATGCCACCTATTGTGGCATTGACGGAATTCTTCTTTAAGAGGAAAATGCGAAGGTTATGAAACGAACCGACGGACGAGACGTGCCCGAGAACAGCGAGACGGTGGAGGGCGGAGAGGAACGAGGCGAACCTCCCTCTCGAGACGCCGTGATCGCAACCTCCAGGCTTCAGACCTTGGGGGGGAACTTTCATGATCGTCTGACCACGACGCGCATGACGCTCCAACGCCTCAGTGACAGCGATGTCCTGCGTTTTTCGGCGGCGTCGAAAGCGCTGCTCGATTATCCCCAGTGTCTCCGACTCGAGCACGCCGAACTCGTACGCAACACGCTCATGACCGAGATCGATATTCACCCGCAGGAAATCTGGACGGGAAGCCGGCTCATGGAAGTGGCAGCCACCGAGTCTCGGACTCCAGATGCTCAGCTTATTGTCTGTTCTATCGATGGATTGGTCGATGAGCCGACTTGGCAGCGTCCGCTGAACGGCCGACCCGACGGTGACCAGGTGGTGAATATTGACCATCACCAAGGTGGCGGCCCGGATGTGCCGTCGTCGTGCGTCCAGCTGCTGCTCTTCCTCCGCGATCTCTATACACGCAAGGTAGCCAGCGGTGACGTTCGTCCGGTTCGCTTGAAACTGCTCTGCAACGATCCCGACCAGGACGTCTCGGCCTCATTCGGTTCGGCCCGCAATTTTGCCAAAATTCTCGCTTTGCCTGAAGCGGAGCTTCAGAACTTCACCGCCTATATTTCGGTGCAGGATCTGCTCGACCGTTACGCGGCGATGGTCCCGATCGATCCTCAGAGCCCGCACCTACGCTGGAACGCCTTCATCAACGAGCCCTACGCCGAAGCCCGCCGCGAGAGCACGTTCAATGTGCCCCAGTCTCCGTCCGAGCTCGACCGCGCCTGGTCGGCTCACGCCATGCGCACGATCATCGAGTCCGTCGAGTCGCGCCTGGGTTGGTTCCTCGGCGGCGACCGGACGATGCGCGAGGTCTCGACCGATGTGCACCCGCTCCACGAGGACGAGGATTGGTGCCTCATCGACGAGGCCGACCGCCGCAACGGCGACCTGCCCGGCGTCGGCGCCATGCTCATTGGCAAGCAACTGCTCATGAAAGTCCGCGCCCACGGCAACCGCTTCATCTACAGCTTCAATCTGGCCGACCGCGCGTTCCTGCCGGCTGGTAGCGACTCCCTCGCCCTCTCCCTTCCCGATCTCTTCCGCCATCTGCAAGAACTCGACCGCACCGCCAGCTTTGGCGGTTCGCAGCGTTGCGGCGGCTGCCGTTCGGGGTCGATCTTGCCGCCTGAAACAATGGCGACCGTCATGCGCGACTACCTGGAATCCTGACGCGCTTATGCGCGCTGCATCGCGGCTGCCAGGACACAGTTTTGTAGTAAGCACGCCACCGTCATCGGTCCCACACCCCGCGGGACGGGCGTGAGGGCGGAGGCTTTGGCGGCAACGCCCGGATGCATATCACCTCGAACGCCCATCGCTGTCCGTGTGATGCCGACATCGATGCAGACCGCGCCCTTCTTTACCATCGGTGCGCGAATGAGGTGCGGCTTACCGGCGGCGCAGACGAGGATGTCGGCCTCTTTAGTGAGGGCTGCCAGGTTCTTCGTACGACTGTGACAGACCGTAACGGTCGCATCGAGCTGCGTGAGGAGAATCGAGAGTGTGTGGCCGACGAGCAGGCTTCGCCCGACGATGACGGCGCGCTTACCGGCGACGGCTATCTTATAGTGCTTCAGGAGGGCGACGATGCCGGTGGGCGTGGCGGGGCGAAGGCCTCCGTCTTCACCCGCGACGAGGCGGCCCAGGTTTTCAGCTGAGAGACCGTCGACGTCTTTGAGCGGAGTAATGGCGTCGAGCAGGCGGCGGCGATGCTTGTCCAAGTGCGCCGGCAGCGGCAGTTGCAGGATAATGCCGGTGACTTCGGGATTGTCGGAGAGCTCGCGCAGGCAGCGCTCGGCGGCGTCGGCACTCGTCTTGGAATCCAGCCGGACGTGCTCAGTGCGCATGCCGATTTTCATGGCGGCCGAGAGCTTGCGTGCCACGTAGACCTCGCTCGACGGATGATTGCCGACTTGCACGATCGCCAGGCTCGGCTGCAGCCGAGCGACGTCGCGCGTGATGCGTTTTAAAATCTTGTCGGCCGGCGTGCGTCCCTCCAGGAGGCGAGCGGTCATTGTGCGCATCCTACCCGACGATCTTGCGGATGAGCAGGGCAATCTCGTCGATGGACCCCCAGGCGTCCACGATCGTCATCGTCGGATCTTCGGCGGCCAGGAAGCGGTAGCCCTCGTGCACGCGCGCTTGCAGGTCGGCGGCCTTCTCGTAGGCGTCGGCGCTCTTGCGTTTGCGAATGAGTTCCAGGCAGATCTCGAGCGGTGGTAGGAGAACAATCGTCTTTTCAGGCATCGGGAAGGGCTCGTTCACGCGCTGCATCCAGCGGAAGTCGATGCCGAGGGCGCGGGCATAGACGATCGTTGAGTGGCGGTAGCGGCTGCTCACGACGATCTTGCCGGCGGCGAGCGACGGACGAATGACGCGTTCCACGTGATCGGCACGGTCGGCGCTGTAGAGCAGCTGCATCGCCGCCGGATTCATGACACGGTGTTCGGTCAGGAGTGTCGTGATGAGCGCGCCTGCCGGGCCATTCGTATTCTCATTCGTGAGGACGACGTCGTTCCCCTCGGCGCGTAACGTCGCCGCCAGTCGCTCCGATTGCGTCGTCTTGCCGCAGCCGTCGGGCCCTTCGATGACGAGGAAGCGTCCAGTCACGTCCAAAGCCTAGCCGCCTGCTTGAATGTGGATGGGGCGAATGTACTTGCGAAAGATAAAAACCGGTGTATAACATGTCAGCTTGTCTTCGGGAAAAACAGGACTCTTCGCTCCTGGCGTTCCCGGATCCCACCAGCGGGCAGGTATTCCCTGTCGAAGCCGCGTGTCCCATCTGGGATTACTACTCGCATCCGGGGGGTTGCACGCTCCCAAGACAGCAACCGCCAGTCCTCGTGACTGGCGGTATCTTTCTGTACTCGCATTGTATTGACAGACGAGGGGAGTCGGTCGAGTATCGGCAGCCTCCCGTTATCAAAGCGATCTTTCCTCTCTCCGGCATTGATCTCTCCGAGTCGTCCCCGCGTCGGTTCTAAGAGGTCAATGTGTGCTCTGTCCCGTACGCTCTTACTCAGGAGGACTGTCCGATGAAACTGGTCACCCCCTACGGAAGCTTCGCTTTCTCCGATGACGGCGTCTGGCTGAAGGTCGTCTACAACGCCACGGCCAACATTCGTGTCAGGGTTGTGACGCTCGCCCGCAAGGAAGCCTCGCGCGAGGCCAGCTTTGAACTCGTGCCGGGTCGTACCGAGAAGGTGTGGCCGCTGCCCAAGCCCAAGACGGTGCCGCCCGGTTCCGATTTGCGGCTGAAGGTCACGTTGAACAGCCCGGATGGTGGTTTGATCCAAGAAAAGGAGTGGTGCATCCACCAAGGGGCCGAGTCCCTCGCCGAAGGTGCCGATTAGCTGCCTGTCGGCACGCATTCCTCACCACCGCTGGCCCAGTCGGGTCAGCGGTTTTTTTTACGCGAGCGGCTTTCGCTGCTCTTTGATGTCGCTGCGATGGTGTTTCGCGGCGAGCATCTTTTCTTTGCTGCGGCGATTGCGGCGCATCTTCTGTTTCCGCAGCTTAAAAATCTTCTTTTGCAGTGTCGATTGTTTGCCGAGCTTCTGTTCCTCAATCTTTAAAATGAGGATCCGATAGGCGGCGAGGCGGTTCAAGATCTGCTCGCGGTTCTTCTGACAACGCACCACCGTACCGGTCGGACGGTGCAGCAAGACGGCGACGCTGCTCGTCTTGTTCACCTTCTGTCCGCCGCTGCCGCTGCCGCGCGTGAACGTCTCCTCGATGTCCTCGGGGCGGATGCCGAGCGTAGTCGCTTTGGCTACAAGGCCGGGTTTGAGGTCAACGGGGAAGGGCATGGGGCCAGTATAGCCCCAGTGCAGCGCCGTTTACGTATATGAATGAAATATACTAATTATAAAAAAAGTCAAAAAATGACCTGGACTTTCTCTTTAGGCTTTCTATACTTCGGCGTTCCTTCAGAACACCGGAAGAATTGGAAGTGCGAGACAGGCTTTCTGCCCATCACTCATCGGTGGTTGGAGAGCCTGTCTCCGTCATATTCGACAGGTCGCCACGTCCCAGCGCATGGGACAATCATCACATGAGGTGAATCCATGTTGACCGCGAACCCCGTCTCTAGCGTCCTCGCGTCCAAGTCCCTGCTGCTGCCCGAGAACAAGTGCCGCGCGCTGCTCGAACTCATCGCGAACGACAACGAGACCGTGATCGACGACCCCAAGCCCGGCCGCTTCAGCTTCTGGGCGCCCAACTTCTCGCTGGCCCACTTGCTCGGCGTCCTCCACAAGCACGGCCTGCCGGTGCAGGAGTCCATGCACTTGGCTTCGCGTCCCTTCGCCAAGACCCCCCTGCCGGCCGGCTACCTGACCGTCCCCCTGCTGCCGCTGCGCGCCCGTCACGACGGCCCGTTCCGCAAGCCGAACCAGCTCAAGCAGTGCGAGACGTTGGCCACCGTCACCGAGATCGCGATGGCGACGCTCATGATGTACCTCGGTGAGATCGAGATCCTGAACGAGGGCGTCTGGCTCGTCACCGCCGACAAGGTCGGGGACAAGCACGTCTGCTTCATGGCCACGGAGTCCGCGATCTTCGTCGAGCCGCACGACGACACGAAGGTCATGCACAACAACCATGCCTGCGCCGTGAAGTACAACTGCTGATCCTTTCTGCGTCAGAACTCGCGTCATTTCCGACATTCCGATTCTTCCACCCGCCGGTCCTTGAAAGGGGACCGGCTTTTTTTATTGCCTGGGCGGATATTGACAAAATATGTAAATAAATTATAGTAACATAGTTCATTCGCACCAGTGGCATCAGGAAGAGGCAGGCGCTGTGTGCATCGGCGTGCGTAGAGCGCCTGTCTTTACAAATCATTGCAGGCCGCCTGTGGTCCGGCGTAACGGATCATTTTTCAGTAAAGGACTGAACCATGTCTAGCGCTTCGAAGACCATTCGCATCCTTGGACCAGAAGACGTCGCCCCGCTCTTTGGAAAAGTCTATTCCAGTCAGGAGCTGGCCTCCTTCCCACCTCCACCTCCGACTCGAGAAGGATACTTCACCTTTTTCGATCCCGGTCTGAGCATCGCCCAGATGCACGATTACTTCTGCTATGAGCGTAAGAAGTACTTCGCGTCGATGATGTCCAACTTGCCTCTGCGAGAGAAGGCGCCGATTGTCTTAAACAAAGAACAACCGCGATACGTGCAAATTCGCTGCGGACACGTTCCAAAGACGCAGTCGGGGTCATTCGCTCAGAGGCGTAAGCGCTTGCGTCATGACGAGGTCATACCAAGCGCCAGAGTGGTAGTGACGGCGGCGATTATCTACTGCCTCACCTTGAGTAAAGCGTTGTTCGACAGACCTGTCATGACGTCCGACGTAAAGTCGGTGCGCGGTGAGGGGAGAGAGCGTGTCTATGTATGCCTTAGTATAATCCCTTGGAGTAACTACTTTCCTCAGCATGAATTACGTATTTCTGTCGGTGAAGAATGTGAGCAGATTCTGATTAAGGAAGCGAAAGATTACTTAGATTCATCGATCGGGCTCCCTGCCATGATCAAAACCTGATGTCACGAATGACAAAGGCCCCGCTCGGTGGGGCCTTGTTTAGTTACGCAGATCGTGCGCAGCCGCTTGCTTGGCAAAGAGTTGGTACACCTCTGCCACGATCTCAGTGCGCTTTTCGCGCAGGTGCAACATGGCGATCTGCACCAGTGCCCAATCGGGCGCACTCCTCAGCGTCGTCAGCAGGCGCCACTCGTCGCGGAACTCTCCGGCGGGGATCAAGACCGACTTCTCGCCGCAGAACTTGCAGAGTCGCGAGGCCACCTGTGCGATCATGCCGTCGATCTTCAGGCCCAAGTCCAGGCCACTGCCGGGTTCTGGCTGGCCGACGACTTCGAAGAGCTCTTCTTCCGCCTCCCGCAGTAGGCCCTGGTGCGCCTCGAGTTCGTGGATGGCGCACTCGTGCAGCGTCTTCGCCCAGCCACCGCCGCGGCAGTAATCGGCCTGCAGCGTCGGAATCCGATACTCCACCTTCAGCATCGCCAGGCCCGAGTCCGCCTCGCGTTCGTAGAAGACCTTCGAGTGACTCTCGGTGGTGATGGAGACGGAGAGCATGGACGGCTTTGGAGTATCTTAATCCTGCCAGCCACCCTCGCCCCAGGGCTTTTCCCAGTCGCCGTCACCCTCTTCTTTTTTGCGGCCGGTCATTTCCCTCAAGAGGTCCTGCAGCACGTCCATGCCGGCCTTCGGATCTTTGGGATCGATGTCCTTCAGGCGCATGGCGATGTCGCCGATGTCGCCGCCAGTCGGCGCGCGCAGCTTCTCGAAGCGGCGACGCATGGCCTTGATGAGGTCAGCCACCGCTTGCTCCGTCGGCGCCTGTTCCGGCAGACGGGTGCTCAGCGCCGTCAGCGGCGCGATGCGCGGGAAGGAACCCGCGCGGCGGCTGCCCGCCGTCACGAGCGCGATGTGTTCGCCCAGCCACTGCATCGCCGACTTGAAGGCCTGAGCGGGATCCATGAGCGAGAAGTCGGCGGCCGTGATCTCGATCTCCTCGGCCGGGCGCGGCGGAGGCGGCAGGATCGGCTCGCTCGACAGTGTGTGCGACACGGCGGTCGTCGCGGTACCGGGCGTGATGTTCGGTGTGACGGCGGCCGTCGGTTGCTTCTCTGCGGCAGTCGGCGTCGGTTCGGATACCACCTTCACCGTCACGGTCTTCGGCGGCTTCTTGTCCTCGCGGGCGCTGTCGCGGATGTCCGATTCAATCGTCTTGGCATCGCCGCGATAGAACGAGTCGCGCGTGCCGGCATCGTCGACGCCGCTCGGCAAACTGCGGGCGCTTTTGTCGTACGCCGAGAGTTTCTCCTGGTCGACGTTGTGGCGCTTGCTCCATTCGGCGGCGTCGGCGCGGATCTGCGCGTCGGCATCGTCGTCCGTCAGCGGCTCGCCGGCGGCCTTCTTCTTCAGCTCATCATCTTCATCGAGGAGGTCTTGGAGCTCGGCAGCCGTGGCGCGGAGGATGGCGAGGGCGATCTGGGCGTCTTCGAGGCCGTAGGTTCCCTCGTACGGCAGCTCGGCCACCAGGTCGGCGCACTCGTCCCCGAGCTGCTCGCGCACGCCGCCGTAGACTTCGATGACGTGGCGGAGCTTCGAGCGGTAGGCGCGCGTCACTTCCTGCTCGTCGGGGAAGGCGGCGTTCAGGCGGTCTTCGGCCGCGCCTTGGAGGTATTTCAGGTAGCCGGGAGTGACGTTTGGAGGCATAGGAGGGGGAATATAGAGAGGGGATGGCCGTCGGGCAATGGAGTTCAGGCTGTGACTCTGGGTCATTTCTCTTGTTTTCGGACAGGGATGGAATTAGGGTCAAACCGATGGGAGAGGTTGTTGAATGGGATCCCGGCTTGCCCCTGGTGCACTACCCCGCGCCAGTCCCGGAGCTTTTCAGCGAGCAGGCTTGTTTGATGCTGCGCGAACTGCGCGAACAGTACCTGTCTGTCGTGCTTGTGCCGGCGCCGCGTCCGATGCATGCCGGCCACAAGATCCGGGTGGCCGACAATCGTAATCCGGAGTGGTACCGCCGCCTCTGGCACGAGCACGAGCGGCGGCCGCGCAATCCTCGTCGCCATAAACCGACGTCGTCCATCAAGCGCGACTTGGTCGAAGAGGCGCTTGAGCGCCTCGCGGTGGTGAAGGATCTGCGGCGGAGGTACGACACGCTCCTGCGCGAGTGCATCTACGACCGGCTCATGACGGGGTACGTTGATGAGTGTTTTGGAGAGATTCCGCCAGCAGAAGAGTTAGTGGCGATTCTGTCGGGAGCGGAGCGGTTGTATGTGGCGGATGAAGAAGAGATTCCAGCGTAACCATTGAACTATTGACAAATAAATAAAGTATTTTAATATATCGGTCAGGCCCGTTCTATCGCCTGTTTTACAGCATCGGAGAGTTCGAATGTCCGGTCCCGCCAAGGTCTACGTGGGGAAGTACCTCCCCAAGGACGACGTGAAGCACGTCGTCACCTCCAACGGAGCGGTTTTGGCAAAACTGCCCGAGTGTCGGCACGAGTTCAGCTGGGGCAACGGCAGCGACGGTTCGCGTGCCCTCGCCGCCGCCATCACGCTCGATCTCCTCGGAGACGAGAACCCGGCCTTCACGAAGTTCCTCGTCACACACGTCTTCTCGATCCTGCCGAAGAGCCAGTCGTGGACGCTCACCTCTATCGAGATTGGGAACTATCTCAAGGGTGTGGATGCCAAGCTCTATGACAAGTTGAAGGACAAGTTCTGAGAGAGTTCACCTGATGTCACTGCTGACCTGTGTCAGCCCGGCCGCTTCGTTGAAGCGGCTTTCTTTTTGTCTGGCTGGATGCTGCTTGTGGGTCGGTACTTTTGCCAGGCGCGGCAAAAGTACCCAAAAACGCTGGCGCGCCGAATGCCCCTCCCTGGTTCTGCTTGGCGGTGCTCAAGTAAAGATCCTGGCGTCTATCCAGGGTAGTGCCCCTTCACCCCCCAGCGGCGCGCCCCCTCCGTACGCAGAGACAGTCTGACAATTTGAATAGCGGATTAGGCTTTAACGTTACTCTGAATTCTTGGTGCGAATTATTTCTTTGAGAGCATTGTTTCGTTCGGACTCACTTTTGAATATTTCCTTAAGAGTCTCAATACGTTGTTTAATAAAGTTGAGTTGTGCCCTGTCTGTCTCTGAGAGGTTATCCTGCCTTTCGAAGTCTTCTTTGCGCTCAGTTAGGTAAACAATTTCTGCCCCCATACCATATACGCTTTGTCCTTGATGATTTGAAAGCATATCAATTAGATCCTTAATCACACTCTGGGATAGTTCGCAAAAGGCAGCCAAGCCCTTTGCCGTCCAAATACTGTCTTCTTTAACTTTGATTGAGTCCTTGGAGATCATATTAAATCCACACGCAAATTTTGAATGAGCAATTTTAATTCTAATCTCATTTAGTTGGATGATTCTTGCGGCTAGGCTTGCTTTAGATGCGAGGTGAGCCCGAAGCATGCGTACTTTTGCATTGATATTCATCGTTTCAATACTTTCGTTAATTTCATCAACTCGCTTGGTGAATTCCTCTTCACTCTCTCCATGAGGTACAACAAGAAGTCTATGTAGATAAAGATCTAATATTGATTCAATAAATGCACTTTGATTCAGGATTACTGCAATCACTTCACAATCCTCGTCGGAATATCCAGAGCACAATTGTTCTCGAATATTTCGAATAGTTGGTGAATCAGATTCAGTCATAAACAAAGGCCCCCTTTCGGGGGCCTAGTAAGAGTTAAAAGTCATCCCCGCCACCCATCCCTCCCATGCCTCCTGGCATGGCGGGCATGCCGCCGCTCTCCTTCTTGGGAGCGTCGCAGATGGCGACTTCGAGGGTGAGGAACATCGCGGCCACCGAGGCGGCGTTCTCGAGGGCGCTGCGGCTGACCTTCTTCGGGTCGATGACGCGCGCGGCCACGAGGTCTTCGTACTTGCCGGTGAGGGCGTTGTAACCTTCGGTGCCCTTGAGCTCGTTCAAGACCTTGTCCACCACCACTTCGCCCACCACGCCGGCGTTGCCGGCGATGTGCTTGAGGGGAGCGGTCAGGGCCTCGCGGACGATGGCGATGCCAATCTGCTCGTCGGCGTTCTTCGTCTTGAGGGTTTCCAGCGACTCCAGCGCGCGGATGTAGGCCGTGCCGCCGCCGGCGACGATGCCTTCCTGGCCCGCAGCGCGGGTGGCGGAGAGGGCGTCCTCCACGCGGTGCTGCTTCTCCTTCTGTTCCACTTCGGTCGCGGCGCCCACCTTGATGACGGCGACGCCACCCGTGAGCTTGCCGAGGCGCTCGGCCAACTTCTCTTTATCGAAGTCCGACTTCGTCTGGTCGATGGCGCTCTTGATCTGGTCGACGCGGGCGGCGATCTCCTTCTTCTGACCCTCACCGTCGACGATCGTCGTAGCGTCCTTCGTGACGATCACCTTGGCCGCGCGGCCCAGGTCGTCGTAGCCGGCGTTCTCCAATTTCAGACCCACTTCTTCGCTGATGACGCGGCCACCTGTCAGGGCGGCGATGTCCTTCAGGATCTCCTTGCGGCGGTCGCCGAAGGCCGGGGCCTTCACGGCCAGCGTGTTAAAGGTTCCGCGGAGCTTGTTCACGACGAGCGTGGCCAGCGCTTCGCCTTCCACGGTCTCGGCGATGATGACGAGTTCCTTGCGGCCCTTCTGCGCCAGCGCCTCAAGCAGCGGCAGGATCTGCTGGATGGACGAGATCTTGGCGTCGGTGATGAGGATGTGCGCCTTGTGGAAGATGGCTTCCATGCGCGAGGTGTCGGTGACGAAGTACGGCGAGATGTAGCCCTGGTCGAACTGCATGCCTTCGACGATCTCCATTTCGATGCCGAGCGTCTCGGACTTGTCGACGGTCACGACGCCCTCGTTGCCCACCTTCTCGAAGATGTCGGCGATCGTCTCGCCGATCTCCTTATCCTGGGCCGAGATCGTGGCGACGGCGGCGCGCTCTTCGCGCTTGCTGACGGGCTTGGCCTGGCTCTCCAGGTGCTTCGTCACGGCGTCGACGGCCATCAGGATGCCGCGCTTGATGCCGATGGCATTGCTGCCTTTCTTCAGGTGGCGCAGTCCCGCCTCCATGAGGGCACGGGCCAGGACCGTGGCGGTCGTGGTTCCGTCACCGGCGGCGTCGTTCGTCTTCGTGGCGGCCTCCTTCACGAGCTGGGCGCCCATGTTCTCGTAGGGGTCTTCGAGCTCGATTTCCTTGGCGACGGTCACGCCGTCCTTCGTGACGGTCGGTCCGCCGTAGGACTTGCTGATGAGGACGTTTCGGCCGGAGGGGCCCATCGTCGCGGCGACCGCGTCGGCGAGCTTCTCGACACCCTTGAAGATCTTGTGGCGGGCGTCGTCACCGTTGAGGAGTTGCTTGGCTGACATAGGAGTGAATGGAAGAGGAAGTAGGGGAGGGGAGTGGCGGATTATTCGACTTTGCCGAGGACGGAATCGAGGCGGAGGATCTTCACTTCAACGTCCTTGCCGTTCTCGTCTTTCAGCTTCACTTCGTCGCCGGCGTACTTGCCAAACAGCACCTTGTCACCGACCTTCAGGAAGTCGTGCGGGTTGCTCACCTCGTGGCCGTCGTCCTTGATCTTGCCGTCGCCCAGCGCAATGACGATGCCTTCTTGGGGTTTCTGCTCCTTGGCGGTATCGGGAATGACAATGCCCGAGGCGGTCACCTGCTCGGCTTCGAGCGGCATGACCACGACGCGGTCACCGAGGGGATGGATTTTCACTTTGAGCTTGGGGGCAGCGGCTGCCATAGAAAGAATTGGGGAAAGAGTGAATTATCAGTCGTCATTCTAGAGTGATAAATCACTGCGTCAAGAGACGAGCCGCCGCCGCTTATGGTCGCGTCTGCAGATAGTGCCGTAGTCCTGCTTCCCCTTGGCTCATCACGAGGTTGTGGTTGAGAGCAAAGAGCGGCCGCAGCAGCGGCGAGAGAATCTTCAGGAGCGGCTTCTCGCCGATGACGTCCCAGGTGTACTCGATGTCCGTCTGGTCGCCGTTCTTCTGAAACTTCCACACGCCGCGTCCCACCAGGTCGCCGGTGGCATCGATCGTATAGCCGTTCGGGTATGAGCACTCCGTCACGACAAACCGCCACTTGAGCACGTAGGGCAGCGGGCCCTTCGTCTCGGCGGCCACTTCTTTGTGGATCCCGTGCTCACCGCCAGGCTTCAGGACCATCGCCTTCTTATAGAGAGACGGCCAAAAGCTGGCCACCAGGTCGGTGTCGCTCAGGGTGTCATAGATCAATTCCGGCGGTCCCGGCATCTGCCAGCGCGTGACGAAATGGTAGGCGGACATGCACCACCATCTTCAGGCAACCTGACTTAGAAATCCATCGACCCGAAGACGCTCGGGCGTTCGGCCACCTTGAGCATCGTCGTGTTCAGCGGGCAGTTGCCGTTGATGAGACCGGGGAGCAGCCAGCCCGAGCCGAACGTCGAGACATTCGGTCCCGGGGCCGGACAGCCGCGCGTGCCGGTGCGGGTGGCAAGCTTGGTGCCGCTTCCCGTTGCAGACGAAGACGAACTACTGCTCGTTGCCGTGCCGTTCACGGTGATGACGCGGCCGCTCGGAAGCGTGATCGTGTTCGAACCGCCGCCAGCCGTCTGTCCATTGGATGCCACTTGGCCGTCCAGCGTCGTACCGCTCGGCAGGCGTACCGGACCGTTGGCGGTACTGGCACTGCTGCTCTGCGACGAGAGGAACGAAGAACTGCCCTTGGAGGACGAACTGTTTGAAGACGTACCAAAGAACAGTCCGCCCGCGCTCGAGGACGACTTGGTTGCTGACGTACCGAAGAACGAGCCCCGGCTCGATGAGCTGGATGACGTCACCTGCGCGACGGTCGCTGCTGACGAAGAGCTCGAGACGAGCGTATGGCCGTCGGGGCCCCACTGCGGGTTCATGCCGACCTGCTCCAGCCAGGACCGCTGGTCGATGATCGTGCCGTCCGGCGTGACGACGATGCTGCCGCCGGTTGTCGACGAAGCACTACCGCCGTTGCTGGGGCTCGGGGTCGTCTCGTCCCAGGTGTACGGACGGTGCTTGTTCCAGTAGTCATTGCTCGTGTTCAGACCTCCGACGAGGGAAGCCGGCAGAGCCTTGGCGGCTGGCTCAGAAGGCGTGTTTGAGGCCCCGCAGGCCGCGAGGAGAAGGCACGAAAGCGAGAGGATGGCAGTCTTTCCCAAGCGCATAGTATAGTAAAATATACTATTCTATACATTTGTCAATACCCAGCGTTCACTTACATCGACTTCCAAACCTTGTTCGAATAGTCGATCCAATAGACGACGCCGTAGGCGGTCCACTGGCGGTTGGGGACGCTGGTCCAGCGCAGCCCGTCGCTGCTGGTATTGAGGTTCAACTTGTCGTCAAAGCGATACCACAGTCCGCCGTCGGCCTGCCACTGCATGGGTCGAAGCTGCAGCCAGGTCGAACCGTTGTTCGTTGAGCGGTAGAGCTTGCCGTCTTCGATCTTCATCAGACCCTGGTCGATGTCGCGCCAGGTGCTATCGGTTTCGGTCCAGGCCGTGACGCTGGAAGTTGAGCTGCTGGCGACGGACGAGACGGACGACGATGACGAACTCCAGACCGAGCTTGAGGACGAGGCGGGCGAGATGTTCAAGCGCGCTTCTAAGACAGCGATACGCTGTTGCAAAACCGAAATGACGGCGCGCAGGTTGGCGTCCTCGCGGGAGAGGACGGTAGCTAGCTGGGCACGGTTCACGGTGCCGTTTGGATCAAAGTTGCCGGGCATGTTTGCCGGGCCGGACATGACACCGGCGTTGGCGGCCCAGTTGATGGCGTTGGCGGCCCAGTGGTCGGATGGTACGTCGTTGAAGTACTGCACCGCGGCGTGTGCGGTCAGCGCGCCGATGAGTGTCAGTGTGACAGCAGCGGCGAGGCGAAGGGTGTTGCGGGATGGGGGATTGGGGTGAGCGTGAGCCATGATCTGCACCCTAGGCTGCGCGCGGCGTCTTGCCCACTTCCCAGATCACGAAGCTATGTTCGAATCGCTGCACCTGCCAAAATGCTGGCGCCGTGGCGGCGTTGCAGTCCCCAGGCAGATTGATACACTGCCCGTGCTCTTTAACGTTCTTCGTGCCGACGTGGCGGAATTGGTAGACGCGCACGCTTCAGGAGCGTGTATCCTCACGGATGTGAGAGTTCGAGTCTCTCCGTCGGCACCATCGATAAGCATCATCTTCTATCCATGAAGACCGTCCTCAAAGCCGGGGTTGAGAGAGGGGAGTGTCGAGTGTTTGCGCACTGGAAAGGTCAGACACCCTGCACGCTCCATACTGCCGACACTTTGGAGGAGTTCTCGTTGCAGATCGTCGACCACACCAAGCAGCGCCGCCTGGTTTCTTTGCAAGGTGCCTTTGCCGCGCGTCTGCTCTGTATCCTCGATGAGCGTCTTCGTACGCAGCGCGACTGCGATTTCAACTGTTTCGCCGCCGTCGATACGATCGCGTACGGCAAGCCGATCCGCAGCGACGTGCACTGGCGCCGCCCGCTTGGACTCGTCCGCTCGATGGACGAACTGCCACCGGCGCTTGAACCGCCGTTTCGCTTTCAGATGTATGGCGAGTACCAGATGCCGACGACGGAGGACGCCCAAGAGTGGGTGACGACCGAGGGCATCCTCCATGAAGGACTCGTCCTTGCGCGGAGCGGTGACGAGCCGATCGTCTTTCACAAACCCGGCCCGCTGCGGCCACACATTTCCTCGTGGGAAGAGGCTGTGGCCCGCTACCGGCGCTCGTGGCGCATCCACTACGGCACGCTCACCGACCGCTGAGCATCATCAGGAGCTCGGAGAATTCCTCGAGCTTTTTCTGTTTCCCCGGCGGAGTCAGGTCTTCGGCCAGCAGTTCGGCGTATTCGAGCGTCTCGTCCAGGCGACGTTTGCCGCCGGCGGCGAGGACGACGTAGCTGACGCGAGCATCGTCTTTATTCGCTTCGCGCTTAATGAGACCGACCTTCTCCATGGGGGCGAGCAGGCGCGTCACTCCCGAAGCTGTCAGGCCCACTTTGTCGGCCAGATCGATGCGGCGCAATTTGCCGTCCTTTGCCTGGCTCAGGTGAAGAAGAATCATGAAGTCGCTCTGGCTGAGGCCGTTGAGGCCGCTATCGAAGCGACGTCCGAGAACGGCTTGGGCGCGGGCGAGGTGGAGGAAGAAGGAGACGGCGGGCGAGAGGGTTGTCATATACTTGCATAGTAGTTGATTACTCAAATATTAGTCAATAGCTATTTGCATACCGGCGAATACTATTGGGACATGAACACCTTTCGTTTCGTTGGTCTTGTCGCTCTTACTCTCGTCACCACCGCCGTCTCGGCCGCAGCAGCGCCGGTTGTCGCCGTGCTGAGTCCAACTTTGCCGAAGGGGCTTTCGACCTCGATCGTCATTGGTCCGTCCATTAATCGCGATCACAGTCAGAACGGAGAGCAATCGGCGTCGTTCCAGCCCGATCTATTCAATCCCGGTAAAACGGCTGCGACGTACAATCGCACAACGGACCTCTGGAAGGTGGTTTCTGGTGGACAGACGTACTATTACCGGAAGAACAACCGCCGTTGGTACGAGCCGCAAGGCCGCACGCTGATTTCGCCGTACTCGCTCGATCACTACTCCTTCCAGTGGTACAACGATGCCCTCGGAGAGAACAGCTATGTCGACACATCGTATGTCCTTGAAGTGAAGAAGGACGGCAGGCGCCACGCCCTCTACACCCATGTTCTGAATGACTGGGCGATCTCACCCGACGGCGCCGCGCTCGCCATGCAGAGCTACGTCAAGAAGGACGGCAATTGGCAGCTCCAGCACCGCTTGATCGATATTGCATCGAAGAAAACAGCCCTCCTTCCCATCGATGGATGTGGTCAGGGAACCGGTGAATGGGAGGGTGACTTGCTCCTGACACAGGGGGATCAGCAAGCCTGCTTCTGGAAGAAGGACGGCACCTTGGTATACCGGTTGGACATGAAGGAAGGCTTGAACAGTATCTCCCCCATTGGCTCTCCGGCGAGCGCTCTGATTCTCGTCCCGGCCACGAGCGACCCGTCGACTGATTGTCGGCTGGTCCTCCTGAAGACGGACGGATCAGAAAAGCCCGTGCTGCGTTCCGCGCCCGATCCTGTCTGTGCGATCTACGCCAACGTGGAGTTCAACACGTCGGCCTTTACGTGGAAGAAGCCGAACATTCGCTATCGGGTCTCTTCGTTTATAGACGGACCCACCGGAGGATCGTACGGCCCATTCTCGGCCTGGAAGACGCTGCCATGATCCCTGGGCCCACTCCAGCCGGCATCGAAAAAGACATCCGAGCCCTAGCTGATCGCAAGAAAGCAGTGGCGCTGGCACGGTTCTTCAAGACCGGCCCCGGGCAGTACGGAGAAGGGGATGTGTTTCTTGGTCTGACGGTCCCGCAGGTTCGAGCGGTGGTGTCGGAGTACGAGGGAGCCCTGACCGAAGCCGAAATCGAGACCTTGCTCCAAAGTCCGTTCCACGAAGTCCGCTTGGCCGCGCTGCTGGCGCTCGTCGCCCAGTTTGAGGCGGCGACCGATGGTCGGCGGGCTGAGCTGGCGGCCTTCTATCTCGCCCATCTGGACTGTGTGAATAACTGGGACCTTGTCGATTGCTCGGCGCCGAAGATCCTCGGGGCCTACCTCTTAGAGGAGGACGCACCGGGCCGCCTGGAGAAGCTGGCGCGCTCGCGTCACCTCTGGACCCAGCGCGTCGCCATCGTCGCGACCGCTGCCTTCATCCATGACGGCCAGCTTGAGCCGACCCTCAAGATTGCGACGATTCTCCTGCACCACCCGCACGACCTCATGCACAAGGCCGTCGGCTGGATGCTCCGGGAAGTCGGCAAGAAGAACGAGCGCACTCTCAAGACCTTCCTGACGAAGCATGCTCCGACGATGCCGCGCACGGCCCTGCGCTACGCCATCGAGAAGTTTCCGCAACGCGAGCGGACACGTTTCTTGGCGATGCGGCTCACGAAGAAAGGGCAGCGTGAGCTGCCCAATGGTGGTGCCTGACCGGAGGTCAGACGGTCGTGATGTCGGTTTCCCCAAGGGCGGGAGCGAGCGAAAGAATGGCGCGGAGGATCATTTGACCAATCAATCGGTCGAAGCTGGTGACGTCTTCACTCTGGACCGCGACGGTAATATTTTGCTGAGTGACATTGGCACCCTGTCCCATCCGCGCCCGGCGGGCTGGTAATGCATCCTTTTCTACAGATCCAACTGCTGCTTCATGGATGACGCGTTCTCCAGCGAAGATGAGAATGTAGGTCGCAGGATTCGTTGTCGTACGCTGGTGGAATAACCTACGAATTTGCGGTTCAGTCTCACGGATCGCGGAATCAGCAATGGCGGTGAGATCCATCGGGTCTCTCCTGTACAATGGGGTTAAATGGTGGTGAAAAATACCGACAAAGAGCCCATTGTTGGAATCGTGCGACGGAAGTCAATGCTCTAAGAGGCCGGTCTGACCGGCGGCGAGGACTCCAACAATGGCAAATTCCGGCCCGACGGCTTATTTCCCGCGTGCCAATCCGACGTGTGTTTCCCGGAAGGGGAGGCGGACGGTGAAGGACGAGCGATCGGGCAGATGGAGCGGCAGTGTGTCGTTCCGGAGTGACGAGGGGCGACTTTGGTCGTCCGCCCAGAGGCCTTCGAGCAACCGGTTGAAGTCCGTCGTCTTCACAATGCCGGTATCCTTGCCAAAGAGGCGCGCGATCGGGCTTTTAATGTGGAACTGGAGGGCGGAGGCCTCCTCGTCAGTGGCGTCGGGCGTCTGGAAGAGCGCCCGTCCGTCGATGTGTCGTAGGTACATCGAGTGATCGTTCAGTGCCTCACAGAACTGGCGGTTATAGTCCGGGTCGTCGAGGACGTAGTGCTTCTCTGCGGAGGCACGCAGCGGCCGGACGACAAACGTCGGTGTCCCACTGCCGCGTTCCAGGCGGATCGTACAGGTGCCGGCGTTCAACTCCCGCCCCTTCTCGAGTAGGTCCAAAAGGTCGGTATTCGGCGGCAGGTACGCGATCGTCAGCGGTCTCCTGCCTTCGTACTCGCAGTCGCAGTCCTCCGTGTCTTGCCACTTTTGCGGAGGCTCCGGGGCTCCGCTCAAAGCCAGCCACAGGGCGAGGCTTGTCGCCGTGACCGTTCCGCCGATGACGTAGCCCAGCCGTCGGCGGGACGGGGGCTGCGCGGGGACGCCTTCTGGATCGGTCGGAAGTTCCATGCGGCAGGCGGGAGGAGCCTTTTGACGAGTGTAGTCCTCGTTTCGTTTCGCCCACAACTACGATTGAACGATCTCTCCTACGTCAGGCATACTTCACCTGTGCCGCGCTTCTCGCTCCGCTCCACCTTTGAGCACACCCTGATCGTCATGATCGGCGTGGCGATCCTCTGGAAGGGCGGCAAGGGGCTCGAAACAACCTGGATCCTCCCGCTGCTTCCCTTGCTCGGTGCGTTCGCGGTTTGGATGAACCCCAAGCGAGACGGATCGGTCGCGGTGCCGTGGCACTACTGGCTACCGGCCATCCTCTTCATACTCTGGACCGTCATCAGCTTCTTCCTGTCCGAGACGCGTAACTACGGGCTCGACGAGGTGATCCGTGATGCGAGCTGCATCCTTCTTTGGCTCCAACTTTTACGCTTTAAGGAGAGTCAGCGCGAAGGCTTGGCTGCTCGCCTGATCGACGCGCTGCTCTTCGCCACGCTCTTCGCTGCGACGATCGGCTTCGCCATCTATATCTTCCAGCCGGTCGGTCGTTTCGTCGGATCCTTCTTCGATCCGCGCTTCCATACCGACTACTGGCCCAATGCCTGGGCCGAACTTCTCCTCCTCGTCTGGCCGCTTGGTGTCTTCAAGCTTCTCCAGAGCGAGGGGCGCTGGCGCCAGATCTGGATCGGTCTGCTCGGTCTGCTGCTTGGAGCACTCTTCCTCAGTTACTCGCGTGGCGCATTCCTGGCCTGCCTCGGTCAGGCGGTGCTGCTGGGGGCGGCTCTCCTCTGGCTTCTACCGAGTAAGCAGCGTGATCTTCGACAAACAGCCATTGCGGTCGGCGCCACGCTAATCCTCTCGGTCGCGCTCTTTTTTGCCGGCAATCTTTTGCGCAGCCACTTCTACCCCGTTCAGGACTTGGGCGCCAAGGTGACGTTCACGGCTGATGAAGGCACATCATCTATCGACGAGCGCGAGGATTTCTGGCATCAGTCGTGGCAGCTCTCGCTCGAGCGCCCGCTCTTTGGCTATGGACCCTATAGCTTCCGTTTCCTGCAACCTCGCTTCCAGACAGCTGTCTTCGCGACGTCCGACCATCCGCATAACCTTTGGCTCAAGATCGCAATGGAGCGAGGTTGGCCGGCGGCAATCCTCCTCACCGTCGTCTTACTCTTGAGTCTCGTCGCCGGACTGCGTCGGGCAAAAGAAGGGGAGGGGACGACGTGGCAGCTCTTCGCGGTGCTGGGCGTCGTCGGCGTTCTCGCCCACGTCTTGATTGACTACAATTTGCAATTCGTCGGGATCGCGCTGCCGCTCTGGCTGCTGCTCGGCCTGCTCGCAGCGCCGACGTCGACCAGCAAGAGTGCGGCGTCCCCGGTGTCGCCTCAAGCGGTGGCTGAGTTGATGTTGGTTCTCCTCCTCGTGTTCGTCACGGTGCACGAGGCCGTGTATCTGGTGACGTCGTCACTCGGTCGCAAGGCCGATGCTCATGGTGACGTGGTCACCGCCGAGCGCTGGTATGAGGCGAGTGATGGCAGTTGGTTCCCGCGTGACCTCGAGCTCAGCCGCGCTGCGTTAGCCCTGCGTGAAGACAAGAGCGACGAGGCTCTGACGGCAATCACATCCTATCTGGCCGAGAATTCCCAGGATGCCCGCGCCTTCTCCCTGCGGGCGGCCATCGAAGAAGATGCCGGCGATCACGTCCAAGCCGCCCGCGATCTGAGCACGGCCTTTGCCTGGTCGAAGTTCAACGATCTCAAGGTCATCCGGCGCTGGATCGGCATTTCCCAGGCCGATGCGACCGTACCGCCGTTGCCGTCGGCACAGATCCTCGATGTCCTGAAGGCCTTCACAGCGGCCTTCCAGAAGAACTCTCACTTCGTCCTGCTGGGCGATAGTCCTGAGGAGTTCCGGACGATCTGCTGGATGGAAGAAGCCCTCGACGAACACGGGCTGCGGGACTTCTGCCGGGCCAATCTGACGGCCGTCATGGATGAAGCGGCCACCGCCCGCGTGAACATTGACGGACGGAAGACAGGTGTGCTCTGGTAATACTATTGTGCAACGGCACGGCCCCAAAGCCTCGGTCGGCTATTTGGCTGAGCGCGTTAGTCACTGCGAGAGGCTGGAGCTGGGGCTCCACGGGCATCTTGGCAGCGTGTGCGTGCGATGATCCGTCCTGCGGGACGGTGTTCACTTCCGTTCACCCGATTGATTACCGGAGGGTGGGCAGGCTCATCACCATACTGAGGGACAGGAAGGCGATGAGGACCACGTGCATCAGCACGAGCGGAAGTGAAGCGTGGCGTGAGGTAAGCTTCACACGTTCATCGTAAATAGAAGCCGAGAACCCTGTCAGTATTCATAAATAATATATTGTTGTATTATCATACATTGACGAGATAAAGGATTAGTGTAAATAAATTTTACATAGGGGGGTTTTGAAGGGATACGGATGTTCGATTCAGGCTTCGCAGACACGCTATCTTACCCAGAGTTCGTATACAAAAATTGTTCATATTTTGGATGTTTAGGCGTCACGCCAGCATTCACAAATACAAAAAAATAGTATGAAGTAATAGAAATGACAGTCCCGTTCACTAGCCTTTTCCATGTAGAATGGCGAGAAACGTCGATTCTCTTGGTTGATGCGAAAGATGCGGCAGACGTAAGCCGAGAACTGTGCGTCCTTCCGGCGGTTGGTTTGCACGGTGACGTAGTAAGAAAAACATACGTGCGTGAATGTCCGGTCATCAGTACTATCGGCGGGTCAGGCTTGTTGTCCATTCGCTCATCGGTTTGTCACTTCGGGATGGAGCGCAATGCCCCCGATTCTCCCCGTAAAGACGTCTGTCGGGACGTAGCTCAGTTGGTAGAGCGCACGGTTCGGGACCGTGAGGCCGAAGGTTCGAGTCCTTTCGTCCCGACCACTGTGTTCTTCCTTCTACCGATGGCGTGTATCGGTCTGCCTTGTCATGAAACATCTCCCTCTCCTCCTTTCAGCTGTTCTGGCCCTGACACTTTCGGCGTGTGGTCAGGAAGAAGAAGTAGCGCTGCCTAGTCCTCTGCCGCCGGCGTTGTCCGGTGCTGTCGTGGTCCCTAAGTCCGTCAACGCGTCGGGAAGTGCCCTCATTGCCAAGGCAGCCCTGGAGCACCCAATCGTTCGCGACGAATTGCGGGCCATTGATTTGCCGATCATCATGTACCACTACGTGGAGCCGGTGTATGACCCAAGCGACAAGCTCGGCGTCTCGCTCACGACGACTCCGGAGGATTTCGAAGCGCAATTGAAGGCTCTGAGTGAGGGCGGCTTCACCTTCTATACCGTCTCGGATGTGCCGGCGCTGATGGCTCGGACGATCACGCCGGCGGACAAACGCGTCATCCTCTCCTTCGATGATGGCTACGCCGACTTCTATGCCTACGTTTTTCCGCTCCTGAAGAAGTACCACGTCAAAGCGACGCTCTACATCATTACCGACGTGCTGGGTACGAGTGACTATTTGACTGCGGACCAGGTCCGCGAGTTAGCCCGAAGCGGACTGGTGGAGATCGGCGATCACACGCTCACACACCCCGATCTTCCCACGCTGAGTCCCGCGCAGCAGGCCGCTCAAATTCTGGAGAGCAAGAAGAAATTAGAAGCCATCATCGGTGGTCCGGTGGCGACCTTCGCCTATCCCTTCGGCCACTACAATGACGAGAGCATCCGTCTAGCGGGATCGGGCTACATCGCGTCGGTATCCGTGAAGCCCGGACGGCTGCAGACTCCTGCTGATATTCAACTGCTCCGCCGTCTGCGCCCGGACAGTTTGAAAGGTGCCAGTCTGAAGCTCTTCTTGAAGGGCAGTGACGGGCAGTGAAAAGAACACTGAAAATCTCTACCGCAAGCCAGACTAGCGAGAGTACACTTCGGCCATGAAGCGTCTTCGCACATCTCTCATCACCCTCCTCCTTCCGTGTTGTGTGCTCGCCGCCTGTAGCCGCGTCGAGGCGATCACTGTTCGTATTCCCGATGCCGACGACACCGGCCACATCGCTCGCGCCTTCACGTGCCAAGGTGCTGCTACCCCCTTGCGTTTCAGGATCTCGGATGTGCCAAAGAGTGTCGTGTCCATCGCCCTGCTCTTTCAGGATCAGGACACGACGAATGGACCCTTTACACACTGGGTTGTCTTTAACGCTCCGGCGACAACAGCTTGGTTGACGGCTGACCGTCTGGCTGACGGGGCCGAGCAGGGCAAGAACAGCATCAATGCCACTGCCTATGTGCCGCCGTGTCCACCTTCTGGCCTTCATCATTACGTGGCCGACGTGATCGGGCTCGATACCGATCTGACCTTCGATTCACCGCCGACAGCCGAAGATCTTCTCGCTGCGGCCAAGGGTCACATCGTGGCTCGTGGTAGTACCACCGTGGTGTATTCGCCGTCGTCCGGAGATCTTCCGCAGTAATTCCCTCACTCCTTCCTCACCTCCTCTATGTCGCGCCTGGCTTGGATTGTGCTCGCTCTTGTCGCTCTTGTCCTCACGAGCTGGATCTGGTCGACATACAACACTCTCGTTGCCGCACAGGGTGGCGTCTCACTCGCGTGGGCGCAGGTGCAGACGGACGAACAGCGACGCTTCGATCTTATTCCGAATCTTCAGGCAACCGTGCAAGGTGCGGCGAACTTCGAGGCTGACACGCTCAAGGATGTTGTCGCCGCGCGCACGCAGTGGATGTCTGCTCAGTCGAAGAATGACCAGGTTGGCCAAGTGGCGGCCGCCCAAAGCTTTGAAAGCGCTCTCTCACGTCTGATCGTGACCGTGGAGAGCTACCCGACACTGACTGCCACTCAAGGCTTCCGCGATTTCCAAGTGCAACTTGAAGGTACAGAGAACCGCATCGCTACTGCTCGCCGCGACTTCAACGAGGCCGTGACCGCATATAACGTGATGGTGCGCACTTTCCCGACGGGCATCATCGCTGGGGTGCTCGGTTTCTCTCCGGCGCCGACGCTCGAGGCTGCTCCCGGCGCCGCTCAGGCGCCACAAGTCCAGTTCGATTTCCGCCCGGCGCCCCAGGCGTAAGCGAGCTGTGCTATGATCATCGCCGTGCCGCGTCTGCCCCTGATGTCACGGCTCGTGTGCTCACTCCTCGTCGCGGTGGCTTTGCCAGCGACGGTGCGCGCGGCCTTCGACGTGCCGAAGAATGACGGTTTTGTCACCGATCAAGCGGGTATCCTCACCGAAACAGAACACGCTGATCTGGAACTGAGGCTGAACGAATACCGCCAAAAGACGAGTAACGAGATCGCCGTGGTGACAATCAAGAGCCTCTCGGGGGCCGAGATCGGGCAAGCCGCGTTAGACATTTATCGTGCTTGGCGAGTCGGCAGCCAGTCACACGACAACGGTATCGTCGTTCTGTTCGCATACGATGATCGCCAGGTTTGGATTTCGGTTGGATACGGGCTTGAGGCCGTCGTGCCTGATCTGACTGCCTTTCGTATCACCGAAGATGTCATGAAGCCGCTCATGAAGGAGGGGAAGTACGGTGAGGCCTTGAATGCCGCCGTCGACAAGCTGGAGAGCGCCATCGGTGGCGAGTACAAACCTGAAGAGACATCCGGACCGATGGATATTCCGTCGCTGACGGTAGTCACGCTCTTTGTGGGCCTGAACGTCCTGCGGTTCTTCGGCGCTTGGATGGCAAAGTCTCGTTCATGGTGGCACGGCGGGGTCATCGGCCTCATCGCCGGCGCGCTGCTCGCGATCATCCTGCGTTGGTGGCTGACGATCCCGCTCCTCATCATTGCGGGTCTGGCGGCCGATTACATCGTCTCGCGCTACGGCTTCAGTACCGGACGCCAGCGCGGCTTTCTGCGCCGTGGGACGACGTCGACCTGGCGGAGCGGAGGCGGGGGCGGATTCACGGGTTTCGGTGGGGGCAGTGCGGGCGGCGGCGGGGCGGGCTCGCGTTGGTGAAAAGTGAGCGCACCAGACTGGCGCGAAGCTTGCCGCAAGGAGTACTGGTCAGGGAGATCGTCTCTCTGGCATGCTGCATACCGCGATGCCTTCTTGCTTCCGGAGTCGGATTGTTCTCTTGCCAGCGCTTGCGCTGGCGTTCGCGCTGAGTGCGTGTTCCTTTGGCAGCCGCCCTGATCCTGAAGCGCTCATCAGCCAATCGATTCGCGTCACGCAATCGCTGCAGTCGGTGAAGTTTACGGCCAAGGCAAGTGTGGATTTTTGGAGCTTGCAGATGTCCGTCACCGGTTCGTTCACGGCGTCCGGAGCGATGGCCGATGCCGGCCGGACGATTCAGGCACATATCGTCTTCGACGGTGAGGCCGGCGCCGGCGACCGGAAGGATACGGCTACCGTTGCGGCCGATATCAATCAAACCTCCCTGGGCGACACGGATCTGCGTCTCAATCAAGCCAGTGGCGCCGCTATCGACGTCCTGCTGCCCGGTGCCATGAAGGAGCAGTGGCTCGGCCGCTGGGTGCGCGTTGTGCATGGCAGTACTGGCACCGTTGTCACGCCCGAACCGCAGGTGCTCGACGCTCAAGCGGCTGCGCTGAAATTCGTAAAGGACCTGGGTCAAACCTCCGTTGGCGGTACCAAGACCGAGCACTATGCCGTGGCTATTGATCCGGAAAAGTTGCGTGCCTATCTCGTCCGCTCCGCCGCGAATCGTGGCGAGACGATGACAGTCGAAGAACTCGATCGCGAAGTGTCAGGCGCGAATGCGACCGGCGAACTCTGGATCGACCCAAAGACCGCGCGCGTGCTCCAGGTGCATTGGGTGGTCCTGAAATCGAAGCAAACGCCGCTCTCATTCGATCTGACGATCAAGCTCTTCGGGCATAATGAGGGCGTCACGGCGGACCAACCGTCGGATGTCGAGGAAGTTGACGATGCCTCCTCCGCTGCTGCTTCCGCTTCCGCTTCCGCCGATTCCTCTGCCAGTGAATCATCCGCCGGTGACGACGCTTCCGCTTCTTCCCATGCCTGATTCCACCTTTTTGGATGGCATCACCGGCATTCCTCCCAAGTCCGAGCCATCGGGCAATAGTCCCCAGACGCCACCCGATCCACGTGATGCATCAGTGCAGCGCATGAAAAAACTGCTGCTGGGATCCGTGGGCGCCGTGTACATCGTCTACATGGTCTGGCTCCTCGGCCTCTTGGCCATCCTGCCGGATCCAAGCGGTGAGCTGCAGGGGCTGGCAACGATCGGCGTGATGTCGGCCCTCTTCGGGCTGCTCGTCTTCGCCGGTGTCGGGGTGTTGTTCTACATGCACGTGCAGAATCCCGATCTGCCGCTGGGCGTAAAGCGAATGGCCATGATCCGCCTCGGCGTCGCGGTGGTGCCAGGCATCCTCATCAGCGTCGCCGCCGCCCTCCTCTTGCTACGCGAGCCGACGCTGGCGATGGACATCATTAAGCCGACTGATCCGGCCGATTTCGTAGCGCCGCTGCCCATCACCTTTAGCGTGGAGCGTGCCGTCCAGACGCTGCAGAACCTGGGCATGCGTCCGATCCAGTACCGCTGGGACCTGAACGGTGACGACAAGGTGGACCAGGAGACGACCGTCCCCACCGTCACGGCGAACTTTGATAAAGACGGTGTCTACGGCGTCCAGACGCAGATCATCATGGCCGACGGACGCGTCCGAGTAGCGGCCCGGCGCCTCATTCTCTCAAAGTCGGTCTTCTCGATGAACCCACTGACTCCCATTATCGAACGTCCGGTGACGTTCAGCATCACTAATCTCGTGCCGAACAAACAGCTCATCAAACAGGTGGACTGGGACTTTGACGGCGACGGCAAGATTGACACGACGACGAAGGAGCCCGATGTGCAGCAGACGTTTTATGCACTTGGGCCGGTCAAAGTGACGGCCACGATCGCCCTCACGAACAAGTCGCAGCTGACGTACAGCCGGACGATCAACGTCCAGGAACCGCCACCACTGCCGTTCCCAGTCTCTCTTCTCACGAAGCCCAATCGCCTCATCAGCACTCCGCCCTTCGGCGTCGAGTTCAACGTCAAGACTGCCGAGCCGATCGTGGATACCGAATGGAACGTCGGCGAAGGCGAGGCGGTGCACGCACCGAAAATTACGCATACCTATGACAAGAAAGGCAAATATCCAGTTGTCGTGAAAGTACGTTCGGCCAGTGGTCAGATTGCAGAGCTCTCAACCGTCATTCGCGTCGTGGATGAGCTGCAGCTGCCTGACCTGACGTTCGATGGTACGCCGCAGCCATCCAATAATCAGATCACTGGCGAAGCGCCACTCACGATTCAGCTGACACCGAAAACGGGTATCCCGTTTGTGAACTTCACCTGGGAAGTGCCTGATGCCACCGAGGTCGGTTCGACGAATGGTGCCGTGCAGGCGATCTATCGCGACGTCGGCACGTACACGCTCACGCTCATTGCCCAAGATGCTCAGGACCATGTGAAGGTCATGCCGATCACCGTTACGGTGAAACAGCCAACCTCGTCGCTCGTGATCCGCATGGACCCTGAAGGCGGTGTGGCGCCGCTCAAGGTCCGCTTTGATGCGTCGGAGAGCTACGTTCCCGATGATACGATCTCGGGCTTCGTCTGGTCGTTCGGCGATCGCACCGACGACGTCTTCGGCCCAGCCCAGGTGGAGCACACGTTCCTGAACCCTGGCACGTACACGATTGATCTGAAGGTGAAGACGAACAACAAGCAGGAGGTGCGCACCAGTCGCGCCATTGTCGTGCGCGAATCGCTCTTGAAGTCCTGCATCGAAGCCAGCCGTCTCAACGGTCCGATCCCGCTTGGCATTCACTTTGACTCAACGTGCAGCGTCGGCCCGATTGCCAAAGTTCTCTGGGATTTCGGCGACGGCGCCCAGAGCGATCAGCGAGACACCGTCCACGCCTTCACGAATCCCGGTACCTACACCGTGAAGCTGACCGTCACCGGTTCTGATAACCGCTCGGATACCGAAATCGTCACCATTACCGCTCTTAGCCAATGAAGCAACGTACCTTCTTCAAGATCATTGCCCTGCTTGGCGCTTTGGCCCTGTTATTCTCCAGCGCTTTGCCGATCCTCATGGCTTGGCAGCAGGGCGGCTGAGGCTGCGCCCAGCTCCTGATTCTGCTACCATCTGTCGGTGAAACACGGCTTTCTGTTCATCGACAAGCCAGTCGGGCCCACCAGCCATGACGTCGTGGCTATGGCTCGAAAGACGCTCAGCGAACGTTCTATTGGCCACTTGGGAACACTCGATCCGGCGGCGTCGGGATTGATGGTGCTGGCCGTGGGCGCCAAGGCCCTGAAGGTGATCGAACTCTTTAACGGCCTCCCGAAGGAGTACGTTGCGGATGTGCGTTTTGGGGCTGTTAGTTCCACGTACGACCGTGATGGCCAAATTGAGCAAGTGGAGCGTAAGCCTGGGGTGCCCGAGCCCGACGAAGAGACGCTCCTACGCGAGATTCGCAATCGCTTCGTCGGCAAGATCCGACAGGTGCCGCCTGCCCATTCGGCGGTGCACGTGGGCGGTGAGCGTGCGTACGACCTGGCGCGTGCCGGCAAGGATGTGACGCTGCCGGAGCGCGAAGTGACGATCGAGAGCTGCGAGATCGTGTCATTCGCGTATCCGAACCTGCAGCTACGCATCAGCTGCGGCTCGGGCACGTACATTCGTTCGCTGGCGCACGACCTGGGCCAGAACCTGCGCTGTGGCGCCTATCTCTCCGGACTGCGACGCACGCGGGTAGGGGAGTGGTCCGTCACGGACGCCAGCCCGCCCACCGGCGTGGCGTGGGGGAAAGTCCGGCCGCTCAAGGACATCCTCAAGCCCCTGCCGGGGATCGACCTGTTGGACGAGCAGATGGCCGAAATCCGCCTGGGACGCGATATCCAAGCCGTCATCGATATCCCCAATACCATCGCCTGGTACGACGAATTGCCCGTGGCCCTCCTGGTGTCGTCCGGGCCCCGCCGGGCCCATCCCCGCAAGGTTCTCTGAGCGTTGCCTTCAAGAAGCTCTTGCAGTAGTGTTTCCGGGCTCTTTACACTTACGCAGCACCTTGGGTCAGTAGCTCAGTTGCCTAGCCGCGCTTGCGCGGCGTCAGTCAAAAGCGCTGCTCGATTCCGTTCTGTACTTTCAGCTCCCGTTTTCCTGGGTCAGTAGCTCAGTTGGTAGAGCAGTTGCCTCTTAAGCAATTGGTCGTGGGTTCAAGTCCCACCTGGCCCACCATTCCTTTTCACTCATTCCCCGGATCCCGTGTCGTCTTGGTAAGCGGTGTATTTGTCCGCCCGTCCCTTCGCTTTGGCGACAGGGTACTTGAGCGCATTCTTATCGCGCTTGCGGCGCATGGCCTCGATCAGATCGATGCCCAGCATGTCGGTCAGAAGTAGGAGCGCATTGGCGACGTCGGCCACTTCGTCGGAGATGGCCTCAATATTCTTCTTGGCGAATTCTTCGGCATCCTTCTCAGGCACCCAGAGGAAAAGCTCTTGCAGTTCGGCCACTTCGATCCCCATCGCCGTCATGATGTTTTTCAGCGTGTGGAACTGTTTCCAGTCCCGTTCGTCGCGGAACTCGCGGATGGCAGCCTGTGTGTCTGCGAGGGAGTCTGGCATGGGGTCGAGAACTATAGAGGATAACCAGCGCAGCACAAGTCCGGTGCTAGCGCGTAAAACACCTGTATTAGGTGTCCAAACGGCTATGGAACGAAGTATTGACTTACTATAATAATATATCTTAATATACACATAGGTTTCGCTGTGTCGCGCATGTTCTTTCACGTTATTGGCATTCGATTCCGCTGGTGCGGATCGGGGCATGCAAGTGCAGCAAAAAAGGAGACCTGACCATGTTGAAAGCGATTGAAGGCCTCAAAGACGGACGGATCTTCGAAGGCGAGCACCGCAAGCTCCGGCTCGAAGACGGCCTCGCCACTTCTGTCCGCCTCTGTCGGCCGGTCGTGCGGATGGACCATGGGGAACTGCACGCCGAGATGGAAGTCCGTGAGAGCGTTGAAGCTGACCCGCTGGGCGTCCTGAGCTTCGAAGTCCCGGGTCGTGATCTCATCACGGCCTACCGCGCTGGGAGCATCATCGATGCGTTCGAAAAGCAGTTCAACCGCAAGAGCTTCGAGAGTTCGTTCTTCGTCCCGCTGCTCTGTGATGCGAACGTGCCGTCGGAGATGACGACGAAAGTGGCCGACATTCGGGTGCTTGCCTGCAAGGCACTGGGGATCGACGCGGAGAAATCCAACTCGTTCCACACCATCGCCCCGCCGCAGCAAGTCGTCGAAACGTTCTACGGTCAACTGAAGGCGCAGAAGCTCAATTTCACGCACGCCCCCCTGCTTCACGCCATCCGACAGGGCCAACTGCGCTACTCGAAGGCTCTGGAGGAAATGGGACTGGAGGATCCGGCCGACATCGATGTGCGAGCGGCTCACACGAAGCAGGTCACCGATCCTCTGTTACCCCAGATCCTGCACGTCATGCACCTCCTGCACCTGCCGGAAGCCGACCGGACCGACGTGACGAACGGCATCGGCGTGGCGTACCGCAAGGGAGTCTCAGATCCGGCGGCCGCGATCGGCATCGCCACCTACCAAATGGGCGTCGAACGCACTGCCCGCATCACCCAAATCGCCAAGGAACTGCTCGGTGACATGGAGGTGGACATCAAGTTTCTGGGAAGCTCGCCGGTCATCAGTCTCGCCCAGATCTCCGCGGCGCTGGCAGTGGTCTTCTCGGACAAGACGTTGGACGACCACCATCGAATGCTCAAAGCCATCCTCGACAGCGGATACGCTGAAATTGAGAAGAAGTAGTCGAAACCTTGGACGCCGGCCCTGCCGGCGTCCTTTTTTGTGGCCAAGATTAAGAATTCCTTAATGCTCCACACCACGATAGATTCTCAATGAAAAGACAAGTGCGGTGGTGAAAGTGGAATAAGTGCGTAGGATTGGCAACCAGTTACTTCCACTCCAACCTCCTACCGTTATGGATCATCACTCTTCTCCAGCGAACACGTCCAACCCGTGGTTCGTTGCGACACTCTGTCTGCTTACTTTCGGACTTGGCTTTGGTGTTGCCACCAGCCTCAACTCCGGCTCGCGCGCTCCGGCCGCTGGCTCACCGACGGCCCCCCAGGGCGCCGCTGCTGATAACGCGAAGCCCGCGTCCGCTGACGACGATTATTACTTCGGTAAGAAGGACGCCCCGGTCACGGTCGTCGAATTCAGCGACTACCAGTGTCCGTTCTGCCGCCGCTTCTGGAAGGACACGTTCGACGATCTGAAGAAGGACTACATCGACACCGGCAAGGTGAAGTTCGTCTACCGCGACTTCCCGCTCTCGATGCACCCAATGGCCATGCCGTTCGCGATGGCCGTGGAGTGCGCGCATGAGCAGGGCAATGACCAGGCTCTCGCTATGCACTTGGCGATCTTCGAAGATCAGGAGAAGGGCGGCCAGATTACGCCTGCCGTCGTTCCTGATTGGGCGAAGGCTGTCTCCGGTCTCGACTTCAACAAGTGGAAGACCTGCTTCGACGCCAACAAGTACAAGGATGAAATCGCGAAGGATCAGAAGGACGGTTCTGCCGCCGGCATCAGCGGTACGCCTAGCTTCTGGATCCTCGGACCGAACAACCAGACCAAGCTGATCAAGGGCGCCCAGCCGCTGGCCGCCTTCCAGCAGATCATCGATGGCATGACGAAGTAATCACTCTCTCTGCCACACACGAAAAAGGCGCCGCAAGGCGCCTTTTTTGATGGTGAAGGCGAGATTAGAGTGTGGCGGCGTTGCCAAGCGTGAAGTTCTCTTTGGCGAGTGAGCTCGGCAGGCTGCGGTAGGTCGAGACGATCTCATTGTGACTGCTACGTCCGTCCGGCCAGGTGATCGTCTGCTGCCAAGCAATTTCATTACCACGGAGGCTACGGCCGCCGTCGACAGTGAAGCCGACCGGCGCTGTGGAGGCGAAGTACGGGCCAGTGAGCGTCACCTGGCGGCCATCGGGCGTGCCGAACATGTCCACAAAGGCGTCGTCACCCTCGTAGTGAGCCAGGATAATCATCGGGTGGCCGGTATCATTCACGAACGACAAGTCCTGCGCACCAGGGAAGACCGTGGCGTCGATGCCGACACCGTAGGCCTTGTAATACGTGACGTAGAGGCTGTGGTTGGCGCGATCGACGACAGGCAGGCCAGCTTTGACAATTGCGCGGTAGAGCGTCGTGGCGGCCTGGCAGATGCCGCCGCCGGCAACGGGACGGAGGGCGCCGCCTTCGAAGATGCCGAGCGCTTCCTCCCAGTGGCCGGCGCCCTTGAGGACGTTGTTGAAGTGGAATGTGACACCTGACTGCACCATCACGCCGTTTAGCTGCTGCGCGAGGGCTTTGTGGATGTTCGCGATGCGTCCCCAGGGCGAATGAGCGTAGTTCGAACGGCCTTCGGACAGGCGGAGATAGCGCGTTTCGGTGCCATCCGGATTGGTGCGGATGACGCCGCCCGGATCGTAGACCAGCGGCACGGCCATGGTCTCGGAACCGCGGGTCAGCGCTTGTACAATGTCTGTAGTGACAGCGTGGATGTCAACGTTATACCCAGAGCGTACCGCTCCGGTAGCGCTCAGGCGAACGTTGCCAAAGGCGTCGCTCGTTTCGTCGCTGACACGACCCCAGGAGGGGGTGGGTAGCACAGTGGCGAGGGAGGTTTCGAGATCCTGTTGCATCTTCTCCTGGTCGAGGGCGAAGGACACGGAGTTGGTGTTCGTTACAGTCTTGATCCAGTCTTCATGTTCCTGCACTGAGACATGCAGCGGCGCCACAGCGCCCGAGTCGGCGACAGGGGACATGACGTTAAATTCGACGGAGAGCTTCATCTTGAGCAAAATCTGGCGGCTAAGCATGGCGGCTTCGGCGTCCTGTTCGTTCAAATGGATGCCGAAAGCTCGCTCCAGACGGCGTTGGAACGCACTGACTGAAAGGCGCGAGGGCTTGATGGTTGGAACATCCACCGGGGCGGCGAGGTGGATGATCGTCGGTTGCGTACTCGGCGCAGCATCAATGACGCGCGCACTCGTGGCACCGGAATACCCCACAGTCACAACCGTAGTGATGCCGAGGAATGCCGCGGCACAGTGGAGCAGGAGAGGTGTGTGTTTGTTTTTCATCAAAAGTATTATATAATATTAATAGACATTTAGCAACTACAGAAATATCCAGACGAAGAATTCAGAGAATCTTGACGGAAACCATGCACAGTTTCTGAAGGCAAACGTACTGAATCAAACTGTCTTACACTCACTTCCACACTTACTCTCCTCTATGAGCACACGCGTACTGATTGTCGGTGGGGGATTCGGCGGCGTCGAAACGGCCAAGTCGCTGGGCAAGGATCCGCGCTTCGCAGTGACACTCATCAGCGAACGATCATGGCTTGAGTATTACGGCTCTCTCTATCGCATTCTGCGCCGCAACGAATTCTCGCGTGTCTGCATCGAGCTGGCCGAAATGCTGCCGCAGAGCGTCGCCCTCGTCGTCGACCGCATCGAGGGTGTTGATCCATCCGCGAAGAAGGTCGTCGGCACGCACGGGACCTACGAGTATGACGTGCTGGTCCTCGCGCCAGGAGCGGAGCCGGCGTACTTCGGCATTCCCGGCATGAAAGAGCAATCCATGACGTTGCGCAACGTCGCCGACGCCATCAAGTTACGAAAGCACCTGGATGACTTGCTGGCGAAGCCGACACTCACGGAGGCCGAGAAGAACTTCGTCGTTGTCGGCAGCGGCCCGACTGGAGTCGAGACGGCCGCCGAGCTGCTGGTGCACGAGGGTGATCGTCACAGTTCCGCCGTGCGCGTGACGCTTTTGGAAGCGGCGGACCGCATCCTGCCCTCGATGCCCGAAGTTGTCTCGGTGCAGGCGAGAAAGCGCCTCGAGAGCCTAGGTGTGACCGTCCTGACACAAAAGAAGGTGACCGGCTGCGAGCCGGGCAAGCTCCTGCTGGCTGACGGCCAGATCGAAGCGAGCACCGTCGTCTGGACGGCGGGCGTGAAGGCTCATTCGCTCTTAGAGAAGATCCCCGGCCTGCAGCTCGATAAGCGCGGGCGGGCAGCCGTGGACGGTGAGCTACGCGCCGCGGGCGTGCAGGATATCTTCGTCACGGGCGACGCCGCTGTGACCCAGTTTTCGGGCATGGCTCAGACGGCTGTCTACGACGGCGCATTCGTCGCCTCCGTCCTGAAAGGACAGAAGCCGACGTACGCCGCCGGCAAACCGAAATTCGCCATTCCGATCGGCAAGTGGTGGGCGGCCGTCGTCTTTGGCCCTCTGAATATCTTTGGCTTACTGGGCTACTTCCTGCGTGAAGCCGCGGACATGAAAGTCTTCTTGATGCTCACCTCACCGCCACGCGCGCTACAGCACTTCCTCGGCTGGAAGATGGACAGCTTGGAAAAGGCAGTGGCGAAGGAGTTGAAACTCTGATGAGGGAAAGCCTGATATAAAAAAGTCCTACCACCAGCTGAGCTGGGGGCAGGACAGAGTCGTCCTTACATCACATCAATCGCTTTCCTGCCAATCGTTCTGCGACAGACGAATGGCCGCAACGCGCGCTTCTGCCATGACACGCTCGTCACGCAGCGCAGGATCGGGAGCCTTCTTCATCAGGTGGACCAGCGTGGCATAGGGGCGGAACCCAGCCTTTTCTCCACACTCGTCGATGAGCGCACGGCACTGCTTGATGGCTTCCTGCCAACGTCCGGCCTGCTCGAGGACGTAGATCTCGAAGAGCACGGTGGCGGCGTACAAGGCCGTATCGCCCTCGGACTTTCGCGTCGCGATGACACGGCGGATATCGCGGAGGCAGTCATCCGTCTGACCGACTTCGGCGAGGTTCTGCGCGCGCTGGAGAAGGAGACCGTCGCGCTTCTGCTGGATCTTCTCATCCTGCGGGAAGTCTTTGAGCCACGCGTCGAGGTCGTCGATCAGCGCGTTCAGCGCCTCACCCTTGGGCGGCGTGTGGAAGCCGAAGCCGTCCGGCGGTGGCGTGCCCTTGGCACGTTCGAGGAGAGCCTTGCGGTCGGCCGTGTGGTTCATGAGCCAGATCGCGAAGATCACGAGGGCCGAGGCGACCATTCCGCTCAGAATCAGCATGACTGCTCGAGGAAACGGTTGCGGGCGCGTCTGCGTTGCAGACATGAGTCACCATCCTTTGTAAGGAACAATGGGTTTGCTCGTAACGACGGTCACGAACGACGCCTATTGTAGAACATTTGTACTATTTGTGAATACAGGTCATGCACTCAGAGCTGGAGACTTCAACCGGGTAGAAAGTTGACATATAAATATATCATTATAATAATGCTATTAGGCTCTTTATGATGGCGGCGAAAATCCCGCTGCCAACGGCTCGTAAACCCTTATCGGAGGTTCGGTCGTGTCTATCCAGCAAAGGTCCACGGAGATCTTCTTGGAGCAGTTCCTGCTCCATCCCACGCACACGGAGATCAATGAGCGCTACAGATGGAACCAGAGGGAGCATCCGCACTACATCTCCAGTCAGCAGTACGACGGCAGAAAGATGGCGCAAGAACATTTTCTGCCGCTCCTGCAGGAGTTCTTCAGTCTCCACAGTGCCCCTCTCTCCGCCGAGGTCACGCAGCATTTCATCAGCCTCGCCCAAACTTTCGCCCAACAGGGCTACGGTCATTGCGAGTGGATCACGAACCCCAATGCGTCTGCGCAGGAGATGCGATTGCGGTGCCTCCTCCTGCAGCCCAGCTTCCTCGCCGACGAATGTGTCGTGCCATTCATGCTCGCTCTGAAGGATCTCAAGTATTGTTGTCCGTGGTCGTTTCAGATGTGGTCGAACTACGATTCGAATGACTATGACTGTTACCACATCAAGCGTGGTTTCGGCCTCCCGCAGGTGCAGGGTTTCCATCGCCTCATTCTCACCGAGCAGCTGTGGACTGGTCAGAGTGTCGAGATGCATCGTATCTTCTTCGCCGCTGTCGCACAGGCGCTCCGTCTTCTCGCGAAAGACTGCAACCTCGTGATCGAAACGCTGCAGCCCCGCATCGATCTCCTCGCGAACAACGCGAGAGGCGGCAAGCGTCAACATCACGAACCGTGGTGCAACGCGTCGTTCTTTGAGGAGGAGGTGACGGCGCTCCGCAAGATCGGCGAGGCTAACGAGCACGTGCGCGACGCACTGAAGATCATCGTTCAATCGCGGATGCAGCACAGCCCACACTTGTGCTGAAAGAGCTAAACCAAACGGCGCTGTCTCAGCAGCGACACGCCACGAGAGACCTCACGAGAGGTCTCTTTTTCAAGGTCTGCAATGGTGGAGCTGAAGGGATTTAAACCCTCGACCTCCGCAATGCGAATGCGGCGCTCTATCAGCTGAGCTACAGCCCCATGATGTCAGTGTACCTCGGTCGAGTGCCGCAGCAGCGCTTTTTGACTGTGCACCTCGCGCAAGCACTCGGTGGCCAGCTGAGCTGCAGCCCCATGATGTCAGTGTACCCGGAGGCGCGAGCATTTTACTGTCCTGACGGCCAAAATCCACCCTTCTCTAGGAGGAGGGGCCTTGGTATAGTCCTCGGGCCCTCGTACAATCGGGCAAAGCGTCGGTACCTGTGGCCCGCTCGCTCAGCTGCCCAGCCCTGCGAAGCAGGGAGCAATCAAGAAGTCTGCTCGATCCCATCACCGAGAAGAACACCAGTCAAACACGTGGCCCGGTAGCTCAGCTGGTAGAGCACTCCCCTGAAGAGGGAGGTGTCATCGGTTCGATCCCGATCTGGGCCACCATCTAAAAAGGCAAAGAAATCCCATCTTGTACGTTTTCACCCTACAATGGGCGCAAGAGGGAACAAGAAAGAGACCTGCCTGCGGGCATGTTTCTTTAACCTAGAAATGCGGGATGTCATCTTTCTGAACCTTATTAGAAATGTGTATTCTCTATGCATGAAGCCTCCCCGCCTAACTGTATTTATTACTGGAATGGTTTTTGTGAGTTGTCTCACTCAACAAATAGCTCAAGCAGCGGTCATTCCTTCTTCTGTAATAAAAAGCACAGTTTTTATTCTTGGGGTTTCTGATGACGGATCACGAATTGGTAGAGCAAGCGGCGTGATTATTTCATCGAAGGGTGACGTGGCTACTAATAAACATGTAGTGGAGGATGAGTTCGGCTTTTCAATAACAAAATTGCTCGTCGTTCCTACGAATGCAGATGAAACTCTCGATTACAAATGTGCTTGGGTACCAACAGAGTACGTGCCCAGCTCTGATTATGATTTGGCAGTGCTTCTAGCGCCTAAGAAACTGCCATGCCAAGTTAGCTACTTATCTCCAGCAACAGATCTTCCGCCCACAGGAACAGACATTAATATCCTTGGGTATCCCGCCATCGGTCAACAATTCTTTGGAGAAGGCAGCTTAAATCTAACCACTATTGGTGGAATGATTTCCGGCAAACAAGGTCAGGGTAGTAACGTTTCGTATTTAAAGACAGATGCCAAAATTCTTTCAGGTAACTCGGGAGGACCTGCGGTTGACGATAAGAATCGCCTTATCGGTTTAGCTGCAGCTACAACCACGACTAATACTGGCGACGACGAATTTATTGGATTGATCGTTCCGGCTACGCACATTGCCTCTCTCATTTCACTTCCAACTGGTTCACAATACACATCTGGCTCTCTTCCTGCTGACGTCGATAGTGCCGCCTGGTACGCGTCAATTATTGGAGAATTCGTCACGGCCGAATTAATTCCAACCAATATTCCATTTAGGCCCGGTGACATGGCCACGCGATCGGAATTTATTGATTTGCTAGTAAGATCAAAGGGCGGGGCCAATGGTCAATATCAATCTCAGTCTTTTACTGACGTTCCTTTTACGGCTTCCTACTTTGCTGCATTTGAAGAGGCCGGACTAAACGGATGGGTAAAAGGCTCAAATGATTGCTACGGTCAAAAGCCTTGCTATGCCAAGCCCGCAGATAGAGTTAATCGAGCTGAGGCAGCGGCGCTTCTGAACAGAGCATTCGGAGTCTCAAGGCTGGGCGTGGCACCAGCGTTCAATGATAATCCTTCAAATGCTTGGTACTTCGAGGAGATCCAAAAAGCTGCAGATAATTGCGTTTTGAAAGGCGACGGCGATACAGGAATGGTCCGCCCTGGTGATTCGATGAATCGCGCTGAAATGGTCGCGATGATTTCACGCATTACAAAAGGACAAACCTATGGCAATGGATGTGGGGTCAGCGGAGCGACCAACGTTAGAAAGCCCACTGTGAAGTCGCCCGCAAATATTGAAACCATTAATGATCAGTCGAAGAGTCCCATAAATGCATGTAAGACGATGAATGCATCATATGATTCGAATCTGGGTTATTGTGTTTGCGGCAGTGGAATGACTTGGAATAAAGCAATAACAATGTGCATCTCGCTGGATGCAGGCTGTAAGGAACGGGATGCAAATGCTGAGTGGGATCCAGTTCGGGAAACATGCCAGTGCGGTGGTGATACCGAGCCCAGCTCTGACGGCAAGTCTTGCGTTATCTCCTGTGAGGCAACGTATGGCTATGCGTCATACAGAACGAGTTCCGGTCAGTGCACTTGTTTATCCGGTTACTTCTTGAAGAATGGTCAGTGCCAGATGCAGCCATATTGTGCTGGAGGAACCTTCAACGCTTCTTCCGGGACCTGCAACTGCAGCAATGGTTATTATGAAAAAGATGATGGTAGCTGCGGCGTGACGCCTTTCTGCGGCGACGGCTATTTCGATGACAATAGTGAAACGTGTGTTTGTACTGGATCTGCGACTCTGAAAGCAGGCGGATACTGCTCAAAATATTAAGTAGGCCGCTAGTAGCCTGTCGGATAATGATTGTCCGACAGGCTACTCTGCCTGAGTCTGTAGTTGATAATTTTGAAGGTATTCACCCAATTTCGATTGGTTGAACATTTGGGTAAATCCAGAAAAACCACCTCCAATTCCACGATGACCTTTTGTAGTTACATATTTTTGCAGGTGTTGAATAACTCTCTCAGCACTCTCTTCTGTCTGACTAACGACTGTTAGATGCTCAGGTAAGCAGTGTGTTTTTAGTAAACCCATGAAGTGTTCCTCATTTCCTCTCCATCCGATTGTCACTAGATGGTTCGCTTCTTTAATTGCTTCTATTGCCGTATCAAGATGAGTTGTGGGACAAGAAAAATGTTTATCCGAACTCACAGGAATTGAAAGGGCAGGGAAATTCATTTGAGGAACTAGATCATCATCACCGTCGCTATCAATAAAATACATAAATGTACCCGTTGGCGATCTTATTCCAATATCATCGGGATTTAACTTTGCCAAGACTTCGATTCTTTCGGACAGCCATTGATGCTCGTTATCCACTCCGTTAGGAGTAGGTATTTTATATGACCAGTTAATAGATCCATGGAGCTTAATCAGTGGAATGTTCCCTTTCAAATAATCTCCAATAGTTCTTTCATCCGTGCCCAATTTTGGATTTACGTATTTTGATAATGCCCGCTCTAGAAGAGTATCGTAATTAAACGTGATGAAGGTGACTTTGATTTCAGAGTTATCTGCCAGTTTATTAATCAACGCTGCGTAATTGCTGTTGTGTGGCGGATAATTATTGGAACAATTCTCAAGTAATTTCTGCAAGTAGTATGTGAATTCAACTAACTGTCGTGATCGGAGATGCGATCCTTTTTCTAAGGCTGGAGTGCGCAACTCATGAAGAAGAAAAGATTCAATGTCTTCTCCTCTTCCTAGTGCTGAATAAAATTCGGCACTTAAGTCTTTAACAAAGGGGTATTCATCTAGAATTTCGCTAAATGTCCTCCTTGGTTCAAAAAGCTGGGTTGTAAGAGGTGGTCTCCACAGGTGATGAAGAGTCGCGAAATTCTTTTCATTGTATTGCTGAATTGCAAATGAGTAGGCAGGGCTTCCTGCAGCAGGTGAAGACGTATCAAGGTTTAATGTTGAATCGTATGATGCTCCTGCGCCAAAAATAAAAACGATGTTCTTGATACAAATAGGCTAGCTTTGGCTTTTTCTAACATCAAATAAAACCTTCTGGCACCCTCAAAACCACTTCAAATCCGGCTTCGGCCCCTTTCCCTCCTTCAGCCACTTCGAGTACCGGTGTCCCTCGATCCCGAGCTCGGCCAGGTTGTAATAGAGATCACGGATCCGGGTCGCATCCTCATCGCTGAGGTCCGGCCTCTTCAGTATCTCCCTGAACTTCTGCAGGTCGATCATGCCGGTGTTATCTCGCGCGCCAGGGTGCCAGGAAAGTAGAGCGTCTCGCATTGGATGGCTTTCCGTAGCGCTGCGCGCTTCACCGTTTTACGACCCCGCCCGCGGGCACCCTCGTGTCTCGATCCTTCCCCAATACCGCGTAGGGTCGAGTCATGCGTACCGCTCTGCCACCATCGGCACCCCGGCGACCCTCAGGACCGTCGCCTCCGCTCAGGCAGCTTTCAGGTCGCCCCACAGACTGACCTCCGCAAACTTCTCGAGAGACTTCAGGTCCTCGTACATTTTGACAAAGGCGCTAATTAATTGGTTAGTTTTGGTACCGACTGGGGCCACCATAAATGATCGTCATCAAAGCCTCGTATTTGCCACATGTCGGGGCGCAACTGCTTACCGCGGATCTGACATCACGGCAGCTTACAGACGGCAATGGCGATATTATCCTTTTTATCGGTCAGCGATAGTTCCACAGCAATCTTCTTGATGAACTCGCAAGCATCCGTGGCGGTGAATGTCCGCCCTGCATGTCTTGCCTCCTTTTCCTCCTGCAAGAGTGCCTGTCCCAGACCGCCAAGATTGATGTTGTCACCCAGGCCGTCAGAAAACACCATGACCCATGATCCTGACTCGGCGTGCAATTCCCCTCTGCGAACAGTTCCTTCCTGGCGCGGAGAAAGTGACCGAGTGACGATGTGTCGGCAACGCTCCTCGCCGCGATCCTCGATGAGTGCTCTGAATTCATCAAATAACTCCATCTGTGTAGGGTTTATTCTGCCCGTACGATACAGATCATTAAGATAGTTGTAATCGCCAAGGACATTGTCTTCACCGGTAGTCTGAAGTCGGCTTCCAGACACTGTGATCGCCTGTGTGTCACCAGCTTGGGCATATTCAACGTGATAACCATCTGCCGATCGGCGGATTGAAACTGCGCTCACACAAGCACCTGCATCATCACCCCATCGTTCCCTTGCAGCCAATTCGGCCATTTGCGCCTGGGAATTCTCGGCCGCTTCTTCCATGGAATTGGCCTGAAGGAAAGACTCTACGGACAATCGCGCAGCCGTATCCGAACCGACGTTCTTCCCAATGCCATCCGCAACAACAATGCGGATTGTGCCATCAGAGAGCTGGTTCACACCGACGGCGTCCTTATTGATGTCATCTTGGACGCCAGGGCCGGTCGTAAGAGCGACATTGCCAAGCGACGTATTCACAGTGACAACATCATGCATACCACCATCCTTCTCGGGATGAGAACCCCTTCGAGTGCCCGTTAAGACGATGCTGGCACTTTGACGGAGCACGTTCGTCTGGGCGGTCGGGGATTGGATTCCGCGCCGGTGCTCTTCAGTGTGAGGAGTGTCTCGTTTCGGCGAGGGCTGCTTCTCACTCGGAACATCGATCCACGGACTATCATCAAGTCGGCGACGCATTGCGGAGCCTGGTGATTCAATGGATTGAGGTGAGGTGGGCAGAACCGTCACGGACTCCACGCCGTTTGGATCGGTGCCGAGCAACTCGAGGACTTCATATCGAGTTTTCTCACTAAGGCGGCCGTTCATTTTACCGATGGCCGACCGGATCTCCTCCAAGTGTTGAGGGCATCGTTCACCGACGTTCACATCACGTTGATCTCCATTTTCAAACTCAATGTGGAGACGAATGTCTTGAGATTGTGTGTTACTCATAAGCATATTATAACATTTGATAATTATCTGTCAATATTTAGGGCGGGTACAAATAGCCCCGTGTAGACTCTGAATACGACGGCGTTGGAATGATGACCGTGTAAAAAGAGCCCCACCACGAGTGTGGTGAGGCTGGGGAGAGGCAAGGATCCATTACTTCATCAGCATGGCCGCGGCGGCGATGGAGAGGGAGTCTGCCCGGTCGAGATGGGAGATGACCTCAAGCCGACTCGTCGGGCATCCGATCTGCAAGACGTAGTCGCTCGTCTCGGCGGGTGGATGCACGCTCAGGAAGGAGCCGTCGAGCGGATTGCCGAAGTCGCTGAGTTGGAGGCAGAGGAGGAGGGCCGTCGCGAGGGTGATGTGGGCGAAATCTTCCTTCCCGGTCATCAGCTTGCGCTGTTCTTTCGTCGTCTTGCCGTGCGAGTCGGGTAGGAAGCGGAAGAGCCAGATCCCCTCGCGGATGGGGGCGGTGTACCACGGCTTATTGGTGTACCACTCTTGGCTTTTCATCTTCTCGAGACCGACCGGCGAGGTACGGACGCTTTGGAAGGACGTGGCGCGCGGGATGTGAATCGCCATGTAGCCGTCCGGCGGAGTCGGCAGCTCCTTGCGAACGGGGCGGCCGAGGCCGAGCATTTTGCCGGCATCGATGGCGGTACGAACGGGGAGGGGAGACGTGGTCAACATGTTGCACTCCGGTGCGAGGAAGAACGACACGGAACATCCGTGGCTGCTCAGAACCTTTCTGAGACAAGCTCGCCGCACACCATGATGAGCGAGGAGCTTGCCTCAAAATATCCTTGCCTATGGTTCACAAGGAACGCGTTGACAGGCTACAGAGAATATTTGGCCGAGCAACCGAAATACCCCCTCAGACCGGCGTCCTTTCTGTGGCTCAAAAAGAAGCCAAAAAGATGACTTACTGCCAGATCAATCCGCCCTCGCTGATGTATTCCTCTACGTGCCTCGTGCCAATGAGGATCGGGGCGTCGGGAGTCGGGCGGGCGCGCTTGATGGCTCGTAGTAAGCCGGTGCGGTCGAGGACGTCGCGGAAGCGGTCGACGGCGCTGCGGCTGGTGAAGTCGGTCATCTTCGTGAACTGTTCGATGCGTTTGCCCGTGACGTGCACCTCGCCGTTCACGACATCGACGCGATACGCGCCCATGCGGGCCTGGTCCAAGTGGGGGCGGAGAACGACGGGCGCGTTTTCGTCGGGCGTCGTGTCCTCTTCGTGCTGGGCGCGCTGCTTCTCGCGTTCGGCAAGAACGATCGGCATGAGACGCTGCATCAATTCCTTGGTGCCGAGCGTGGTCGCGGCGGAGAGTTCGGCATCGATTGGAATGCCGGCCTTCTTAAAGGCGTCTTGCACGGCGCCAGTGCCGTCGGCGAGGAGATCGATTTTGTTGAGGACGACGAGTTCACGCTTGGCGGCAAGCGACGCCGAACGACGCTCGAGTTCGCGGCGGATGGTGCGATAGTCCTCCACAAGGAGGAGGGGATTGGGGTCGCCGCCTTCAGGGGGGTAGGCGCGGCTCACATCGATCATGTGCAGGAGGATGCCGCAGCGCTCGACGTGGCGGAGGAACTCGTGGCCAAGGCCCTTGCCCTCGCTGGCGCCTTCGATAAGGCCAGGAATGTCACAGAGGACGAACGAGCGGTCGCCGACCGAGACGACGCCGAGGTTGGGGACGAGCGTCGTGAAGGGATAGTTGGCGATTTTTGGCCGGGCCCCGCTGACGACGGAGATGAGTGTCGACTTGCCGACGTTCGGGAAGCCGATGATGCCGACGTCGGCGACGAGCTTCAGTTCGAGCGAGATCCTTAATTCTTCGCCCGGCTCGCCGAGCTCGGCGAAGTCCGGCGCCTGACGTGTGGAGCTCTTGAAGTGCGCGTTGCCGTACCCGCCGCGTCCGCCGCGCGCGGCCAGCACCTGGTCGCCATGGGCCGCGAGGTCGGCAATCACGAGCGGAGGCGTGCCATCGCCGGCGATGGCACGAATGATCGTGCCTGGAGGAACGCGCAGGTAGAGATCTTCGCCGTCTTTACCACGGCGATTCTGGCCTGAGCCAAAACTACCTTTCTCAGCTTCGAAGTTCTTGCGCGAGGCGTACAGGGAGAGCGTGTCGGTATTCTGGTCGGCAATGAAGTAGACGTTGCCGCCGCGACCGCCGTCGCCGCCGTCCGGGCCACCCATGGGCTCGAACTTCTCGCGACGCCAGCCGACGCATCCGCGTCCGCCGTCTCCGGCCTGGATCTCGATGATGGCTTCGTCGAGGAACATGGGCCAAGTATAGCGACTTCTTGCCGAAAAGGTGGAAAATTGACAGAATTACGAAGTGAAGATGAAGGAGCAATTACAGGCTCTCGATGACTGTCTGCGTCTAAAGTCTGAAATCCACCTTGTGGAGGGGCTCGACTGGCAGGCGCAGCGGCAGTCTCATTGTGCTAAGCAGCTCGTCGGCATCTCGGTGGCGACGAGGCTCTGTCGGTCTTCGCTCAGGGGCACCTTGCAACGGGATGACCTGACGTCGGCTGACGATGTGCATGCCATCGCCGATGGGCACCTGCGCAGCGAGGACGCACCACTCTTTGCCCAGGCCATGATCCAGCAGTGCGCCGATAAAGGCGCGCACTACACGCTTCCGGTCTACCGGGTTGTGCCGATCGCGCGACGGATATTAGATCACGTGATCCCGCGTGTGGACCACGGCGAGATGCACGATGGCGAGGCCTCTGACCGCACTATCATGCCCGCGCGCATGATCCACGGATTGCTCCGCGTCAGCCGTGAGCGCGTGAAGGGCGTTCTTCCGCCGAGTATGACGCTCGATGAGTACGCGGAGATTCTCCAGGCAGATTTACAGCAAGGCGGCTTGGAAAACGTACGAAAGTGGATCGTGCAGATGTACGGGGAGGAGGGCTATGTGGTGATGCCTGATGTTCTAGTGACAGCGGCCATCCTCCAGTCCGAGCGCCAGATTTTCGGCAAGACGCGGTCGACATTCTCGGTAGAACCAGCCCCGCGGGAGAACAAGTGAACTCTTGACCCTCGAAAATTATCACTCTAAACTAGCGAGTGATAAATCCAGGCGGCGGCTTCTGAGCCAAAGCCTATCCCATTCCTCTCCATCCGTATGTCGAAGATTATTGGAATCGACCTGGGTACGACGAACTCCTGCGTCGCTGTCATCGAAGGCGGCGAGCCCACCGTCATCCCCAACTCCGAGGGCAACCGTACGACGCCGTCGGTGGTGGCCTTCAAGGATAAAGAAGTTCTCGTCGGTGTCTCAGCCAAGCGTCAGGCCGTTACGAATCCCAAGAACACGATCTTCTCGGCTAAGCGCTTCATCGGTCACCGCTTCTCCGAAGTGAAGAATGAATCGTCCAAAATTCCCTTTGAGGTGAAGGAGGGCAAGGAGGGTCGCGCGGTCATCGTCGCGGACGGCAAGGAGATGCTCCCGCAAGAGATCAGCGCGAAGGTGTTGCAGAAGTTGAAGAAGGACGCCGAGGCCTTCCTCGGTCAGACCGTCAGCAAGGCTGTCATCACCGTACCGGCATACTTCGATGATTCGCAGCGTCAGGCCACCAAGGAGGCCGGCCAGATCGCGGGCCTCGAAGTCGTACGCATCATCAACGAACCCACGGCTGCGGCCCTCGCCTACGGTCTCGATAAGGCCGACAGCAAGAAGATCATCGTCTACGATCTCGGTGGTGGCACGTTCGACGTCTCAGTCCTCGAACTCGGCGATGGCGTGTTTGAGGTGGTGGCCACGAACGGCGACACGCACCTGGGTGGTGATGATTTCGATCAGACGATCCTCGACTGGCTGCTCCAGGAGTTCAAGAAGGAGCAGGGGATTGATCTCTCGCAGGACAAGATCGCCCTCCAGCGCCTGCGCGAGGCGGCCGAGAAGGCGAAGATCGAACTCTCGTCTTCCACGGAGACCGAAATCAATTTGCCGTTCATCACGGCTGACGCCACGGGCCCGAAGCACCTTGTCATCAAACTCTCGCGCGCCAAGCTTGAGAGTCTCGTCGCCAGCCTCATCGAAAAGACGGTCGGCCCCTGCGAATCAGCCCTGAAGGACGCCAAAATCAGCAAGAGCGAGATCAACGAGGTCGTGCTCGTCGGCGGCATGACGCGCATGCCGGCCGTGACCGCCAAGGTGAAGGAGCTCTTCGGCAAGGAACCGCACAAGGGCGTAAACCCCGACGAAGTCGTGGCCATCGGCGCCGCCGTGCAGGCGGGCGTCATGGGCGGCGACATCGACAAAGACATCGTCCTCGTCGACGTCACACCGCTCTCGATGGGTCTCGAGACTCTCGGCGGCGTGGCCACGAAGCTCATCGAGCGCAACGCCAAGATCCCCACGAGCAAGTCGCAGGTCTTCTCGACCGCCGCCGACAACCAGTCGTCAGTCGAGATCCACGTCGTCCAGGGCGAGCGTGAGTTCGCGAAGGACAACAAGTCGCTCGGACGATTCATCCTCGACGGCATCCTGGCCGCGCCGCGCGGCATGCCGCAGATTGAAGTGACGTTCGACCTCGATGCCAGCGGCATCCTCTCGGTCCGGGCCAAGGATAAGGGCACAGGCAAGGAGCAGCAGATCACGATCCGCGGCTCGACGGGACTGAGCAAGGACGAAGTCGAGAAGATGCGGAAGGACGCCGAACTCAACGCCGAAGAAGATCGCAAGCGCAAAGAGCTGATCGATGTCCGAAACGAAGCCGACAGTTTGATCTTCAACCTGGAGAAGCAGCTGCGCGAGAATGACGCGAAGATCGCTGACGACGTGAAGAAGAAAGTGAACATCGGCATCGGTGAGTTGAAGGATCTTCTGAAGAAGGACGATGCCTCCAAGGACGACATTAAGAAGAAGACCGAAGAAGTCGCCCTCTCAGCTCAGGAGATCGGCAAGCTCATTTACGAAGAAGCCCAAAAGAAGGCGGCCGCCGACGGCAGCAAGAAAGACGACAAAGTCGTCGACGCCGAGGTGGTGGATGACAAAGATAAGAAATAATGGAAACCGAAGAGGCCCCGGAACGGGGCCTCTTTCGCAGTTTCATCCCCGACGGTTGCTCTAAGTGCCTTATAGTGTCATAAATGCAGCATGAGCAAGCCTATTCATCAGCCGAATGACTTCGGAGACTATCTCCGCGAAAGTGTGCACGAACTGGGTTTGTCCTTATTGGATGTGCAACGTGAACACGGGATCGCGCTCTACAAAAACGTCCTGGGGCAAGAGCGCGTCACGCGCGAGAAGCTCGATCGTTTACTGAATGCCTTGCCTTTTCCTCCAGAGAAGAAGCTCGAGATCAACGCGCGCTACGAAGGCCAGGATTGCTCGACGGTGCGGTCCGTCGTGATTGCCGGCGTGCGGCGCCACACCCAAGAGCTGTTTGCGGAACGTATTGGTATCAGCACAAGTGCCATCACGTACATTCTGCACGGCGATGCGCGCCGGCGTCAGGGATCGAACGCGCACGAAATCACCTGGAAGACGTGGTCGGCCATTGCCAAGGCCATGCAGCTAGACAACTTTGAAGAGTTGAACCTGTGGCG
>CAZWNJ010000003.1:0-13307 GCA_964635215.1 uncultured Candidatus Peribacteria bacterium | reverse complement strand
TACGGCCTTCTATGCCGCCCGCAAGGAACTCCTCAAGCAGATCGTCGCGCGTCGCGGACCCGTGACGCGTCCCCGGCGGGTCGCCGCGCAATCGCCAGCCAATGGCGAGCAGGACGAAGTGATGGCCGTCGGCGACGAGGAGTTGGATGGAGACGAGGAGGCGCGGCTACTCGACTACGTCGACCCGGATGAACTCTGGTCACAGGAAGACGAGCATCCGTCGGACGAGGATTTCGCGTTTTAGAGCTTCGATCCGATGTATTCAGCGAGCTCGACGATGCGGTTGCTGTAGCCCCACTCGTTGTCGTACCAGCCGAAGACCTTGGCGAGGTTCTTGCCCATCACCTGCGTTAGTTCGGCATCCATGATGCAGCTGTAGGGGTCGCCAACGATGTCGTGCGACACGATCGGGCGCTCTTCGACGCGGATGATGCCCTGGTAGTTGGGCTGGGCGGCGGCCTTCATGAAGGCGGCATTGATGTCCTCGGCCGTCACGTCCTTCTTTAAGACGACTGTCAGGTCGTTGAGGCTTCCCGTCGGCGTCGGGACGCGGATGGAAACGCCGTGAAGCTTACCGTCGACTTCGGGAACGACAAGGCCGATCGCCTTAGCAGCGCCGGTACTCGTCGGAACAATGTTCAGAGCGGCGGCGCGGGCGCGGCGCAGATCCTTGTGCGGCAGATCGAGAAGGTTTTGATCGTTCGTGTAGCTGTGAATTGTGTTCATGAGACCTTTCTCGATGCCGAAGGCGTCGTTCAAGATCTTCACCATCGGCGCGAGGCAGTTTGTGGTGCACGAGGCGTTGGAGATGACATGCATCGTGGCGGGATCATACTTCTCGTTATTCACACCCATGCAGAACGTACCGTCGGCCTTATCCTTGCACGGAGCCGAGATGATAACTTTCTTGGCACCAGCCTTCAGGTGCAGTGCAGCGTCTTCGCGGGCGGTGAAGCGGCCGGTCGATTCGATGACAACGTCGACCTTCATGTCTTTGTGCGGCAGTTGAGAGGGATCCTTCACGGCTGAGACCTTGATGGCCTTGCCGTTGATGACGATGGAATCTTCCGTGTGCGTAACCTCGCCGTGAAACGTGCCGTAAGACGAATCGAACTGAAAGAGATGCGCGAGTGTCTTCGTATCCGTCAGGTCGTTGATGAGGACGACGTTGATGTTCGGGTGCTTGTCGAGCACGATGCGCAGGGCCTGGCGGCCGATGCGACCGAATCCATTGATGGCGATGTTCATAATCTCGGAGGGGTGAGAAATGATGCTTCCAGTATAGCAAAAACCCCACCGATTGGCGACCGTTCTCAGGCGACGGCCGCCGGGATGTACTCGTTGCCGGGCAGTCTCACGCCGGCCAGGGCGAGGATGGTGTTTCGATATTGTTTCGCGCTCACAACGCCGTCACGTCCGTGGACATCTTTATCGGTCGAGCCGAAGACGATGGGTTTGCCCGTGACCAAAGCGGTGTTGGCCTCCGTCCAATGATCGCGGCCGACGGTGCGATTGATGCGGGGCGTACGGTTGAATTCGCCGCAGACGGCGATGACGCTTTGGCGATTGCGCTTCAAGAGAGTGGCCAACGCACGGTCGAACGGCGGCAGGAGACGGCCAAGACGGTCGTACATATTGTCGTGAACGTCGAAGTTTCCCACGTTGACCGTGACGAACGATGCGCCGGCCTCGGTTAGACGCTCGGCAAGAAGCATGCCATCACCGATCGGTGAACTGCCGAATGCCTCCCGATCTTTCGAGGGCAGTCTGAAGGCTGCCTGCAGTTGACCGCCGCCCAAGAGTAAATCAAGTCCGAGCTCTTGATCCTTCGAGAGCGGTGAATCCGAGAAGGCGCGCAGCAGATCGCGGCGCGTTTGCAGTCGTTCGCGCGGGACCGTCGGCTCGAGCTGCGGCGGGACGTACTCTTTCTTTTGGTCGTCCCACTCGATACGAAAATCGGCTTTACCCGCGTCGTGCCCCTGATCGATGCTGCTGAACCCGCCCGGCACGTGAATCGTCGTGTACTTCACCCCGCCGCGCTTGTACTGGAGTGGTAAAACGGGGGCGCCGAGATATTCGCGGATGCCCGTCGCATGGCCAGATTCTTTTGAATGAATTGCTCGGATGACGGAGAACCGCTCCGACTCAGCCGCTACGAGCGGCAGATGATCGGAAAAGACGGCGCCTGTCTTGGTTACGACCGAGCCCCATTCACCACGGATCTCACTCGGCGATTCAGGTTTGGCGTCAAAGGTCTCAAGCGAACTCGCGCCACCGTCTTCCCAAATGAGAATAATCGGCCTCAGGGTCGTTCTCGTTCCGGCTTGGATATCGCTGGTCGCAGCCGCAACAAGACTGCCGACCGTACCCAGTCGGAGAAACGTTCTTCGGCTAAAACTCTCTTCGTCGGCCCCGTGCTCAGTGGCACGAACCATTAACGGCCGTTCTACTCTTGCGCGCGGCGGACTGTCAAAGGTTTCGTCAGACGACGACTGGTGAAGTCGCTCGTCACTTCAAAAGGCGCTGCAACTGGCGCTGAAGCAGCAGGGTGTCATCTTCCATTGCCGGCGACTCGCAGACGAGTTGTCCGCCGATCTCACGTTCGGCCAGGACACCAAGAAATTCCTGCCAGCGCGCGTCGCTCTCTTTGAAGGGTAAGTGGTAGCGCTCGCCGGTATGGTTATAGGCGATACCAGAGTAGTGCATGTGGACCTTCTTGAGCGATTTCTTCCCGAGCGCTTTGGCGTACGTATCGAACATCTGATCCCACTCGGCGGCGGAGTTGACCGCGCCGTTGGCTCGGGCGTGCATGTGTGCGGGGTCGAGACAGGGATGCTGGTCAAACTCTTTGCTGATCGTCAGCACCTCATCAAGCGTGCCGAACTGGCTGTGCTTGCCCATTGTTTCCAGGGCCAGGTTCACATTGGGGAACTGTGCGGACTTGCGCGTGAGGATCTTGTCGACGGCCTTGCGGACGCGGTCGAGGGCCTTTTCCGGCGAATCCTTGAGATAGAACGCCGCGTGTACGCAGACCGACCAAGCGCCGCAGAGCTGCGCCATAGTTAAGGCGTCGGTGACGCGCTTGATACTGGCGGTGAGTTTTGCTGGCTCGGGCGAGTTGAGATTCACGTAGTACGGCGCGTGCACCGTCAGCGAGACGTCGTTGGCTTCGGCGGCGGCACGGATCTCGGCCATGCGCCGCGGCTCCCGAGGTACCGACTGCACCCACTCAATCTCCATGGCCTTGATGCCCAGGCTCGCCGCGTACTCGATGCCCTTCACTGTCCCGCCGGGGCGTGGGGTGGTGAGAGGTGTGCCGGCGACGGCGATACGAAGTTCCATTCCCAAGCATGATAGAGTGTCGTCGTGCCGCTTTCGAGAGACATCATCGATCGCACGCTCGCCTCGGATCGGGGCGAGGCCGCCTACAAGATCGTCGAAGGTCTACTCGATGCGGGCTTTGAGGCTTGGTGGGTTGGCGGCGCGATCCGCGATATGTTCCTCGGGACCGTTCCCAAAGACATCGACATCGCCACATCGGCCAAGCCCTCGGAAGTGCAAAAGGTATTTGCCGACGCTGACCTGACGGACGCCGACCTTGGTGCCTGTCGCGTGATGCTCAGGCACGAGCGTTTTGAGCTGACGACGTTTCGCCAAGAGCACGAGCAATCCGATGGACGTCATCCCCAGTCGGTCACCTTTGGCACGCGCGAGGAGGACGCCGTCCGTCGTGATTTCACGATCAATGCTCTGTACTGGCAGCCAGTCAGTCGTGAGCTCTTTGACCCCTTCAGAGGGGAACAGGATCTAATGGAGCGTCTAGTCCGTTTCATCGGTGATCCCGTGGCTCGGATTCGTCATGACGGGCTGCGTCTACTGCGGGCCATCCGCCTACGCGCCCGCATCGATGGTCAGTACGAACCGGCGACGTTTGCTGCCCTCAAGAGTGAACTCCCCGCACTGTCCTCACTCTCAGGTACTCGTGTCTTTGAAGAATTACAGAAACTACTCCTTTCTCCTGCCCCCGCGCTCGGACTGCGTGACTGGGCGGAAATCGGCGTCCTTGGCAGGCTCCTGCCAGAAATCGAGGAATGTCGGGGCATCGCCCAACCTCGTGACTTTCACCGCGAAGGTGATGTTCTGGCACATCTGCTGCAGTGCGTGGCCTTTTTTGAAGAAATGGATGGCATCGACGTGCGTCTGGCGGCGCTTCTGCACGACGTCGGTAAGGCTGAGACATTCCGTCTCAAGGAGCGCATTCGCTTTGACGGTCATGCGACGAAGTCAGCTGAGATTGCCGAAGTCATTCTGTCACGCCTCCAGTGCCCCTCTCGACAACGCGACAAAATTGTCTGGCTGATTCGCCACCACATGCACATGTCATTTTTGGAGCTGAACGAAGAGCGCAAGACGCACTGGTACTTCCATCCTTGGTTCCCAGAACTGCTGCAACTCTTCCGACTCGATATCGCCGGTACAACGCCAGCGAATTACGATCTCCTGAATGGGATCATCCGCGATCGCAATCACTTTCTCGACGCCCATCCGCGACCAGAAAAGCCACTTCTTGATGGTGACGATGTCATGGAAATCTTGGGCCTACGTCCCGGAGGAGAAGTGGGCGAGATCATGCGTGCGCTCCTCTTAGCGCAGACGAAGAAGACTGTAACGACGAAAAAAGAAGCGGTCGCCTTTGTAGAAAACTACCGCTCAGAGACGAAGGGAGGCGCGCAGCACTGAACATGCCAAGTATTCCACGATCGCTGTTAGAACGATGGCGCCACCGGCAGAAATATCGAAAGTGAGCGAGAACTGCAGGCCGAGCACGACGGCCACTTCGGCCAGGAGGACAGCAATGAAGAGCGTCTTCTTCAGCCCCTGGCGCAGTTCCATGGCCGCTAGCACGGGAATGACCATGAGTGCCGACACGAGCAGAACTCCTACCGCGCGCAGAGAGACACTGACCGTGAGTGCGGCCACAACCGCGAGTGAGATATCCGTTTGACGTACTGAGACCCCACTCGCCGCTGCTGATTCAGGATCAACAGCGATAGCCACCAATGAATGGCGGAGGTAGAGCAAAACAGCCAAGGCGACGAGTGTCAGGAGGCTGATCGTGCCGATCTCAGGCCAGCCAACAGTCGTCAAACTACCAAAGAGCATGCCGCTCAGAAGAAATCCCTGACCGCCGCCCTTGCTCAACAAGATTGCCGCCAAGGCAAGACCACCTGAAAGGAAGAGTGAGAGACCAGCGTCGCCAGAAAGTCGACCTTTTGCGCGAAGCGTGTCGACAGTGACAGCTGTGCCAATGCTCGCCACCGTTGCTGCCGTAATGGGAGCGATATTCAAAAAGCTTGCCGCCGCCAATCCGGCTAATGCCACATGCGAAAGCGTGTCGGCCAGAAATGTGAGTCGCCGAGTGAGGAGAAGCAATCCAACGCTCGGAGCTAACAATGCTGTCACCATGCCAGCCAGAAGGGCCCGAATGAGGAAGTCGTATTCAAACAGCGTGCCCATGGTGATGGTGGTGAACATGACTCATGGAGTTTCCATAGAGAAGCTCCGCAGCTTGATGAGAAGTAAGATCGGCGGGCGTACAGCTGGCGACAAGAGAGCGATTCAGACAGAGCAAATGCGTGGCATACTTCGAGATAACCTCGGTATCGTGTGATACATAAAGCAATGTCACACCGGATTTGTGAATGGAGCTGAGCAGTTCGTGGAATTCCTCACGAGCAGCTGGATCGACGCCAGTTGTTGGTTCGTCAAGAATGAGGAGCCGAGGGCGAAAGACGAGCGCACGAGCAATAAACGCCCGTTGCTTTTGACCTCCAGAGAGCGAAGTAAGGAGACGATTGGCAATACGCTCAATAGAAAGATCTTTCAGGACTTTCGACACGGCAAGCCGACGTTTTGCAGGCGAAAGATCGAAAGGAGAGAGATGAACGCTGAAGGCGTTCGTTACTAGTTCACGAACAGTCATTGGCAGGAGGAGTTCCTGACTCATGACACGTTGAGGAACGTAACCAACAAAACCCTGTCGACAGGCCTGTTGAGGAGGAAGTCCAAAGACGGACACTGAACCCTCTGACGGCTTCAATTGACCAAGTATCAGACGCAAAAGTGTCGTCTTTCCCCCGCCGTTCGGCCCGATTAAGCCGATGTAGCTGCCCTTTTCCAGCGCAAAACTGAGATCCTCCAGTACGTCATTCGAACCCGTGAAGCCGAAGCTCAGATGGTCGGCAACGATGGCAGCGTGATCTACTGGCACTTGAGTGAGTGGCGGAGGACGGAAAGATTCTCCCTCATGAGCGTGAAGTAATCTCGCTCTTTGGCGATATCATCACCAGTCAGGCCTTCTATAGGATTAAGTACGACAACCTGGCCGCCAATATCCTTCGCGACAGCGCTAACCGCTTGTGAGGAGATGAGGCTATCAGCAAAAACATCGCGTAAACCAAGTTTCTTCGCCAAAGTTTCAATCTCTGCAATGTTCGCAGGCGAGCCTTCTTCTTCTGGTGAAAAACCTGCAAGCGCATGCGTAGTTAGTCCGTAGCGGTTAGCCAAGTAACGGAAAGAATTATGCGCGACGATAACGTCGTGCAAGTCGCAGTGAGCCAAGCCGTTTTGCCACTCGGCATGAAGAGTCTTCAGCTTTTGTAAGAGTGCGGATGTGCGAGTGATGTAGGAGTCACGATGTGCAGGATCTGCAGAAATAAGCATGTCACGAAGCGAGCTAGCTAGTAGCTGCATGCGAATAGGATCAAGCCAAAGATGTGGATCGAATGGGGTTATTTTTTGGCCCATGGTGACGCCCGATCGTGACTGGTCCTTGGAGGCCGAGAGAATCTCGTCCACAGAATCAAGAGCAACGATCACACCGCCACTGTGCGAAAGGACTGTCGGAGAGACTTTTGCGGCCCAGGGATCAAGTCCTCCGCCGATCGAAAGTAGGATGTCTGCCGACTCGGCAAGCATGATTTGTGAAGTGGTGGGCTCGTACTCGTGCGGCTCGGTACCTGTCGGCGTAATGAGCGAGACATGAACGGCATCGCCACCAACTGCGTCAGCAATGAAAGCCAGTGGGTAAATACTGGCAACGATCGAGGGCTTGCCATCAGCAGGAGGCAGCGGAGTCTGAGGCGCGCAGGCTACAAGAACAACAACCAAGAGTAAGCTAGCTGGTAGTAGTTTTTTCATAAGTATTAAGCGGAACAAAGGCGACAGACGCCGACAATTTCGGCGACGTGGGAGAGGGGTTGGAAGCCCGACGATCGGGCAATTTTGCCTTCGATGGAGCAGAGCTCGTCGCTCAAAAACTCCTCGGTCTGTCCACAGGTCTGACAATGCAGGAACCCGTGATGGCCATCGTAAGCATCGAGTTGGCAAAGTGTGTACTGACCGCTGCAAGGATGGCGGTGAACAATGCCGAGCTGTTCAAAAACACTGAGAATGCGGTAGACCGTTACGAGGTTCACCGGTTGCTTCTTGGCAAATGAACGTTTGGCAATCTCTGCCGGAGAAAGTGTTGTCCTCGCCTCCTGGAGCACTGCCAGTACCATCTGGCGCGGTTGCGTGTCCTTGAGTCCAGCTGCTTGAAGACGTTTATGGATGGAGGCCAAATTCACGCGTGCATGGTAATGCAAAATTATTGCATTAGCAAGTTCGCCACGTTACTTCGCTTGCCAATCAAATGGGAAGGTGAGGACGCGACCGGCAATTTGTACCTGGACGTAGATGCGGTACCACATGCCCGGTGTGACGGAGGCCTGAAGGAGCAGGGGAGTCGTTTCACTGTGCGTATGCATGAAATCTCCATTCGCAGTCAGCAGGATGCCGTGGGCTTTGGCCCCCAGGTAATCCTCCAAAGTCACGGGTGAACCATCCACATTGGTCACATCAAGGCGGAGAGAAGCCATCGAGCCATCGAGTGCTGGCGTGAGAACGGCGCGATAGCCGTCACTGCTGGTCGTCAGCGGCAAGTGCGCAACGTACTGAGCCGGAGATGCTGGACCATAGGACCGATCAAAGCGCAGCGCGTATGTACCATTGTCCCTATCTATGAAGTCAGCGAAGAAGCGATACGCTCCTGGTTCCGGAGCGGTGTAGTCATCGATCCAGACGCCGGACATTGGATCCATGGTTGGGTGGAGGTGCGCAAAGTCGTCCAAATTCTCACGCACGACGATCAAGTGCATCGGCTGTGTGTGGCTGGGGATGATGTCGCGGAATACGGTTCCATTTTCGAGAATGACGAAGCCAATCTTCCCCGGATCCGTCGGAGCCATTTGCACCGTCAGAGAGCGTGAGCCGGGCTGCATAGACATGTCACTGGATTGCGAGCTCGTGCTCGACTTAGCCAGAAGACCGAAGGCCGTGACGAAGACGAGGGCCATGACCAATGGCGCCAGACGGAACGCTAGCGGCGTCCCTTTCGCACCGAACTTCTTGAGTAGAAGCGAGTTCGTTACGACCGAGACCGAGCTGAAGGCCATCGCCAGGCCCGCAATTTCTGGCCGTAGTCCTAGTCCGAACATCGAGAACGCCCCCGCCGCCAGCGGGATGCCAATGACGTTATAAAAGAGAGCGAAGAACATGTTCTCGCGGATCTTTCTCAAGGCTGCGCGGCTGAGCGAAATCGCCGTAGCCACATCGCGCGGGTCACTGCGCATCAGAACGATACCGCCAGTTTCCATGGCGACATCGGTACCACTTCCCATAGCGACGCCTACGTCGGCTTGGGCCAGTGCAGGACTGTCATTGATGCCGTCACCGACCATCATTACTCGCTTCGTGCCGCCGGCTTGCAACCTCAAGATCTCAGCGGCCTTACCTTCAGGCAGCACATCGGAGAGTACGTTGTCGATTCCAAGCTCACGAGCAATCGCACGAGCCGTCTCGGCGTGATCGCCCGTAATCATGACAACTTCACAGCCCATTGCTTGAAGTCGCGAGACCGCTTCCTTCGCTGTTTCCTTCACGGCATCGGCAATACCGAACAATGCCAAGACCTTCGTAGTGTCCGTCAGATAAGCCACAGTCAGACCGTGCTCGCGGAAAGACGATGAGCGTTCCCTGGCACCGTCAGGCAAAATTCCATTCTTCTCCAGGAGTGCGGCATTACCGATGAAGTACTGTTGGCCATTCACCACACCGTGCACGCCGAAGCCGGGAACGGCGTTGAAGTTCGATACTGCCACCGGTTGGACACCACGGGCAGACACGAAGCGAAGCACACTCTCGGCCAGCGGATGTTCCGAAGCCGCCTCCAAACCCGCCGCCACAGAAAGAAGCTTCCGTTCCAATTCCGGATTTGTGTCGCCAAGAACGACGTACTCACGCACTTCAGGTCGGCCCTTTGTGAGTGTGCCGGTTTTATCGAATACGACAGCCTGGATGCCTGCGGCGAGTTGCAGGGGCTCACCCCCACGAATGAGGACGCCTAGTTCTGCCCCCTTGCCGGTGGCGACCATGATCGCTGTGGGGGTGGCGAGTCCGAGGGCACAGGGGCAAGCAATGACGATCACTGCGACGAAGTGGAGCAAGGCCGTAGAGATATTGGCCCCCAGGATGAGCCATGTGCCAAAGGTGACGGCCGCAGCAATCAGCACAGCGGGCACGAACCACGCACTCACACTGTCTGCAAAATCTTGAATGGGGGCTTTAGAACCCTGCGCTTGTTCAACAAAATCGATGATCCGTGCTAACACAGAATCCGAACCAATGCCCTCGGCGGTAAACTCAAGAGTTCCGCGTGCGTTCATCGTTCCGCCAAAGACGCGACTGCCGACTGACTTCTCGACAGGCAGGCTTTCACCGGTAAGCATCGATTCATCAATCGACGAATGTCCGGCCGTGACCGTGCCGTCAACCGGTACCTTTTCACCGGGACGAACGATGACGATGTCGCCGACGCGCACCTCCGCAATGTTCACATCGACTATTTGGCCGTCACGCTGAAGTCGGGCGGTTTTGGGTTGCAAACCAATTAACTGGGAAATAGCCGCGCTTGTTTGACCCTTCGCACGGGCCTCCAACCACTTGCCGAGTAGTACGAACACAATCAGCAGGGCCGATGTTTCAAAGTACAGATCATGCATCTCCACCAGCACGGTCCCCGCATTCAGGGCTTGCAGAATGAAGGTCCAGAGACTGAAGGCGTACGCAGTCGTTGTTCCAATGGCAATGAGACTGTCCATTGAAAAAGTGCCGACTCGCAAGGCAGAGAGGAATCCGCGATAGAAGTAGTTACCCAACCAAAACTGGACAATTGTCGCAAGAATCAAAGAGACCACTGGCATCCACATCATGATCAAGGGTGCAGCCTCACCGAGGGGTAGCCAGTCCGCCACCATGAAAAAAAGGAGAGGTAGGCTAAAGAGCGCTCCCCAAATAAAGTGCATGCGAAAGTGACGCGTTTCACGTTCGCGCTTTATTCGCTCCTCGTCACGCTCCTCAGCGCTCGGCAACTCAGCATTGTAACCGCCCGCAGATCGAACGGCGGCGATGAGTGTATCAAGACGAACAGCCTCATCATGTACGATCGTCGCCTTAGCGGCAGCGTAGTTGACGTTCACGTTTCCAACGCCGGTCGTCTTCTTCAATTTGCGAGTGATAAGAGCTGCACAGCTGGCGCAATGCATACCCGAGATGGCGAGAGTGGTGCGCTTTTGCGTCATGCGGAAAGGTGGACAGCGTACGTGGGGCCAAGCTCCTCGACGGCCTTCTTCCAATCCTGCAGATCAAACCCGTCCGCCGCTTCAATCGTCACCTTCTTCGTCTTCAGATCAATGTTTAAGGACGAGATTGCAGGGTAGTCGGCGCTAACATCACGAATAAGTGAGGCACAGCTGTCGCAGTGCATGCCAGGAATGGAGACAGAGAACGTCATGGGGAGGGAGGGAAAGGTTTAGCGTTGGGAAAGGCCAATGACCGAAATAAGATCCTTGATAAAGGACGTGCGCTGCGACGGCGAGGAAAGCTTCTTCTGACCACAAGTGGAGAGATGGCTTTCGAGCACCGTGCCTTGAATATGGCGCAGATGGCCCTGCATCGAGAGAAGGAGTGCTAGCACGTCTGTGCAGTACGAGTCATCCTCGACGGAAACGCGGAGCTTCTTTGTCAGTCCTTCAAGGCGCTTGATGGCGGCGAGTGACTTCTGTTTAGAGGAGGCAAGCATGATAGGTAGGGGGTACCCCTACCATAGAGAGGCCTGCCGCTGCTGTCTACAGATTAGAGCACATTAAACGAGCCGCGCACCATACCCATGCTGCAACTGAAGGCGATCTGACCGGGCGCCGCAGGCGTAAACGTGATGACGTTATCACCGCGGTGGAGATTCTGACGGATTCCCAGAGAGGGCACGACGATGCCACTTGTGCAGCCCTGGGCGTTTGTGCCGTCGATCGTCCATCTTACTGGAATGCCAGCTTTCACAGTCAGTACATCGGGATCATAGGATCCATAAGGCGTAACAGTCATGGCGATATTTTGCACTTCGCCAACAGCTGCTGGAGCTGTAGCGATGGATGTAGTGGCAGCAAAGGAGGGGAGCGAGATCGGTGCGCCAAGTAGCGTTAAACCGCTCTGGAGATTGAGGAGTCCAAGCAAAATGACAAGCATCGCCGTCATTGGCTTAAGGAAGGATGTGAAGCGCGTGTCTTTTGCATACGTTGAAAGCACGCTCAGGCCCAGGAGGGACGGCATCGTGCCCAGGGCAAAGAAGAACATAAGCATACCGCCTGTAATGGGGTTACCAGAAGCAAGAGCAACGAGCTGCATCGACTGCGTAAAACCGCAAGGCAGGAAGAACGTCAGAGCGCCAAGGGCAAAGGGTGCTGCTGGATGAGGAGAGTCACTAAGGGCGGCGATGCGATGACTGACGGACTTGGGGAGAGTTGGAAGAGGCAAGTAGTCCGTGATACCAAGCTGCGAGAGTCCAAGCCAAAGCATTACGACGGCGACAATGATGCTCAGGACCGCCGTACTCGTGATGCCAAAGCCAACTGACTGGCCAATAAGGCCGATGGCCGCGCCGAGCACAAAGTACGACAGAAGACGACCGATATTGAACTGCAACATCGGTTCAATTCGGGTAAAAAACGACTGCTCATTCGTCGTGTTCAGACGTCCAGCAATAGCCAAAATAAATCCGCCGACAACAGCTAGACAGCTGCTTGTACCAGCTACAAGTCCAATAATGAGCGCACCGCTAAGACTAAGGCCCTGGGTGGCACTCGGTGCCAATGCTGTGAGATGCAAGCTATCCAGGAGCCAGAGAATGGCGACGGCAACCACGAAGCTAGCGGCGAGCATCGGCCACGAAGGGGTCGCCGTGTAGGCGAGAGACACACCTACTTTCGTGCCGTATCCCTGTTGACGGATAATCTCATGGATCTGGGCGTCGCTTGGACCATCCTTTGCTCTGCAAACCATCACTTCGCCCCGTGAGTGCGAAGCATCAACCGACGTCACGCCCGGCAATTTCTTGAGCGCACGCTCGAGTTTGATTTCGCAACTTTTGCAGTGCATTCCCTTGATGGAGAAACACTCGGAGTCGGACGTTGTGTCTGTCATAGGTATTAAGGAAGAGTACCCCAGTATGGTACTGGTGGATGAAAAAAATCAAATCGATTTATTCTCTTTCTGTAGCTTCAAAGCCGCTGAGTTGATGCAGTAGCGTTGGCCGGTGGTTTTTGGGCCGTCCGGGAAAATATGACCAAGGTGTGCGCCGCAATTTTGGCAAACAGCCTCGATGCGTCGCATCCCGTGCGAATTATCCTCTTTCTCTCCGACAGCAGTCTTCTCGGCGGGCCGATCGAAACTTGGCCAACCCGTGCCAGAATCAAACTTATTGTCGCTCCTAAAGAGTTGATGACCGCACACGACGCAAGTGTACGTACCGTCGTCGTGGGTGTTCCAGTATTCGCCGGTGAAGGGCGCCTCCGTGAGCGAACACTGTGTGACGTCGAACTGTTCTTTGGTTAGATGGTTGAGATCGCGTTTGTCGGACATACATCAAGAATACTCTTTTTCTTTGCTGCAAACGATATTCCCATTAAGGAAGATTAACATTCTGACATGCAAAACGCCGCCCAACTCTGCCAAGAAACCAAAGCGATCCTTCAGGAATGGATCGACAAGCAAGGACACGATCGGTGCTGGTACTACCCTGAGCTCTTCCGTCGCCTCATCGCGTTACACGACGTGAGAGCGACCAAATCACCGTCACTACCACCTCTCGCGGAATTTAAGAAAGGCTGCGAACGCTACCAACGAGAGGAATTTCAGATTCCACTGGAGTTGGT
>CAZWNJ010000002.1:139527-182137 GCA_964635215.1 uncultured Candidatus Peribacteria bacterium | reverse complement strand
CCGAAGGCGTGCATGTGGATGGAGGCGGCGATGACCTCGCCTTGGTAGCGGGCGAGGTAGACCGTCAGCTCGCCGCGCTTGGCGAATCGCTCCACCTGAGCACGGAAGAAACGGTTGCCATAGGGCGTGAAGCCGTGACGCTTACGGGTCTCGTCATGCAGGCGGATAAATTCCTTGAGGGCGATATCGGCGTAGGGGGCGGCCTCGATCGTCACGCCGTCTTTCTCGGCGCGGCGAATCAAATTGCGTGCAGTCTTGCGGCAGCCGGCAAGGAGTTCCTCGGCGGTGCGGGGGGCGCCGTCGGCGGGGCCAGTCCAGGGGTCCTTGGTCTTGAGCGGCAGGTACCAGATTTCTTCGGCGAGGAGGTGCAGGGGCGACCGTACCGTCTTGTGGGTGGTCAGGACGGGGGCGCCTTCAGTCCGAGGCAGGTGCGGACTTAAACGCAAGAAACTGCAGCCAAGCTCCTTCCCTTTGGCGCTCAAGGCGTCGATGAGGGCGGGGAAGGCAGCGGCGTCACCGACCGGTCCGTAGGGCACCGACAGGTGCTGGCCGCGGCGGGCGGGGACGTGGTGGGCGAAGGCGATGGCGCGGATCTGGCCGCTACTGTCGATGGCTTCCAGACGGATGGGAGGCTGACCGATGTCGGCGTAGACCTCGCCCATCGTCCAGCTCTGGAGGAACGGGCGGAAGCGTTGACCGGCCAGGAAGGCGTCCCAGGCGGACTGATTGGCGGCCGGTCGAATCGTGAAGGCGGTGGTCATGCGGCGGGGGCGTTGGGCACGGGGATACTGGTAGTGGCGCCCGAGCTCATCAGGAGCGGGGCGAGCAGGGTGAGCAGACGTTCGAGCTGCTCGTCGGTCATTGTCGGGTGCGTAGGGAGCGAGAAGATTTGCTGACAGCGGCGTTCGGCCTCGGGGTCTTTGCCCCACTCGTAGCCGACGGCGTCCAGGTGGACCGAAGCCGGGCAGACGACACAGGTGGTCCAGCCGTCGTCGAGGTGAATGTTGCGCTCTTTGAGGGCGCGGCGCACGCCCTGGGCGTCGGGAATAAAGATCGGGAGCTTCTGCAGCGGCAGGCCGGCTTGCACGCCCCGGGGTAGGGGGTCGTCCGTGCGGCCGGTGCCGAAGAGGCCGTGGGCGCGGCCTTCCTCCAGCCAGCGGCCGACGAGGTAGCGGCGGTGATCATTGAGATCACCCCGGCGGCGCCACTGGTCGAGGGCGAGGGCGGCCAGAGCGTTTGGGAGTCTGGCGACGGCCGGCGGCATGAGTCCCTGCTTCTCCTCTTCGCTCACAATTTTCGGCAACAGTCCGATGAGACTGGCACCCTTCAGAAGAGCCTTGCCGATGCGCAAGCCGTAGAGTGGCTTGGCCAGTCCATAGACGAGTGGATACCAGAGGAGACGTGCGACCTTGAGGTGGGGAGCCATGCCCGCGGCCGACTGCTGGGCGCGCAGATGCTCGCTCAGGCTTTTATGACGGGAAACAACGGCTCCGCCACTGACGCCGGAGATCGCTTTGTCGCGGCCGAAACTGAGCAGGAGGAAATCGCCGCGCGTGCCGACGTTCTCTGGACCTTGGGCGTCGGGCAGGACGTGGGCACAGTCTTCGATGAGGGCGAGTTGGCGATCAGTGCAGAGTCGGCGTAAAGCGGCGGTGTCTGCCGGGATGCCGAAGGTGTGCTGGCAGATGATCGCTCGCGTTCTCGGGGTGATCGCTTTCTCCACTTCGGCGATGTCCAGGTTCAGCGTCTGCGGATCGATATCGACGAAGATCGGTGTTCCACCGGCCGCCGCGATGGCGTTGGGGACGACGACGCAGGTGTAGCCCTGGATGATCACTTCCTCGCCCGGGCGGATCTTCAGGGCGCGGAGGAGGGCGAGTAGAGCTTCACGGCCCGAAGCGAAGGTGATGGCGTCGGCGCCAAACTTCTGGCCGATCTCGGTCTCCAGGGTGCGGATTGCCGGGCCTCGTGTCCAGCGATGGGGCTGTAGCAGCAGGAGAGCGGCGCGCAGGCACTGGCGCCAGTCGCCGAGCGGCGCGAAGGTGTGGTGGATGGGGGAGAGGAGTTCGTTCATGGCAGCAGAGCGTTGATCGTACTCGCGGGCAGTCTACCAACGCACAGAAGTAGTCCGCTCGGTGGGACCGGTGTGGGTGGCCAGGAGTCCACCGCACCGTCAAACGTCTCGGCGAAGGCCTTGGAGCCGTGTCCGCCGACAATGACAGCACGTTCAATTTTTCCAGAGGCGATGGTGCCGAGTTCGCGCATGAAGCGTTCCTCTTCGTGGCCGACTTCCAGGAGGCCCGCGGTCAGCAGGACGCGCGGGCGTTCGGGCTGCTCACCGGCCCAGGCGAGGGCGGCTTTGAAGCTCAGCGGGCTGATGTTGTAGGTGTCATCCAGGATACGTACGCCACCGAAGGTACGGACTTGGAAGGTGCCAGGCAGCGGCTTCATGGCCGCGAAACGCGCCGCTCCGTCGGCGATACTGATCCCGAGTGTCTGACCGACGGCCAGAGCGAGCATGGCGTTGCCGACGTTGTGCTGACCGGCGAGTGGAAGGTGGACATCCGTGGACCCAACACGGAAGTGGAGGCCCTGAGGAGACTCGTGCACGAAGGTCGCTTGCAGGTCGCAGGCGACCGTTCCGGCGGTGATGACGCGACCGCGGACGCGTTCCTGCAGACTGCGGGTCGAGGGGCTATCAGCCAGGAGAATGGCGGTGCCATCCGATGGGAGTGCGGCCAGGATCTCGGCGTTAGCGTTCACGATGGCCGCTTCAGAACCAAAGAGGGCGAGGTGGTCGGATCCCAGGGCGGTCACGACGGCGATCTGGGGCTGGAGCACGGAGGCGATGAGGGCGATCTCGCCTTGGCGGTAGGCGCCCATCTCCACCACGACGATGTGACGGTCGTCTGGCTTCCAGCCGATGGTCTCACGCAAGAACCACTGGGCAAGGCCGAGCTCGGTGTTCACATGAGCTGGTGTCACGAGCGGGTGCAGGTTGCCGAGGACGAGCGCCGTCAGCTCCTTTGTGGTTGTCTTGCCGACACTGCCGACGATGCCGATGACGGTGATATGTGGGAGTACTGCCCGGCGGGCGCGGGCACGGGCGAAGACACGGTCTTTGGCCCGGCGGTCGAGCGGTAGGAGGAGTCCCCAGGCGCCGACGGCGATGAACCCTTGGACAAGTGAGACAAGGGGGAGGAAGCGAGGGGCGAGGGTGGCGATGGCGGCGATGAGCACGGCCGTCAACAGACACGAGAGGGCGGTGACGGCGATGGACTTCGTCGTCCAGTCGGGGACATGTTGGCGGCGAAGGAGTGGCTGGATGAATCCGACTCCGGCGAGCAGACCGAGGCCGAGCCAGAGGGCGGTAGGATCGACGAAGGACAGGAGGACGGCCGGGATGGCGATGAGAGGACGTAGGGTCCCGCCGACGAACTGCTGCCAGCCCTCGCGGCGTAGGTGCTCGTTCAAACGGTCTAGGCGCCACTCTTTCTTCTGGAAGAGCCAGAGAATCGTCAAAAGGGGAGAAAGAGCGGCCAGAAGGGCCAATCCTGCGGGGAGGGCGGTCGGCGTCACGGTGCTTGGAGTGTAGCCGTTTTTCCGGCCACCGTCGCCGTTTTACACCGGCCTTGATCATTGCAAAAAATCATAATTTGTATTATAATATGACTAATACCAACCCTCACTTCTATGCCCACGGTCTACACGACAAACCATCCGCCGCTGTACTACATCGTTGCTGGTTTCCTGCTGGCCGCGATGTTCTTCGACTTCGTGTTCATCATCGGTCCCAAGGTGTGGGGCAATTGATCAACGTGAGAGCGTGATCAGGCGATCGCTTTGACAATCACCGCTGCGATCTCCTTGGCTTTGTCGCGGTGCACACCGTGACGGACGTGTGCGTAGCGGTGTAAGCGGGCGTGCGGCATGACGTGACACATGAAGACGCCGTCACTGACGGGCGTTTGATGATCGTCGTTTCCCCAGAAGAGATCGGTTTCAACATTGATGGCAGACAGGAGTGGCGAGAGATCTTCGCGCGTCACGAGAACGAGGGTTTTTTGCATGAGGGGCGTGGCCCGTTCGTAGTCGTGGACGCGCATGAGCTTGTAGAGCAATCGCCGGCCAGCGGGTGCCAGGGTGGAGATGCCCGGCAGGCTCATGAGAGCGCGGCCGGTCTTGGCCAGCGCGAGTCCGATGACACGACGGAGGCGGTAGCGGTGGCGGCGATTGATGGCGGGGGCACAGAGGAAGAGTCGTTCAGGCTTGAGGGCGCCGCTACTTGTCAGCTTGATGGAGATTCGGCCGCCGTGGCTGTGGCCCAGCAGAAAGAGCGGGCCGTGACTCGTGCGGTGCGCGCCGAGCCAGTCCACCACCCAGGCGCAGTAATCGTCGACCGTCCAGGGGCGTGGCGGTTCACTCTGGGCACCAAAGCCAGGCAGATCGGGTGTCAGGATCTCAAGATTTTGGCCAGCCAGCTCCGCCCGCAGCGCTGCGAACGATTCGGCGGATCCGCCCCAGCCGTGAAGACACAGAAGTGTCGGTCGCATAGGAGCAGTTTAGCCGATCCAGCCGTCACGCATATCCATGGCGATGGTTTCGAGCACATCACCAGCGGCGGAGCAGCGCTCAGCGGTCCATTCCACGCGCACGCCGATTTCGTAACGAGTGTCGGATTTTACTTCGAGATGCAGGCTCTCGCCGGCCTGCAGCTCGAGCGGGCGAGCGAGCGGCAGGAAGATCTGCTCCCAGTGTGTGGTCTCATTGAGGGGGTTCGTGGAGAGGACGACTTCGGGCACGAGGATGGCGTCCCAGTGCAGCGCGAATCCATAGACCGTCTGCGGTGCAGTGAGCTGCCAAGCGCCCCGGCCGCTGCGGCGACTGGAACCGGGGGCGGAGGCCTTGAGACTGTCCCACATGCGTGCCTCGTGACCGCCACCGAGTAGGTCGCCGGGCAGGACTGTCTTCACGTACATATTGTTCAGTGTCACTTCGCGCGCCGCACTGAAATCGAGCGCGTAGCCGATGCGGTCCCAGACGTTGATCTCTTGCCAGAGACGCGGGCTTGTGACCGGCGACGCCCACTGCTCGACCAACTGCGGAATGATCGTTCCGTTTGGCTTCAGGAAACGTTTGGCGTCACGCAGGATCTCGACGATGTGTTCTTCGTAGGCGAAGTTGCCGAGCGTCTCGGAGACGACGACGTCGGTTTCGATGGGATTTTTTACCTCGGCGGAGTGACGACGGACGAGGGTCCAGTTCTTCAACTTATTTTGCTTCATGAACTGCTCACAGAGCGCGGCGATGTCGCCGGCTTCGTAGAGGATGGCGCGCTTGGCACCAAGCTGGAGGGCGAGAGCGCTTAAGAAGCCCGTGCCGGCGCCGATGTCGGTGACGGTGGTCTCGCCGGGGATGACGACGGCGTCGAGTGCGTGCGCGAAGGCCGCGTTGCGCAGCGTGTCACCCATGAGTTTGCGCTGGAGTTCGATCATTACCGTCTAGTTTCCCTCCTCGCGGGCATCGTCACAAGCACGAAAAAAGACAAGGCAACCTGGCTTCACGGTTCCTCGTCCGGAGTAGGATGGGGGGTGGTTTTATTTCTTCCCCCAATTCTTCTATGGGTGGCGCTTGTCCCGCTTGCGGGAACAACCCGTGTACCTGTCCGAAGTGAGGGAGAGTGCGAAAGGGGTCCTCGGCTGAGGGCCCTTTTTTGCCTGATTCTTTCTCAAGAGAATGGTGCCACCGGCCGGGATTGAACCGGCGACCCCGGGCTTATGAGTCCCGTGCTCTACCAACTGAGCTACAGTGGCATCTTTGGTCTGCGATGCTGTGAATGCTGGGCCGACCGAGCATAGTTTTCTTTTGTGCCTCGCGCGAGCGCTCGGCGGCAACTGAGCTACAGTGGCATCTTTGGTCTGCGATGCTGTGAATGCTCCTTAGAGCTCGGAGATTATGCCGAAGGGCAAAGACCGGGGGAAGACGATTTCCCGGCCTCTCGGTTTTCAGTACCATGGCGCCGTATGACATCCGATCCGAAGACACCCGCCAGCGACGGTCTCGATGTGCCCCTGCTCCAAGCCAAATGCGCTGATTTGGAGGCCCAGATCGACGCTCTGAAGAAAGAGCTCGACGAGGCCCGGGCCAAGCAGGCCGATCTAGAGAAGTTCAAGGATGTAGCGGCCCGTGCCCAGGCGGATCTCCAGAATGCCAAGGCACGCCTGGAGCGCGACCGCGAGGAACTCGGGAAATTCGCGGTGGAATCACTCCTTAAGCGGCTACTGCCGGTGGTCGATAACTTCCAGCGGGCGTTCGGGCACCTGCCTGAAGCGCTCAAGGGCAGCGAGTGGGTGACGGGCGTGGAGGCGATTGAGCTGGATCTGCAGAAGATCCTTGGGGATGTTGGTTTGACGAAGATGCAGCCACTCGGTCAGGAGCCAGACCCACATCGTCATGAGGTTCTCATGACGGGTCCGGGCGAGGTGGGGAAGATCATCGAGATCTTCGAAGACGGCTATGAACTGCACGGCAAGGTTCTGCGCGTGGCGAAGGTGAAAGTGGGGGCCTAAAAAAGACCCTCACACCACTTTTGGTAGTGTGAGGGGTACGGACTCAACGTGAGCCCTGTCATAGCCGTTGCGCAGACTAGCGCTCCGACTACGCGTGTCATCGAGGCAATCGCCTCTAGACCCGGCTACAGAATGTAGCGCTGGTACGATAAATACATTTTTCGTACTGTCAATTATTTTAAACCCCTTTAAAATTCTTCTTTCGATGGCTGATCATTGCATTGTCCGGATGTGCTCTTGGAAGAGGTTGCCTTTTTGTTCAAAATTTTTGAACATTCCGTAGCTGGGTGAGGCAGTGGAGAGGAGAACGATGGCTGGTGGCTCCTCAGACGGAGTCATTTCTCGTGCCATGTCGACGGCATCAGTCATGCTCGGGATATCGATGAGTGTGATGGTGGCGCCTGTGTTCTCGATGGCTTGGCGGATGCGCGGGCCGCTGCCTGGAAACAGTAGGACGGTTCGGACGGACGACGCCTTGAGACGCTGGCCGAGGGTGGTGAAGTCCACACCGCGGTCCTGACCGCCGAGAATGATCGTCCGCACACGGTCACCGAGTGCGTCGAGCGCGGCGATGGCCGACTCCGGCGTCGTCGAGATGGCGTCGTCGACCCACTCGATACCGGCGATGACACCGAGTGACTGCAGACGATGGGGGAGTCCGGCGAAGGTGCGGAAGATGGGCAGTTGGGTGGCCTTCGGTACGCTCAGGAGGTCGGCGACTGCGCTGGCGAGGGCGATGTTGCCGAGATTGTGCGTGCCCTTGAGCCTGATCTCGTCGAGTGTGACGGGCGAGTCGGCGGCGGTGACGCCGATCTGGCGGCCGGGTGAGAGTGCCGCCACCTTGGCACATTCAGGGAAGGCGGCGTTGAAGACGATCGTATCGGCCGCCGTCTGAAAACGAGCGATGCGCGCCTTCGCCTCCCAGTAGGCTTCAAGCGAACCGTGGTAGTCGAGGTGCTCGGGGAAGAAGGCCGTCATCACGGCGATGTCCGGGCGGATCTGGGAGTCGGCGAGCTGGTAGCTACTCAGTTCATGAACAAAAATTGTGTTCTTATCGGCGAGCTCAAGGTCATCGAGCGCTGGTCGGCCGATGTTGCCGACGAGGTGCGCGTTCAAGCCACCGGCCTTCAGGAGCTCGTAGATCAGAGTCGTGGTTGTGCTCTTGCCCTTCGAGCCTGTGACGCCAATGACGGTGGCGCCGCGGGCCTGAGCTTCGTCGAAGAAGAGCTGTGTGGCCGATGTGATCTTGCCGCGCACGGCGTCAATCTTGGCGTTCGGGGGCACCCCCGGTGCTTTGATGATGAGGTCGAACTTATCGAGATTCTCCAGCCAGCCTTCGCCGATTTGTCGCCAGCATCGAGGCGGCGTCGGTTCCAGGTTGGGGCTGATGTCCGAGATGGTCACCTCACAGGCGATTCCCATTCGTTCGATTGCACGGAGCACTGCCTGTCCTTCACGGGCAAATCCCATGATGCAGATGTTCTTGCCGGCAAGGTCAGCGAGGCGCATGGAGCAGGGCGAGGAAATCGGCTGGGATCGCATGTGGGCCTTTGGCCTCGAGGGCGGTGTCGATCAGGGCGTGCGGGTCGGCGATGGCCGGCAGGGCTTCGGTCTTGAAGAACTCCATCATGGCGTCGCCCTCGAAGTGGCCGCGCTCATGGGCCATCAGGAAGGCGGCGGCGGTCTCGGCGGGTGTGCCGACACACTCGAAAGGCTTGAAGCCTTGGATACCGAGGAGCTGGCGGTAGAGCGGCGCGAGTGACGGGTCGGCAAAGAGGTTCTTCTCACCGAAGGCAGCGAGGACCTGCGGACGGTCGAGGTGGGCGGCGAGGAGGGCGAAGACGAAGGCACACTTGGGACACTGACCGCACCAGCGTTCGTCCGGGCGTTGCTTCACGAGGGTCCAGTTGCGGTTGCAGCTGGTGCAAAGCTCAAAGTACTGCTCGTGCCGGGCGAAGAGCTGCGCGATCTGCAGTTCGTTCAAGGGTCGAAGCAGGCTGAAGTAGCGCACGGTCGATCGGACGGTCTGTACGAGGTACTTCTGCAGGCCGGTTTCAAACTCCAGTCCCTTGCTCCACTGGTGATTGACGGTCCGACCGAGGTACTCGGTGTTGCCTTCGTCGGCGCTCGATTCGTTGCTCATAACCACGGCGTCGTCACCGCGCAAGGTCGCTACGATCAGGGCGAGGAGCGAGAGGATGGCTGTTACAGGGACATGGCCATTCTTCGCACCAGCGGCATTCAGACGGATCAGCTCGGGGCTGATCTGGCGCTCGACCGTCAGGCAGGGGAGTCCGGTTTTTTGCACGAAGGCGTCGATGAGCGGGTGTTGTCCGACGCGTAGCAGCGTCATGGGGACACCGGCCTCGCGTAGGAGTTCGATCGTCACGGCCGAGTCCTTGCCGCCGCCGACGGGCACGAGTACCCGTTTGATGGCTGGAGGCGTGGGCGAGGCAGTTTTAGGTGCGGTGGCCTTGGTAATGGGGAACTTGATCAGGCCGCGGAAGTCGATGGCGTTCTGGTAGAAGAATTCGCCGAGGCCCTGCTCATACACGTCCGTCCAGAAGGCCGCCTCAGGCTGGCTGAGCTGGCCGTTTCTGATTGCGATGGTGGGCGGACAGTAGGCCTTGTAGTAACTGACGCCGGCGGCCAGGTGCAGCGCAAAGAGCAGGCGCTCCAGTTCCGGGCTGAGAGTCACCGGCAGGGGCAGTTCTGCGGGGAGTGTGAAGGTTTCGACGAAGCGCGTGCCGTCGTCGAGGACGTACACCAGGCGGATCGCCCGCGCGTCGCGGTCGAGGGTGACGGAATCGAAGCTGAAGACGGAGGGCGGGGTCACTGGCAAATGGGGCTTGTACTAATGCTACACTACGTCCGGGCCGGGATGGCGGAATTGGTAGACGCGCGCGACTCAAAATCGCGTACCGAAAGGTGTTGAGGGTTCGATTCCCTCTCCCGGCACCACAAACGAGTTTCTATTTCACTTCTACCCAATGCAATGGATTGGCGCACTCTGGTTACAAAATTTTCAGAGCATATCCACGGACAAGAAGGGCTTCATTCTGTGAAAGATCTATGCAACGGTCTATTGCATGAATTTCACCTCGAAACGCATGAGGAAGTTATGGCTTATCTTAGAGATTATCTCTCTGTCTCGCGATCGCATCTGAATTTTCACCGCAAATGGGAGAAAATTCCGAACATGCCCAATATTGCCGATTACGATGAAAGGGAAATTGCGAAGGTGGATGAACTCATTCAACTGCTCTCCAAAGAGTCATAACGAACTAACCTGTAACTCATACGTCACCACTCAAGTGTAGCGAAAGATCGTTTTCGCTAACTGGCGAGGCGCGTGACAGAGGTGGAATTCGGGGTAGGATTGGCCCATATGAAGTCTCCTTCCTCCCAGGAACAGTTCATTCGCGAGCTGCTCAAGCAGCACGCTGATATCGAGGTGAACGGTCCCGATCCGTGGGACATCCAAGTGCACGATGCCCGGCTCTACGCGCGGGTCATCGCCGACGGATCGCTCGGACTCGGTGAGGCCTATATGGATGGTTGGTGGGACTGTGTGGATATTCCGGAATTCCTCACGCGTGTCCTGCGAGCACGGTTGGACGAGAAGCTCCCGGTCAGCTGGGCGTCGATCTGGATGGCGCTGAAGGCATTCCTCTTCAACATGCAGTCTAAGACGAAGGCCTGGGAGGTGAATCACGTGCACTACGACCTGGACAACGACTTGTACCAGAAGATGCTCGATCCGCGCATGGTCTACACCTGTGGCTACTGGGAGAGTGGAGCTAAAAATCTTGCGCAGGCTCAGGAAGCGAAGCTTGATCTCATCTGCCGGAAGATTGGCCTGAAAGCCGGCCAGACCGTACTTGATATCGGCTGCGGATTTGGCAGCTTCGCCAAGTTTGCCGCCGAGAAGTACGGTGCCATCGTGACGGGTATCACGCTCTCTAAGGAGCAGCGCGCGCTCGGTCAGGAGATGTGCAAAGGCCTGCCCGTGGAGTTGCGGTTGCAGGACTACCGCGATGTGCAGGGGCGGTTCGATCACATCGTCTCCATCGGCATGTTCGAGGCGGTCGGCCACAAGAATTTTCGCGAATACATGGAGGTTGCGCACCGCTGCCTGAAAGATGGTGGTGTCTTCTTGCTTCACACGATCGGTCACAATTTCTCGGCCACTGCCGGTGATCCGTGGCTCATGAAGTACATCTTCCCCAACGGACTTTTGCCGTCTATCGCCCAGATCGGTACGGCCATCGAGAACCTCTTCGTCATGGAGGACTGGCATAATTTCGGCCTCTCCTACGAGAAGACGCTGCACTGCTGGCACCAGAATTTCCTGCAGTCGTGGGACTCACTTAAGCAGCGCTACGACGAACGCTTCAAGCGCATGTGGATGTACTACCTGCTGTCGTGCGCTGGCGCCTTCCGCAGCCGCACGGCGCAACTGTGGCAAATCGTCCTCACGAAAGATGGATTGCTCGAGGGCTATCGTCGCCCGGTCGACCTGATGCCGGTCGCGGCCTAACTTCTTTGACGGTGCCTGCGCTCCTCCACTAGTCTCAAGCCCTCATGTACGACGTCGCGATCATTGGCCTCGGTGCTGCCGGTTACACGGCGGCGATCTACGCCGCCCGCTACAAGCTGTCGGTATTCCTCGTCGGCGGCGAAGAGGGGGGACTGGGCAACACAGCCGCCGAAGTCGGCAACTGGCCGGGCGAGATCGAGATCCGCGGTCCTGATTTGATGGAGAAATTTAAGAAGCACGCTGTGAGCTTTGAGCAGGTGACGCACAAGATCGCCTGGGTTAAAGGGGTTGCGAAGAGTGACGGCCACTTCATCCTCACGCTCGGCGACGGGACGACTGTTGAGGCCAAGACCGTGATCTTCGCGATGGGCTCGCGCAAGCGCCATCTCGGTGTGCCCGGCGAGGAGCGTCTGTCCGGCAAGGGGGTGACGTACTGTGCCACGTGCGACGCGTTCTTCTACCGTGGCAAGACAGTGGCGGTGATCGGCGGTGGCGACAGCGCCGTGGAAGGTGCGGCCATTGCCGCACAGGTGGCCAAGCAGGTCTATCTCGTGCATCGCCGTAATGCCTTCCGCGCCGAGCCGTATTGGATTGATCGTGTGAAGGCGAAGGACAACGTCACGTTTGTGCTCGAGCGCCATGTCACGGAGATTCAGGGCGATGCGAAGGTGAGTGGCATCACGCTTGATCAGCCGTTTGAGGGGAAGGACGTCTTGCCGGTCGACGGCGTCTTCATCGAGATCGGTTCCGATCCAGCGACGGATCTGGCCCAGTCGCTCGGTTGCACGATCGATGCGCGCGGTTTTCTCGATGTCGATCGCGGGATGCGCACGTCCGTACCAGGCGTGTTCGCGGCGGGGGATCTGACGAACGGCAGCAACTATTTTGCCCAGTTCACGACGGCGGCCGGCGAGGCGGCCACGGCGGCATACGGCGCTTTTGGCTACCTTCAAGGCGCTCACTGAGTAGGCGATGGTGATTGTTTAAAATGCGAAAAAGTGCTAGAATAGCAGTGTGACAAATACCAATACCGTCTTCCCGCTTACGGCGCAGGGAAAGGTTGACCCCGTCGCGTTCTACGACGCGTTCATGGAGATGATCGACCCTGATCTGACGTCGACCAATCGCGCTGCTCTCGACAAGCGCTACGCCAACGAGACACCGGCCGAGCATTGGGCGCGCCTGCAGCGCCATGCTGAATCCTTCCAGATTTTCTCGAATCTGGTGGATGATATTTCCGCGGCGACGAAGGAGTACGAAGCGGCGACGCAGGCTGCTGTCACCGCTCCAGATCGCCGCGTGCCCATTCTCCCCGCCTGATGCATCACATCCACTCCCTCTTCGGCAGCGCGGAACGCCGGTTGCTCGCTCAGCGATACGGCCCGGAATACGCTCCGGCTCCGGAAGAGTTGCCTCAGACCCCGGAAGACTATGCGGATGATCGTTTTGATCGTTCGATCCAACACGTGCAGAGCCTCCTACCAGATCTGCAGCGGGCCGGTATCCCTCGCCAGGCGTTCTATCCTTCGATCGCTCCGTACGGTTGGGAGATGTATCCCGATGGCCCGCGTCCCTCCAGACCGTACATTCGTCCAAGCAATCACGTCCGCTCCTACGTTCATCAAAGCCCATATCGCCGCTTGCCGTGGATGTACACGCCGCGAAACTGGAGTCAGCATTCACGCTTTGTATCCGGTCTTGGGATTGCTGATGTGCCGTACGGCGTACCGCCCGCTTTTGCCGCCCAGACGTATGGCCTCATTCGACTTCCGCTTCCGAATACGCCGTATCGTTTGTCAGATATGCCCGGACCGAACGTTCGATCACTGCGTTGGTCGAGCCCACTCAATCGCGATCGTCGCTCCAGTCTAACCTGGCAATCCGCAGTGACACCCTTGACTCCGGCAGTATCGCCATTCTCGGGTCCTCGTCCGTCGCCGGAAGGTTTGACCGCGACGGCGGACGTGGAATTCACGTATGCCGGTCCGCCCCAGGCGATCACGGTCTTCGTCGATGGCACCCCTCTCTCCCTGCCTAATTTGCCCCTAAACGGCCAAACAATCCTTGATCCGCGCGGTTTTCGGGTCTCTCGACAGGGCAATCGGTACCAGATCTGGTACGACCGCCGGTAAGGACTTGCATGGCGTCTAATCCGGGGTAGAATGGACGGGCTATATGCCTCGCGGAAAGCGCAAAGTTTTTGGCTTGTACTGTGCTGAATGTAATCAGCGCATCGCTAGTATCCGTTTTCACGGCCAGAATTCGAAGGGCGTGACGGCGAAGGATCAGATCAAAAAGCTCCATAAGTTCTGTTCGAGCTGCCGCAAGATCGTTGACGTAAAGGGCAAGGAGGAAAAGCATTCGTCAAACTGAGATCCGCGCCTGAAGCGGCTACACTGCCCGCATGCCCGAGACGTACCGGCAAGCGGCTTCGATTCTCGTTCTCCTTCCGGCGCCAAACGGCAGCGGTCCTTTGCGATTCCTGCTCATCCACAAGCCGCGCCGACGCGATGCCTGGCAGCTGCCCCAGGGCGGCATCGAAGCGGGGGAGACCGCCGGCGAAGCGGCCATCCGCGAGCTCTCCGAAGAGGCGGGTATTCATGATGTGACGCTGCTCGGCCAGAGCAAGGAGGTGTACCAGTACGACTTCCCCGCGTCTTTTCGGCGCTTCCGTCCTGATGACGTCCGCGGCCAGCGGATCGAATTCTTTGTGGCCAAAGCCGCGCATGACCGAGTGCAGGTCGATGGCAAAGAGATCGACCAGGCGATCTGGATCAATGCTTCAGAACTACCGCGCTACATCAAGCGCCGGGCCTATCTGCAGCTTGTGCGCCGCGTTCTCGACGAGGGGCGTGCGCTTCTGACTTCCGCTCGATAAATGCGGCTGCTCGCCCTCCAGCTGACGGCTTTCCGCAATCACGAACAGACGGCGATCGATCTGTCGGGTGCTCCCTTTCACGTCTTCCTAGGGCCGAATGCGAGTGGTAAGACGAACCTCTTGGAGGCCGTGGAGATCTTATCGTTGCTCAAATCCCGTCGTGCCGATGAAGAGGAAGATCTGGTGACGTGGGGGCGGCAGTTCTCGCGTCTGTCCGCCGTCATTGAGACCGGCGGCGGCGACAAATTGACGCTCGAAGTCGTCTCTGAACTCTCGCCGCGTCGTCGCAAGGCCTGCTTCGTGAATGATGTGCGTGTGACCGTAGCCGACATGGTCGGCCAGCTGCCAACGGTCGCGTTTTTCCCCGAAGACTTAAGCCTCTTCACCGGTCCACCGCAGGAGCGCCGGCGTTTCCTCGATCAGCTGCTCTGCCAGGTTTCACCTGAGTATCTGCGGTCATTGATGGAATATCAGAAACTGCTGAAACAGCGCAATTCACTGCTTAAGCAGGTGGCATCGGGCGGTGCTGATAGCGCCAGTCTGAAGCCGTGGGACGAAGCCATTGCCACCGTGGGCGGCGCTATTGTCGCCGCGCGCATGGGTCTCGCCGAGACATTGAATTTGTCGCTCTCCCAGGAGTGTCTGGCACTCGGCTGGGCGCAGGGTGATGACATCCGTCTCGTCTACAAGCCGAGCGTGTCCATTCCCACCGGTGTGCCGGCCGCCGACGTCTTGCGTGAGGCGATGACCAACCACCGCACGCGTGAGATCGAGGCTCAGACAACGCTCTGGGGGCCGCACCGTGACGATTTTGATGTCCAGGTCCAGGGCAGGTCTCTGCCGTCATTCGCTTCGCGCGGACAGCAGCGCCTGTGCCTCGTTGCTCTGCTCTTCCTGCAGGTGTCGTACCTGCATCTGCGCCGCGGCGAGAAGCCGATTATCCTGTTGGACGATGTCTTCTCTGAATTCGATATCGACCATCAAGGGCTGCTGCTCAAAGCCCTGACCGATTACCAAGTGCTGGCCACGACGGCTCTGCCGTTACCCGACAGCACGGCGGGTCAGATCTGGCAGATCGCCGCTGGGACGGTGTCAGCGACGCAAGCCACTCACGTCGGCTTGGGCGGTTGAGCGCACTGCACCGAAGATCGCGAGTGCCAGCGCATCGGCGGCGTCTACGGGGGAGGGGATTTCATTGAGGGCAAGCGTGCGGGCGACCATGGCCTGCATCTGCGTCTTGTCGGCCTTGCCGTCACCGGTAATGGCGAGCTTCAACTCGAGCGGTGACGGCTCTACGACGGTCAGGCCAGAAGCGGCGAGCGTGCTGAGAATGACCCCGCGAGCTTGGGCAACCTCGAGGGCGCTCTGGGCATTCACGGCGAAGAAGAGGCGTTCGACCACTGCCAGGTCGGGCTGGAACTCTTCCAGGAGGTCGGCGAGGTCCTTGGCAATGTCTTGTAGGCGTTCGGCTAACGGCAGTCCTGCGGGTGTCTCGATGGCACACCAATCGATCGGTCGCAGGTCGTGCGGGTGTTCCGATTCGATGACGCCAATGCCGATGGTAGCCAGGCCGGGATCGATTCCCATGATGCGCATACCGGTATCGTCGCCTTGGGCCCGGTCCTGTCGCAAGGCACGGGCGCGCTTGTTCATTGAGGAGAATGGCGAAATATGGTATCATGATGAGAAAAACCCATGTCACACCCCTCGTCGGTTCCCCGGCCCTGTCACCGCCACTTTGTGGCGCTGCCGCTGCTCTGTACGGCATTGCTCTGTGCCTGGGGCTGGATGGGCAGTGGCACGCTGTCGGCGACTCTGGTGTTGGCGACGGATACGACGCCTACTGTGCGAACGCTCGGTGGCAGTGTTGCTGGAGGCAGAGCGACGCATGACGTCGACGGTACGCTGCATCTGACGGACGACGGTCTGACAGTCGTCCGCGCTGAGGGGTTGGTGACACTCACTCTGCCCGGCGCAACGGTGACGGTGGCCGACGGCATTGCGGCCATTGATCGTCAGACCGAGGCGACAACGATTTTGGCATTCAGTGGGCCGGTTGAGGTGGCGATTGATGGTGCTCGCGCTCTCGTTCCGGCGGGCATGCAGTGGACATGGACTGGTACCCCCTTGCCGACCCTCGATGAGGGTTTGCAGTCTTGGTGGGATGCCCGTCGTCCGACGGATATTCCCGCCACCGAGGCCATGCGCATGCTGGCCATAACAGGCGCCAATCTGCCCAGCGCCGAGGTGCCGGAGGCCGGTTCGTTGGTACCTGAAGTGGATACGCCGTTTGTCCTGCGGGCTGCCCGTGTGCGAGCCGACGAACGCGCGGCCGCCGCGCGCGTCAGTCAGATTGATGACGCCCTGGCGGCAGGTGATGAGGGTCGAGTGGCCGATCTTCTGGCTGATCCAACCTTTCCCACCCTCCTCCAGACTCGTACGGCCCAGGCGCGGTTGCCTTTCCTCCTCAGCGAATCGGCGGCGATGCCGTCACTCGGTGCGACGATGGCAGCGGCCATCGCCGCTACACCCGACGGTTGGCTGCATCTGTCCTTCTTGCCCGGTGCGACGTGGCTCGGCTCCCTGCCGCAGGCTCCAGCAGACGCCACGCCGGAGACGCTCCTCCTAAAGCAGCTACTTTTCCCTCTCTCTGATCGTCGCCCCCAGGCTCTGCCACAGCGTTTCCTCGATGACTGGTCCGCCGAGCGTCAAGCGTTGCTGCCGCTGCTCGACCAGCCCGACGTGTTCCAGGCGATCCTGAGTGACGAGCTTTCGACCATTGCTCAAGAAGCCCAGGCCAAAGGCTGGGTGGAACGCGCCGAGCGGTATCAGAACTTCATGAAGAAGCCCTGATGACAGAATGGTGATGGTGGGCGACGGCAGACTTGAACTGCCGACCTCGACATTATCAGTGTCGCGCTCTAACCAGCTGAGCTAGTCGCCCTTGGTGCCAAACGAAGACCGGCGCGCGGGCCAGAATAGCGCCAAACCTACGGCTCGTCACGGTCGGCGTAGGCTGAGAGTACGGATCGGCGGCAGGACGGTCAACGGCTTCGGGCCAACAAAAAACGGCCCGCGGCAGGCGCGGGCCGTTGAGAAAGGCGATTATTTGGGGGCGGGAACGACGGGCTTAGCGGCGGGCTTGGCGGCCTTGCTGGCGTTCGAAGCCTTTGTTGGAGTACTTGTCGTGCCTCCGGTTGCTCGTGTGCGATCGGTCTTAGAGGCGGCCGAAGCGAGATTCATCTTCTTCGTGATGCACTTGCTCATGCTGAACTTCTGCGTGGGGTTCTTCGTGGCCTTGTTCGCAGCCTCTTCGCGCTTGCACTCATCCTGAGCGACCTGCCAGCGACCAGCGCAAGTCTGCTGATCCTCAGACGAGGCGAATTTCTTACAGATGGATGGGATGCGGGGCTTACCAGCTGTGGAAGTATTCGTGTTCTGGCCTGCGGAACATCCGGCGAGGACCAAGGTCATCGCGCAGGGGATGAGGAAGGCTCGGACAATGGACGCACGCGAGATCATCATTGGGAGGGAAGGGATAGGCGCAGTATCTGCGGAAAAAATGATGTTCGCAATTGCTGTAATCAAGACTTGATGATCTCTTATACAAACGGGTTTTGAGATGTACGCCAGTGTCAAAGCCTCTCGCGCCATTCATCGACTGCGCTACGATGGTGCGGTCATGCACGTACGCGCGTCCGCTTGTCGGGGATTGCCGGTGTTCGCTCAGGATGGGGCCGAACGCCTCGGGCGAGTGACTGTGCCGGTGGTACAACCAGACACTGGCAAGATCGAGGGCTTTCTCGTGGCCGTATCGTCTTTCCTCGAGGCTGAGACACTCTTTCTGGCCACGGCGGATATCGCACACTTCGGTCTGCAGATTCGTATCCGCCATGCCGATCTGCTCGGTCCACTTCAAGATCGTCTGCGTTTAGGGGAGATGGTAGCGAGTGGGCGGACGATCCTTGGTCAGCCAATCGTGACCGAGGGTGGCAGCCGTCTTGGTCGTTGCCGTGATGTGCAGTTTGATACGCACTTCTTTCAACTGGAGTGGCTCTTTCCCCGCCGCATGCTGCGCTGGGGCGTGCCTATCCCGGCTCGTCAGATCCTCGAAGTGACGCCGGTCGCCGTAGTTGTTCGTGATTTGCCGGTGGTTGTGCCCGAGGATGCCGAGACCATTGCGCCGTTGCCGCGCTTTGCCTAATCAGTCGCTTCTACGAAAAAGGCCCCCGGAGGGGCCTTTTGAGAGCGAAGGGGAGGGTCTCGATCAGGTGCCGGAGACGAAGCGGGGCAGTTCCTGAGTGATGAGACCGACGATCACACGGGCGAAGAGGATGATGAGAAGTCCAGCAAGAGCGTAGAAGATAGCCTTCTTGGCCGTCTCTTTCTGCTCTTCGTTACCCTGTGAGACGATGAGGCGGATACCGGCGATGACGATGACGACCACGGCGGCAAGCGCGAGGAAGTCGAGTACCCAGAGCAACAGCTGCGTGACGGTGGCGCGAACATCCACACCAGTCGGTGTGCCTGGTAGCGGGGGAATCGGCCCGCCGAAGGCGAGCGTTGACGTGGGCGTGAAGGCGTAGGCCGCGGCCATCGCGTTCAGGGCCATCATCCGGAGAGAGGTGATCATAGGAGGCGAGTGGAGAACTCCGCCGCATTGTAGTGCGCCTCCGGGCCGTACACTACGTCTCTTGCGGAGATGATATTGACGAAGACGCGATTGTGATCCGATTTTATTTCCACTGGTCATAGAAACCGACGGCTAAGACCAGGAGGGCCGGAAGCGTGAAGGCAACGTCTTGGAACGAGACGATGGCGGAGAGAATCTGGCTTTGTGCCAAGAGCGGTGCGAGTGTGGCGGAGGTGTTGAGAGTAGGTGAGAGGAGTGGGACATCGGCGACGAACGTCGAGACGGTGGCGAGTAGGAGGGCGGAGGTAGCCAGACCGAGTAATCCTGAGGCGAGGATATTGCCTGTGGACCAGCTCTCCTTTTCATAGTTCACGCTAATGCCCCCGCGCAGGGCTGTGAGCACGACGAGAATGACGAAGCACAGGAGTTTGGCGACGGAGAGGATTTGGCTATCAACCGTCAGCGATAAACTTTTGAGCATGTCAGTGTAGTCGGGTTGGATGCGGCTGAAGATTGCTGAAATTCCTTGGATCGTGACCATACCGACGTAGGTCGCGAGCACGAGTTTCACGCACTGGTGCTTGCCGAGCAGGTAGCTCATTGCCAGTACCACAATTACGAAGATGATGATGACGAGATCCCAGCTGAGCGTAATGTTCATACAAAGGAGGGGCGAGGCGATCGTACTCTCGGCTGCGCCCGGCCGTCACGCGCTGGCGGCCGCCAGCGTCAGTCCGTCGTTCACGATGAACGGGGCACAGGCAGAGGCGGGCTGTTCTTCTAGTAGGGCGACCGCGGCGTAGGCAATCATGGCGGCATTGTCTGTGCAGGAGCGGCCATCCGGTGGGAAACGGATCATGAGCGATCCGGCCGTTTGGCGCACCATCTCTCGTAAGCGAGCGTTGGCCGAGACGCCGCCGACGACGTGAACTTCGCGCACGTCGGGATACGCGGCAAGCGCGCGGGCGAGGCGGTCGGTGAGGTGGCGGCAGAGCGCGTGTTCGTAGCTAGCGGCAAGATCGGGCAGGACCGATGCCGGGTCGGCGCCGAGATCGCGGATGGTGTAGCGCAGCGCCGTCTTTAAGCCTGAGAAGCTCCAGTCGTAGCCCGCTTCTTCCTTGAGGGGCAGGGGGAAGGGGAAGCGCTGCGGGTCGCCTGTGGCGGCGGTGGCCGAGATGGCGGGTCCGCCGGGGTAAGGCAACCCAAGGAGCGTGGCACCCTTATCGAAAGCTTCACCGGCGGCGTCGTCGCGCGTGCGGCCGAGGGGGGTACCGGCGGTGCGGGAAGTTCGCAGCCACAGGTCGGTGTGACCGCCTGAGACTGAGAGTGTGAGAATTGGAAAGGAGACGGTTGGCGCCGGCTCGCTTGGTGCGTGGAGCCAGGGCGAGAGGATATGGCCGAGTGTGTGGTGGACGCCGATGAGCGGCAAATTCCAACGGGCGGCCAGGAGGCGGGCGGTGGTGGTGCCGACGATGAGCGAGCCGAGCAATCCCGGCCCGCGCGTCACGGCCACGGCGGAAAGGTCTGTCGGTTGAGCCTTGGCGTCGGCGAGGGCCTGCTCGATGACGGGGAGGATGGCCGTCACCTGTTCGCGGGCGGCTTCCTCGGGAATGACGCCGCCTGAACGCGCGAACGCGTCACGGGAGCTCGCGATCTGACTGCTGACGATGGTGCCGTCGGAGGTGACAACAGCGGCTGCCGTCTCATCGCACGATGTTTCAATCCCGAGAATTTGCATGGTTGTGGCACTATACACCTATGATCGAACTCTTTCCGTCCCGGACAGTGGCCATCGAAGTTCTCGGATTCGGCATCCACTGGTACGGCATGATGTACCTGCTGGCCTTTCTGGCTGCGGCCGTTTTACTGCCGCGCCTACAGAAGTGGCGGGGGCTGACATTGGGGGATGAAGAGTGGTCCAGGCTCCTAAGCGCCGGCGTCCTCGGCGTGATCGTGGGCGGGCGACTCGGATACGTGCTCTTCTATAATCCGGCCTACTACCTGGCGACGCCGTCCAAGATCTTCGCGGTCTGGGAAGGAGGCATGTCGTTCCACGGCGGATTGATCGGCGTGACACTCTGCCTCAGCTTCGTCATGCGACACTGGTCCTGGGAGCGCATCCTGCGCGTGGCTGACATCGTGGTGGTACCGGCGGCGCTCGGCCTAGCCTTCGGTCGCATTGGGAACTTCATCAACGGTGAACTCTATGGCCCGGTGACAACGCTCCCCTGGGCGACGTCCTTTCCTGGGGTCGAGGGACTGCGGCATCCAACACCGCTCTACGAATGTCTCTACAGTCTCGTCATTTCACTCAGCTGCTACCTGACGCTGCGTCAGAGCAGTGTCGTTGGACGGTCGTTCGCCGTCTTCCTGCTCCTCTATGGCGTTTTCCGCTTTCTGGTGGAATTCGTCCGCATTCCGGATGTGCCCACCACCGAGATTCTCGGGATCGTCTTCAGTCGCGGCCAGCTCTTGACGTTGCCGGTGTTCGCGGCGGGTGCGTTTCTGTATTGGTGGACGAGTCGTGGAGGAAGGTCCGGCGGTGGAGCGCACAAGGTCCGAGCTGTCTGAGGGCGGCGAGGTGGTCCGGCGTGCCGTAGCCCTTGTGATCGGCGAATCCGTATCCGGGATGGATGACGGCCTGGTCGGCCATCCACTCGTCGCGGGCGACTTTGGCGATGATTGATGCGGCGGCGATGGCGGGTTCCTTCTGATCGCCTTTGATGACGCTGATGTGCGGTAGGTCGAACCAAAAGCGATCACGACCGTCGACGAGCAGGGCTGTGATGTCGGTCTGGGCGCGCAAGGCAGCTACGGCTTCCTGCATCGCTTTCTCGGTGGCGCCGAGGATACCGAGAGCGTCCACTTCGGCGGCAGTCGACCAGCCGAGCGCGTGGGGGCAGTGCCGGCGGATCCATTCCGCCGAGACATCGCGTTCCTCGGGTGTGAGTGATTTGCTGTCGGCAATACACACGGCGGGGTGCCGCAGCGGCGACCAACGGGGCGGGTCGGCGAGCAGGGGACGGAGGTCGGCGGGAACGATGCAGGCGCCGGCCACGACCGGGCCGGCGATCGACCCACGGCCGACTTCGTCCACGCCAGCAAGGATGGTAGCGGCGGTCACGGACGGCGGAGTAGCTCACGCGCAATCTCACGCTCATTCCACGGAATCTGGCCCTTGGCTGTCCACATGGTGGTGTCGCTGCCCTTTCCGGCCAGTAGGACGATATCGCCGGGAGCGGCCAAGCTGAAAGCCTGGATGATGGCTTCGCGGCGGTCGCTGACTCGGTAGGCTTTCACCTTCGTGCGATCGACGGCGGCGAAGACCTCGTCAATGATCTTCTCAGGGTCCTCGGTGTAGGGGTCCTCGTTTGTGACGATGACGACATCGGCGATATCACTCGCGATCCGCCCGATCTCGGGGCGTTTTTCCTTCATGCGGTCGCCGCAGCTGCCCATCAGGACGATCAGCCGCTTGCCGGCTTCCAGGCGGGCGCGCAGCGACGAGAGCGTGGCGCGGTAGGAGGCGGGCGTGACCGTGAAGTCGACGAAGACCGAGAACGCCTGCCCCTCGTCGATCCGCTCCATGCGCCCGGCGACGCCGCCGAAGCGGCCGAGGCTCTGGATGGCGCGCTTGGGATCGAGGCCGAGGCCGATGGCGCAGGCGACGGCGGTGAGGGCGTTTCTGACGTTGAAGTCGCCGGCAATCGGCAGCGTGAGTGTTTCGTGCCAGCCAGCAGAGCTCAGGATCTTGGCCGTAGAGCCCGACGGCGTGACGAAGAGGTCCTCGATCCACAGGTCTTCGGTGTTCGGCTCAGAGTGCGTGGGTTTGAGGAATCCGGTGGTGATGGTGCGGACCGAGGGGAGGGTACGGTAGAGCGGCCAAGTCTGGTCGTCGCGGTTGAGGACTTTGCAGCCATCCGGCCGCAGCATGCGGAAAATCTTGGCTTTGGCGGCAATGTATTCCTTCATCGTGCCGTGGTAGTCCAAGTGCTCGGGGGAGGTGTTGGTGATGGCGGCCACGGCTGGCCAGGTGCAGATGGTGCGGCCTTGCACGAGGCCGTGCGACGAGTACTCCAGGACGGCGTGGGTACAGCCCTCGCGCAGGAGGCGGCTCAGGAACTTCTGAATGGTGAAGGGCGAGGGTGAGGTCTTCTGGGTGGGATTGGCTTCCGTCACGCCGCGGACGGTAAAGAAGGCGGTGGAGAGGGAACCCGCTGCGAGGCCGGCGTCGGCCAGGATATGGCTGATCATGCCGACGGTCGTGGTCTTGCCGTCTGTGCCTGTGACGCCGACGATCGTCAGGCGTCGCGCCGGCAGGCCTTCACGCAGGGCGGCCATGATGGCGCGCAGACGGTGCCAGAGCAGGCGGAGCGGATGCTGGTCGCTGATGAGGGATTTCAGGCTCACGCGGCGAGGATAGCACGGGCGGCCGCGATGTCGCGTTGGATCTGAGCGACGAGCGCCTCCGGCGAGGGGAAGTTTTGGACGTCGCGCAGACGGGCGACGACCGTGACAGACACTGTCTGCGTGTCTGCAGGTGGGACAGCGTCCAGGAGGTGGACTTCACAAGAGCGGGAATCCTGAAATACCGGCCGTGGGCCTAAGTGCATGACGGCGGCAAACGAGCCACCACCTGCCCAACTAGCCTGTACAGCGTAAATGCCGTCGCCCAGATCGGCCGGCACGGCTGTCAGATCCACATTCAGCGTGGGCGTACCAATGCGTCGCCCGCGACCAGCGCCGGTGATGACGGGGGCCGTGAAGCGGGGGAGGACAGTCATGGCGTTACTTCTTAAGGGCGCGGGCCTGGTCGGCGAGGCTCCCTGAGATCATCTGCACTTGTTGAGCTTGAATCTTGAGCGTGGGCGAGAATTCTTCTGCGGCTGCGCCCAGGTCCCAAGCCTGCTTGCACTTGTCGATGACGTCGTCGTACTTGCCGGTGGCGGCGGTGCGGTAGGCTTGCACGATCAGTTGTAATGCTTCGGTGATCTTCACGGCGCCCTTTACGATTGGTTCGTCAGGCGAGCTTTGCAGCGCGCCGCGGGTGGCGATAGTGGCACGGGTGGCTGCCATGCCGGCTTCGACGTCGTTCCCTTTCTCCAAGAAGTTAATGACCTTGGCGCCGTCGTCATCGGCATTCGCCAAGAGGTCTTTCATACGCTTGTGGTCTTGATACTGGAGGAATCGGTACATGAGGATGGCCATGCTGCCACGATCCAGAGCGAGGTTGGGGTTCAAATTCCCCTTGCTGCTCACCTGTGTCATCGAGGCACTGAGAGCGAAGCGCATGTATGGATAGAACCAATCCTTACTGTCTTTCACATCGAGGGCGAGTGGAGCCGTGACTTCGCTGTAAGCCCCGTTGGGGTCGGTCTTGTTGGCGAGGAGAAGCATCTTGATGAACTCAGCGCGGGTGACGGAACGGTTGCCTTCAAATGCGGTGCGTTTTGGCGGGCCGTCGATGATGGCGAGCTTCACGCGGGCGTACTCCACGTAGGGGAGAAACCAGACGTTATCGGGCACATCGGAGAAGGCGGACTTGTCGCGGTCGTTCAGGGAGTCCTTGCCCAGAACGCTTGAAACGATCACCTTGACGGCGGCGGCACGATTCACAATGTCATCGGGTCGGAACGTGCCATCGTCGTAGCCCTGAAGGATTCCTTTGTCTTTAAGGGCGGTGATCGCCTCGTAGGCGGGATGATCGCCGGGGACGTCCGAAAACGTCACGGCGGCCAAGACAGGAGATGGTAGGGCAGCAGCCAACAAAAAGGCACTGAAACCTAGGACGGGGCGGTGGAGGTACATCATTCCCGGGTAGTATGGTGAAGATGGGCGGTTTTTCAATCGCTTTGACATTGAATTTTCCTCAAAAAAGCGCCCCGTGAGGGGCGCCTTTTTTCGCTCATATTTGAGGAAATTACTTCGAGAGGGGTTTGCGCATGAAGGCCGGGACCTCGAGTTCTTCCACGTTCACCTGCGGGGCCGTCGAACGGACGTTCGGATCGGTCGGCTGGTGGGACTTTTCCTCGCGGTTGAAGTCGCGCTCCGAGCGGGTCGGGGCAGCGGCGCTCTTCAAGGAGCGCTGAAGAGGTGAAGCCATCGTCATCGGGGCATTGATGGGCTGGTTGTCGAAGCCTGTGGCAATGACGGTGCACTTCACCTGGCCGGTGTAGTTCTCGTCGATGACGGCACCGAAGATGATGTTCGCCTCGGGGGCGGCCGTCTCGGTGATGACGCGGGCAGCCTCGTCGACCTCGAACATTGAGAGGTCCGTACCGCCGGTGATGTTGAACAGGATGCCCTGGGCGCCGCTGATCGAGAGTTCCAGGAGGGGACTGTCGATGGCCGTGCGGGCGGCTTCAGCGGCGCGGCTGTCGCCGGTGCCGTAGCCGATGCCCATGAGAGCTGTACCGGCGTCCTGCATGATCGACTTCACGTCGGCGAAGTCCACGTTCACGAGACCGTGCTGGGTGATGAGCGTCGAGATGCCCTCGATGGCGTGCTGAAGCACTTCGTCGACCACTTCGAAGGCCTCCGTGAGAGGCGTCGTCTTGTCGATGAGCGACAGGATCTTGTCGTTCGGGATCGTGATGAGCGTGTCGACTTTGTCACGCAGGTTCTCGAGAGCTTCATCGGCCTGCTTCTTGCGCTTGAGGCCTTCGAAGCTGAACGGGCGCGTGACGACACCGACCGTCAGGATGCCCATGCTGCGGGCGAGTTCGGCAATCACTGGGATGGAGCCGCTGCCCGTACCACCGCCGAGACCGGCGGTGATGAAGAGCATGTCCGTTCCCTCGATGGCGGCCTTGATCTCCTCCGTGCTCTCTTCAGCGGCGCGCTTGCCGATCTCCGGATTGGCACCAGCACCAAGTCCGCGCGTCGTAGCGCGGCCGATCGTGATCTTCTTGGGGGCCGGGTTGTGGTAGAGCGCCTGAATATCCGTGTTTACGGCGATGAATTCCACGCCCTGCACCTTATTGGTGATCATGCGCATGACAGCGTTGTCGCCGCCGCCGCCCGTTCCGAGGACACGGATGACTGCGCCAGGCAGGACGCCCGGGCGAACCTCGCGCGAGGCCGCGTCGTCCGCCGGCGGAGTGGTCGGAGACTGCTTGTTGAAGCCCTGGCGCTGGTTAGAGAAGAGTGAGCGGAACGTGTCGGACATAACGCGGGGTGGAAATGAGGGAAGTGAAGTTACGGAAGGAGACTCTTAAACCAGGAACCGACTTGGGCGCCGGCGCGCTTGAAGTCGAAGTTTCCAAAGCTGAAGCGAGAGTAGGAATCACCCTGGCGCAGACCCCAGATGAGGGTGCCGAGAGCCGTGGCGTAGGCCGGATCGTCGACTTTCTCGATGACGCCGCCGATGTCCACTGGGAAGCCCATCTGCACGGGCAGTCCCAGGGTGTCGCGGGCGAGGTCGAGGACACCGGGAGCCTTCACCGCCGCGCCCGTGAGGATGGCGCCGGCCGGCAGCATGCCGCCGCGTCCGAGGCGCTCGAGCTCGGCCTTAATAAAGGAGAAGATTTCGAAGTAGCGCGCCTGCATGATTTCGGCCATGTAGCGCTTAGAAACAGTCTGATTGTCGATGCGGCTGACGGTGGAGAGATCGATCATCTCGCGCTCGCCGACCTCCTGGGGGAGGACGGAGCCGTACTCGATCTTGATGCGCTCGGCCGTGTCGACCGAGGTGCGAAGCCCAATGGCGATGTCGTTCGTGACGCTCTCGCCGCCGATCGGCAGACAGACGGAGTGGAGGATAGTGCCCTCTTCGTAGACGGCGACGCTCGTCGAGCCCGCGCCCACGTCGATGACGACGACGCCGAGTTCCTTCTGGCGCTTGGTGAGGGTGGCTTCGGCGGCGGCGATGGTGGAGGGGACTAAGGCATCGATGTCGACACCGGCCTGGTCGATGCACTTCTCGATGTTCTTCACGTGCTGGATGTGGCCCGTGATGATGTGGGCCTCCACCTCGAGACGGATGCCCGTCATGCCGGCCGGGTTCTTGATGCCGCGCTGCTCGTCGACCGAGTAGGACTTGGGCTCGATGTGGAGGATGCGGCGGTTCGGCGGGATGCTGACGGCCTGAGCGGCTTCGAGCACGCGGCCGATGTCGTCGAGCGTGATCTCGGCGCCGGAGATGGCGATGACGCCGCGGCTGTCGAAGGCCTCGATGTGCGAACCGGAGAGACCGACGAAGACGTGGTTGATCGGCACACCAGCCATGCGCTCGGCGTCTTCAATGGAGGCGATGATGTTGTGGATGAGCTCCTCAACGTCGATGACTTGCCCCTTGCGGATGCCAAGCGAGGGCGACATGCCGACGCCGATGACATTCGGAACGCCATCGCGAGCCGACTCGGTGACGGCAACGACGGTACGGATCTTTGCGCTGCCAACATCCAGGCTGGCGATGACTCGTTCTTTGGGCATAGAAGGAGGAGGGGCTGGGAGGTGCGGGGTACGGACACACGTCGGATCGAATCGCGACGGGTGCCGTCTCAGGCGTGGAGTGTACGAGTTCCACGGAAGAGACTGCAAGAGCGCAGTGATCATGTTTGGTGTACAGTCACTAAACAATCGTTCAGAAAAAGTGTTCAGAAAAAATCCCTGCCACTAACCAATGTACAAGAATGATACTCAGAAATTTTCCGGCACTTTTTTACCGGTTTTCCGCGTCAGTCTCGCGCTTTTCAAAAGAGGGAAAGTTGGTTCTTCTCTGCTGTGTCATTGCTGCTGGCCTTGGGCTTCGCCTGGGGCTCCGCAGGGAGTTCGCCGGCGAAGAGGCGTTGGCCGAGATCGCTTTTGACGAGGGCATCGAGGCGGCGGCGCAGCAGGTGAAACTCCAATTCGTCGAACAACGTCGCCAGCGGCGCGACGGGATGTTGGTGGAGCGTCGTTTCTTCCAGTGGAACGGGGAGCGGGGCGTCGCAGATGAGCAGTGCCATGCGCTGGCAGAAGAAGGCGCTCTCACGGTCGACTTCCAATTTGGCGCGTAGAGCCGGACGGATATCGGCGAGGTGTTCGTAGATGCCCTCCAGCGTGTCGTAGGTGGCCAGCAGTTCGGCTGCGGTCTTGGGGCCGATACCGCCGACACCTTTCAGGTTATCGGAGGAGTCGCCGGCCAGTCCCTTCAGAGCCGGAACTTGGTCGGGCCGGACGCCGTACTTGGCCAGGACTTCGGCCGGGCCGAGGTACTCGGCGGCCTGGTAGCCCTTGTGGGGGATGGCGATGCGTACGTGCTCCGAGGCGAGTTGGAAGGCGTCGCGGTCGCCGGTGATGACAGTGATGCGCTTCACGCCTTTGGCCAGGGCCGCCTGTGCGTAGGAACAGAGGAAGTCATCAGCTTCGTACTTGGGATCGCCCGCACTCGGCAGGCCAAACGCACCGAGCAACTGTTCCACGCGCTGGAACTGATCGTAGAATTCCTGCGGCGTCTCCTGGCGGCCGGCTTTGTACTCCACGTGCTCGGCGTGACGGAAGGTCTCGTCGCCCTTGTCGCAGCACCACACCCAGGCGTCAGGAGCTTCTTGTTTGAGAATCGAAATGAGCATTGAGGCCACGCCGAAGGGAACGTTCACGAGCTCTCCCTTCGTGGTCTTGAGCGTGCGCGGGATCGCCCAATAGGCGCGGTGCATGAGATGGTTGCCGTCGATGAGGACCAAATGCTCGATGGGGGAGAGCGTAGCGCTTGAAAAGCAGGCGGTCATCTGGCTTTCGCACAATTAGCCTATTCCAAACTAATTTATAGATCACGCAAGAGGTGGAGACTTCCGCAACGGCAAGCTCCGGAGTATACTAGTGAGATACACAAACACATGCCTCCTTCCTCCCAAACGCAGAAGAAAATGTTCGACAGCTCGTCGCTGGCGGACAAAGTGCAGCACAAGCTCGCCTTGCAGCGGGAGCTTGGCTGGCCGGCTGAGCCGAAGATCCCCGTTCTCTGTCTGCCGTCGGGCATGACGGACGAACTGGGAGGCGCCCTCCTGAAGGGTGTTCTGCCTGGCATCGTCAGCCAGTCGGTGCAGCTGCTCATCCGTGGTAAGGGCAGCAGCGACTACGGCGCGGTCTTCTCGGAACTGCAGAAGCGCTACCCCCACCGTATCGCCATCATCCCAAATACGGATGGCGACCTCGAGAAGATGTACGCCGCTGCCGACATGGCGCTCTTCCTGACTCCGGTGACAACCGATGACGCGGCGTTGAAGCAGTGTTTGCGCTACGGCGTGGTGCCGCTGGCGCCGACCGACTCGGAAGGACTTGAGAACTACGATCCCATCCAGGAGAGCGGGACGGCCTTCATGTTCGACGGTTCGACGCCGTGGCACGTGTTCGCCGCCTTCATCCGCGCCCTTGAGACGTTCAAATTGCCGTTCGACTGGCGCACGATCCAGCGTCACGGCATGGAGATGGGCGAGTAAGACTTTAGTGACTGCCGGTCGTCCCGAACCCGCCGCGCGTCGGCGCGCCGTGGTCGTCGACTTCAACCCACTCGGCTTTTTCGAGCTTGATGATGAGGGCCTGGGCGATGCGCTCACCGCGCTCCACCGTCACGGGCTCCTTGGTGATGTTCAGCACCTGCACGAGGAGCTCGTCTTTGGGGCCGTGGTAGTCGGCGTCGATGACGCCCATGGAGTGCGGGAAGGAGAGCCCCTTCTTGCGCGGCAGTGAGGAGCGCGGGGCGATGATGAGGCCGTAGCCCTCGGGGATCTTTACGATGACATTGCCGGGCACGAGCGCGATCTCGCCCGGGGCGATGACTGTCGTCTCGCGCGTGATGAGGTCGCAGGCGATGGCGCCCGGCGTGGCGTACGTCGGGAGGGGGAGAGTCTTGTCGACGCGTTGAATGGCGATCTGCATGGGCCTCAGCCTAGCGGGATGTCCGTCGGCGGGGAATCTGCTTTAGAGACCGATGGCTTCGCGGCCGAGCACACCAGCGTTCACTAGTTCAGGGAAGACGAGCTTGCCTTTGAAGGGTGAGTTTTGATCGAAGCGCAGGAGCAACGTTTCGCGCGTGTTGGCGCGGCTGCGAAGCTTGTTACCAATGACGCGCGTGAGCTTGGCGGACATCACGGCCTTGAAGTGGGCAGCAGCTGCAGCCATGCGTGGATCACGACGACCTAGGCTTGTGAGTTCGTTTGCACGTTCAATGACGCCGGTGGCGAAAATGATTACTTTCGCTTGGTATGTTGGACGTCCTGTCGATTCAATATCGAAGAGGCTGTTCAGTAATCCCTCGGGAGCCATGACGATTTCGGAGTTGGCGAAGTGGCCGAGCGGTGCGGAGCGAATCACGTCGCTATCATCGAATTGCTGCATGATTGCGGGATTACTTGTAACGATAGAATCAAAGTCAGGCTCAAAGATGGAGAGATACTGGCCGTTGCCAAGATCGACAGTCTGTCCTGCGAGGGCCTTACCCACGAAGAGCGACCGCTGTTGTTCTGTAAGGTTACCGCCGGTGCGCTGGTCGACTGCGCGTTCGACTTGGATCATGCTGCGGGTCAGCTGGTCTTTCGGTGCGTCCACCTTGGCTCCTTCGGTCGCCCATTGAGCGATGGTTTTATCTTCCTTTGCATAGTAGGCCATGGTGAACGGGATCTGGTTCCACGAGCTGCCGCCGAAGTTCGCAAGTAACGTATTATTCAGGTACTTGCTGTGGTCTGGATGACGGAGCCAGTAGTTTAGACGGGCGGCGAAGATAGCTGATGTAGCCGGACTGACACCCTTCTTGAGGGCACCGCGGTAGATGCCGATCGCCTTCCAGTAGCCAAAGCCCTTTACGGCCTTGTCGAAGATGTCCAAGAACGATTCGACGTCGTTCTTACCCTCGACGGAGACCATCTGTTCGTTGATGTCCTTCGAGCCGTTGGCGTTGCTCTTGTTCAGGAGTCCGTTCAAGTACGATGCGAGCAGATCGTCGGTCATGTAGTCCTGCGGGACGACCTGACGGATGTTGAAGCCGAAGGCATTAATGTCCTGGAGGTTATTCTTATCGATAAAGTTGTGCTTCATCAGCGGGTAGAGCCAACCCTTCTGTGAGGCGAATTCGAGGATGGCCAGGAAACGACTGGGGGAGTGGGCATTCTTCGCTAGCTCGGCGTCGCCTTCGAACAGATCCTTGAAGCCGAAGTCTCGCGTGCCGATCGTGTCGATGAAGTCCTTGCGTTCTTTGGCTTGGTTCGAGGTGACTTTGTCACTGAGGGCGTTGGCGACGTCCTCGCCATATGGCAGCCACTTGAACATTTTGCCGACCTTCTTGCTGAACTTGTCGGATTTGCGTTCGTTCTTGGCTTTCACGGCCTCCTTGTAGGCCTCCTTCCACTTCGTGAAGCCGGCGATGATCTGGTTGATGGAGAAGAACTCGATGTTGAGTTCTCCGCTGATACTTGACGAAAAGTCGCGAGATTTCTGGGCCGTGCTGATGTCCGCACTCTCCACTTCTTTGATCAGATTTTCAAAGTTGCCGCCCTTCATAGTGTCCTCGAGAACTTGTAGGCGACTATTCAAGAATGCGAGTTTTTCACTCACACAGGCGTGCGAGCTCAGATTATCGACGACGAGGATTTTCGTTCCCTGCGGGAGGGTCTGCCAGAGCATAGCGTCGGTCACGTCTGGCAGATCGCCACTTGTCAGCGGATCGGCCGTGCTCCCGCGCGTCTGAGCGATGGCAGCTTCGAGGTTGGCGACTGGGCCGGCGGCACTCTGACTGTCGACTCCAGGAACGTTAAGGCCTGGAGTTTCGTGCATAGTGCGCAACCGATCCAAGAAGTCTATCGGCGCAATGGCGCAGGCCTTCCACGAGCGTAGTGTCTCGGCGACATTCCTCATGGCGGCCAGGTTCACTTCCTCGTTGCCCAGGTCTCGATCCATTTCTTTCCATTTCTGAACGAGCCCGCTGAGTGCTGGTTGGGTTTCTTCGATTTCCCATGCTTTGGCCAAGCGATCACGGAGTTTGTCTCGCATTGACTGGACTGAGGCCCGGCTCTTCTCAATACGTTCATAAACAGCATCAGCGCTCAGAGGCCCTGCTGCCTGTCGATCAGCATTCAATGCTTCGCTGTATGTGTTACGCATCTCTCGCATTTGGTCCGTGACTGGCGAGCTCCACGTCATTGGTTGCTCAGGAACTGGCGGCTGGACGTTTGGGGTGTTGGGCGTGTTCAGACGCAGCAAACGCCCCTCGCCGAAGCGGTGGGTTCCTGGAGCGCCGGCGGGGAACGTGTCCCAGAAGCGCATCAGGGTTATAGTTTACAAATACGGGAAATAGTATCAAAAATATTTTCGGTCTTTTCTGGATCGTAGGGAATGTAGCCCGCAAACACCTGTTTAATGCGGTCGGGGTGGACGTCGCCGGTCTGGACGATGGTGGGCAGACGACCATCCGCGCGTTCCAGGTGAAGCTCGGCGTAGTGGCGCGTTTTGACGAACCAGAACGACGCGAATTCGTTCCAGGTGTGGTAGCTGCCGTCGAAGACGAGGCCATGTTCGAAGACCGACAGGCGGCGCGGGGCAGGAGAGTGGTCGTGCGTTAAGACGTAGAGGCCGGCGCAGAGGAGCGTCACCAGGGCGAGCGACCAGGCGCCGACGATGATGGCACCGGCCGTGATGACCACCACGGCAATGCTCGAGACGACGTACCAGCGCTTGCCGCGGTCGTGCTCGGGAGTAATGCGACCCTCCCATTCTAGGATGGGCTGTCCGAAGTCGTGTGGTTCGCTGGTGGAGGTTTGTGGGGTGTTTGTATCCATAGAAATCCTAGTATTGTAGCATAAAAACGCCACTTTGAGGCGTGCGGTGACTTGAATGAACTCAATGAATGTTTCCTAATGCTATAAATGGTGATTGGCGCGAGCTATTGGCTTGTTCTAGGCTGTTTTCGCTATGGCAATCGTCGCAAAAAAAGTCTGGCCGCCGTACTTCGCCGAGATCCTGCGGGGCGAGAAGACATTCGAGCTGCGAAATACCGACTTTTCCGTGGAGCCCGGCGACACTCTGCGCCTACGCGAATGGGATCCTGAGACGAAGGACTACACCGGTCGTGAGGTCGAAAAAACCGTCGGTTACGTGGGGCGGTGGACGCTTGAGGATCTGCAGAAGTTCTATCCCGATGGCGACATCGAGCGTGACGGCTTCCAGGTGATCTCGCTGCGTTGAGATGCCTTTAGGCCGCGGCTGTTTCAAGTAGTCGCTCGATGACGGCGGCCTGGTTTTCGATGGCTTCGATCTTGCGTCCGGCGAGGGGACTTGCGCGCAGGGTCTCCAAACTGCGTTCGACTTGCGTGAGGAGGGTGCGGAGTTCATCGACAGATTTGTCGCTCAAGATGGCAACCCACGCTGCGCAGCCCTGTTCGCGCCGCGCGCGTTCCTCGGCCACGCTCGGCACGAGTGAACCATCGTCAAGACGGCAACTGGGGTCCGTGGGCCAGGTGAGGAAGGGGCGAGTGGTCATCGTGTGGCGAGGAAGATGGTGGGCAATACTGGACTTGAACCAGTGACCTCCACAATGTCAATGTGGCGCTCTAGCCAGCTGAGCTAATTGCCCGGAGGGTTGTTCGATAATGATAGAAGGATCAAGGGCTAGAGCGCTGGCGCTTTTGAGATGCGCGCCGACGCTCACGCGTCGTCGGCCCAGCTGAGCTCATTGCCCGGAAGTTTTTTCAGAAAGGAAGGATCGGATCTCTGATGCCATGGAACCGGGCGTAGCCCAGCCCCAAGCCTCCAGAGTGGCAGCAGGGTACCTGCTTGCGGCCTCCCTCACAAGTTGTTGCCATGCTTTGCCGGTGCAGTCTCTCTTCGATTTTCTCCTCCCGCCGGCCTCGCTCTTAGGACAGGCCGGCACCTGGCTGACGCCCGAGGAACCGGCGCGGCTGCGGGCCGAGAAGAATGTGCGTCGCCTGGAGCAGGCGGAACTGTCGGCGCGGGGGATGGGGGACATCGATCGCCTGGTGGCCTTCACGTCCTACGCCGGCTCACCCCTCCTGCGTCTGGCGCTCCATCGCTGGAAGTACGGCGGGGTCCAGCTCTATGGTCCGGTCTTGGCAGCGCTGCTAATGACAGTCTCTCACCATCTGCAAGTGCCGCCCATCGACGCCGTCTCTGCCGTTCCACTCCACTGGCGTCGTCGCTTCTGGCGCGGATTTAACCAGTCTGAGGTGCTAGCGCGGGTTATCGCCCGCGAACTTCACGCGCCGTATCAACCTCTCCTTCATCGTCATCGCGCCGGTCGTCCCCAGGTAGGACGGACAGAGAAGGAGAGACAGACGGCCTTGCTCGATGCCTTCATCTCGGAGACGGCGGCGGGACACGTCTTGCTTGTGGACGATGTGGTGACGACGGGAGGCACGGTCAGGGGCTGTGCTGCTGCTCTGCGGCAAGCGGGAGCACAACGAGTAAGTGTCGTTTGCTTGGCATTTGCCGGCTAATGTCTAGTACGACGTTTGGGTTTTTCACCACTGGCAAGATCAAGTGGTGTGGAAAACTTTTATGTTTTCCACAGCAGGGTTAGGATCTGGCTCCATGCTTCTCTTGGTCTCCGCCATCGCCTTTGTTGTGTTGCTCACGGGCCTGGTGCTGATTCATGAGTGGGGTCACTACATTACGGCCAAATTGTCAGGTGTGACGGTCGAGGAATTTGGCTTCGGCTTGCCGCCGCGAGCCAAGAAGCTCTTCACCCGCAAGGGGACGGTTTTCTCGCTCAACTGGATTCCCTTCGGTGGGTTCGTCCGCCTGAAGGGCGAGGATGAGACGACGCGCACGCAGCCCGGCAGCTTCGGCGCCGCGCCGCTCTGGCGTCGTGCGGTCATTCTGCTGGCGGGAGTGGGAATGAACTTCGTCCTGGCCGTCCTCCTCTTCACGATTGGATTCTCTTGGGGCAAGTGGGTCCCGACGTACCTGACACTGACCGACATGCAGTCTGCCGCGGCCCGCGGCGAGATTCGTCTCGATCTGGGCGTCATGGTTTCACGCACGCTCCCGGACGGTGCAGCCGCCGCGGCCGGAGTCCCGGCGCGTAGCCTCATCACCGCCGTCGACGATCAACCGGTGCACCTGCCCGAAGATGTGACGCGCCTGCAGGCTGGTAAGGAGCGCGTTCGTTACGCCCTTCTGACGGGCAGCGGTCTGACGCACGTCTCGACGGTTATTGTGCCTGTGAAAGATGGCAAGACTGGTGTTGAACTCCTTGTGACACCGCGCGTGCTCGACGCACCGATGCGTAGCCTTGGCGAAGGCTTTGTCCTTGCTTTGCGCGAAACGAAGGTTGTCACACAGCAGACGATGGTGGGGCTCGGTGACCTGGTGCGTTCGCTCGTCTCCGAGGTGCGTGTGCCCGAAGGCGTTACCGGCATCATCGGCATTGCCGAGCTAACCTACAGCTCGGTGAAGCAGGGGTTCATGGTCTACCTGCGCCTCGTGGCTCTCCTCAGTTTGAGTCTTGCAGTTTTGAATGTCCTGCCCTTCCCCGCCCTTGATGGCGGCCGTCTGGCACTCGTCGTGCTGGAAGCGGGTCTCTCGACGCGACTCGTACAGCGCGTGCCGATCCTCCGCCGCGCCCTCCAATCCTTCGTGGCCTTCGAGCAGTTGGCGAACGCGGTCGGATTCATCCTCCTCCTCATTGTCATCCTCTTTGTCTCCGTCTATGACGTCATCCGTCTCGTCGCCTAGTGCGCTCAAAGACTTGTGGCTGGAGATTTTGCAGAAGCTTGAACAGAAGCTTCCGCGCAGCGCGTTCATCACGTGGTTTAAGGATACGACCATTCTCGGACGGGAAGAGGGGACGCTCGTCGTCGGCCTACCGTTACCCATGGGCCTGAGTTGGCACCTAGAGCACTACCGCGCCCTGACGCTGCAGGCGGCGCAGGAGGTCGATCCATCCATCGAGCAGGTGGTTTACAAGGTCGATGTGTCGCTGAAAGACGATCGTCTGCGCACGGTCGACTTGCTCGATCACTTCCCGGAACAGAAGCGTCGCAAGCTTCCGGGTCGTCAGGAGGTGAAGCTGGCCGAAGGCATCGTCAGCAAGATTCTGAGTCCGCGCTACAGCCTCGATAACTTCGTCGTGGGCAGTGGCAACCGCCTTGCCTACGCTGCCTGCCAGGCCGTCGCTTCGGCCCCTGGTGGCCGCTACAACCCGCTCTTCCTCTACGGCGGCGTCGGCCTCGGTAAGACGCACCTTCTGCAGGCGACGGGCAATGCCATCCTCAAGCACTCCCCGAAGTCGGTCGTGGTCTACACCACCACCGAGGACTTCACGAACCAGGTGATCGAGGCGATCCAGCATCAGAAGATGGAGCAGCTTCGGCGTCGCTACCGCATGGTCGACGTCCTCATCATCGACGATGTGCAGTTCCTTGCTAACAAGGAGCGCACGCAGGAGGAGTTCTTCCACACGTTCAATGCCCTCTACGAGGAGCACAAGCAGATCATCCTCTCGGCCGACCGTCCGCCGCAGGAGCTCGACCTGGAGGATCGTCTCACCTCGCGCTTCGAGCGCGGCATGATCGCCGATGTGTCGGCCCCGGACTACGAGACGCGACTCGCGATCCTCACCGAGAAGGCCCAGGAATACCAGCTCTTCATCGACATGCAGGTTCTGCAGTTCATCGCCGAGCACGTCACGAAGAACGTCCGCGAACTGGAAGGCATCCTCATGCAGGCCGTGGCGCAGTACGAATTGGAACAGCGCGTGCCGACGGTCGGGTCCATCGCCGAGATCATGCGGAAGTTCAATAAGGATCCGCACAGCGAGCCCGAGGTGATTGGCTTCGAGATGCCGACCAAGCGCGCGCCGACGTTCCAGGACGTCATGGAGGCCGTCAGTCGCTACTACTCGGTCTCGGTGCAGGACATGACCGGCGCCTCGCGCGTGCGCGAGATCCTCCTGCCTCGCCAGATCGCGATGTATCTGAGTAAGAAATACCTGCGCATGAGTTTCGTCCGGGTGGGCGAGATTTTCTCTGGCCGCGACCACACGACCGTCATGAACGCCTTCGAGAAGATCGAGAAGACGCTGCAACGCGACCCCCAGATGCTCCGGGAGGTTCGGGCGCTCGAGAAAGAACTGGAATTTGTCTGATAGTTGTACTATATGGCTTATAGAAGCTATTATTCTATATATTTGCATATAAATATTTTATTGTATAATAACACTAGGTCCTGATCATTCCCTCCCCCGGAACGGAGAACAGTCATGCTCAGTTTGCTTGGTCTGTCGTTTCTCACGCGCGTCGATGAAGAGCCGGAACTCACTCCTGAACAGCAGGATGCGGCCGACGCGTTCAGGGAGAAGTTCTTTCTCTATCTGAGCTTCGGCACGACGGCGATGATCGTCGTCGGGGCCGGCATCAGCTACGTGGTGGGCCTCATCAGCTGAGGCGGTCTCAGCTACTCACCATCCCCCAGGGCGTACGCCCTGGGGATTTTCTTTGTGTGTGCCGAAGACGGCGTATCCTGTGCCTCATGCGCGCTCTCGCTCTCGGATGCCTCGCTCTCGTCTTGTCGGCCTGCAGCTCAGGGTCGATACCGGTGCCCGCGCGATCGAGTGGGGCGGTGACATCCACATCATCAATGCCGTCTTCCGTGGCTTGGAACCTGCCGCCAACGGTATTTGCGGCGCCAATGGACCGGGTAGGGGAGCGGGCGACGAAGAAGTTCTACGGCACCGACGTGACGCCGACCGATTCGCCAGTTCAGCCCGAGCGCTTCCGCGGCTATCACACCGGCCTCGATTTCGAGACATTCCCGACCGAGGCTGACAAAGATGTGCCGGTGTCCGCCGCCTGCGCCGGGACCGTGCTCTACCGCGACTGGGTCAGCGGTTACGGCGGCGTGCTCGTTCAAAGTTGTAGCATCGATGGCCAATCAGTGACGGTGCTCTATGGTCATCTGCGTCTCGATGCCATCGCCGTGCAGAAGGGCGACACGTTGAAACTGGGGCAGCGAATCGGCGTGCTTGGCACCGGCGGCAGCGACGAGACGGACGGCGAGCGTAAACACCTGCATTTCGCCGTGCACCGCGGCGCTGATGTGGAGCTGAAAGGCTATGTGCAGCAGCCAGAAGACTTGGGTGCCTGGATCGATCCACTAGAGCTTCTACTAGGATAAATCCCTTCTAGATGCGGAAAATGTGAACTTTGACATATATTCATAGTATATTACTATACACATAGTGTCGTTTTCGCCCTTTCCTTCGGTGGAGGTTTCCCGTGGAGACTCGGTACTACTACGTCGCGGTGCCGTACGAAGGCTTGAACGCCTTCCTCACGTTCTGCCGCTGCATCCCCAATCTCCGCTCTAGCCCCCCAGTCGTGAACACGGACTTCAAGCTGATCGAGTGGTTCGTGGGGGCCCCCGGCCTCAAGGCCATCATCGAGGCATTCTGCATCGCGGGCGACTTCCAAGCCTCGTGGGTGCCGGATACCAATATGAGGGCAGAGCTGGGGGATGACTACGAGGAGAGGATGGGGGCAGGGCTGCAGTTCGCGTGGTAGGTCGGCACTGACGGCCCTCGGTACACCGGGGGCTTTTTTACGCTCGCCAAATTCTTCACTCATGGTGCGCTAGCTGGAGGAGGGGAGTACAGTGCCAGCTGTGATCGCCATAGAGACGCTCACGGCAACGACCACGACGACCCGCTGAGGGTTGGCGTCCGCTGCTGAGTCTTCTCACCCCGCGCGCCTCCCGAAGAGAGGTGCGTTTTTTCTTTTATCCACTATCATCCCTCCCGTATGTGCCCCCACCACGATCATCCGCAGGTTTCTGATCTCTCGCCGATGCGCCACTCGCTGGCGCACGTTCTCGCCCAGGCCGTCTTGAAGCTCTGGCCGGATACGAAGTTGACCATCGGTCCGGCGATCGACACCGGCTGCTACTACGACTTTTTGTTTTCATCGCCGATCACGCCCGATCATTTCGGCAAAATCGAGAAGGAGATGAAGGGGATCATCCACCAGGCGCAGACGTTCCGCTGCGACGAGCTCAGCCCCAAGGAGGCGATTGCCTTCTGGAAAGAGCGCGGCCAGCCGTTCAAGGTGGAGCTCATTGAGGACCTGGTGAAGAACGAAGGCGTGAAGCACGTCACGCACTACGCCAACCTGAACAAGAAGGGCGAGGAGGTCTTCGTCGATCTCTGCCGCGGCGGACACGTGGAGAACCTGAGCGAGATCCCGGTCGATAGCTTTAAGCTGATGAACATCGCCGGCGCCTACTGGAGAGGGGATGAGAAGCGCGAGCAGCTAACCCGCATCTACGTGGCGGCCTTCGCCTCCAAGGCCGACTTGGACGCGCACCTGGAAATGCTCGAAGAGGCCAAGCGCCGCGACCACCGCAAGATTGGGAAGGAGATGGATCTCTTCTGCTTCAGCGATATCGTCGGTCCGGGCCTGCCGCTCTGGTCGCCCAAGGGCACGGTCATCGTCGAGGAGCTGGAGAAGCTCGCCAAGGAGACCGAGGCCGCCGCTGGCTACCTGCGCGTGCGCACGCCGCACATCGCCAAGGGTGCTCTCTACGAGCGCACCGGACACCTGGCGCACTACAAGGAGTCCATGTTCCCGCCGATGGAGATGGACGGCGAGCAGTACTACCTGAAGCCGATGAACTGCCCGCACCACCATGAGATCTTCGCCTCGCAGAAGCGCAGTTACCGCGACCTGCCGATGCGCCTAGCCGAGTACGGTCACTGCTATCGCTACGAGGACAGCGGCTCACTCTTCGGTCTGATGCGCGTCCGCTCGCTCTGCATGAACGACGCCCACATGTACTGCACCGAGGAACAGTTTGAGCAGGAATTCATCGGCGTAGTGAACATGTACCTCGATTACTTCAAGCTCTTCGGCGTGGACAAATACCTCATGCGTCTCTCGCTCCACGATCCTGCCGAATTGGGTAAGAAGTACGTCAATAAGCCTGATCTCTGGCTACACACCGAGGACATGGTGCGCAAAGTCATGCGTAAGGTCGGCGTGAACTTCGTCGAGGTGCCCAACGAGGCGGCCTTCTACGGTCCGAAGATCGACGTTCAGGTCTGGAGTGCGATCGGCCGCGAATTCACCCTCGCCACGAACCAAGTCGACTTCGACGTTCCCGGCAAGGTTGGCCTGACCTACACCGCCGCCGACGGCACCGAGAAGGTGCCGCTCTGCATCCACCGCGCCCCGCTCGGCACGCACGAGCGCTTCGTCGGGTTCCTCATCGAGCACTTCGCCGGCCTCTTCCCGCTCTGGCTCGCGCCGGTGCAGCTGGCACTCCTGCCGGTCTCGGCCGCGCAGATGGAGTACGCCGACAAGATCGGCGCGGAGCTGCTGGAGAACGGTGTTCGCTTCGAGCTCATGAGCGCCGAGGACAGCCTTGGTAAGCGCATTCGCGAGGGCGAAATGCAGCGCATCCCGTACCTCCTCGTGCTCGGTGAGCGCGAGGCGGCGGAGGGCGCTGTCACGGTCCGCAACGTCATCACGAAGAAGCAGGAGACCGTACCGCTCTCGCAGTTTGTCGCCTCGCTCCTGACGGATATCCGCGAACGCCGGCTCCAGGCCGCCGTCGGCGCCTGACGGCGCTATCGGCCAGCTCGCCCGTCTGCTAGGCTCGGTACGATGTTGGAAGCCTTACAGGTCGGCCCGTTCATCTTCTGGACGCACTTGGTCTTCATCCTCCTGGGGATCTGGTTGTCGGCGGAATTCTTCTTCCGCCTCGCCCAGAGCGCGGGCTTGTCGCTGCATACGTTCAAGGAGATGGGAATCTTCTACATCGTTGCGTTTCTCCTCGGCGGCCGGGCTTTCACAGTACTCGAGAATTTCCGTCTCTACACCAAGGACTGGTCCCGCGTGCTCGTGCTCTGGGACGGCAATTTCAGCTTCCTCGGCGCGGCGACGGGCATCGCGATCGTGCTCTACCTGTCGGCCCGCCAGTCGCGTACGACCTTCCTGCAGTGGCTCGATGTGCTCTTGCCCGCGGCGACCTTTGGCCTCGTCTTTGACTGGCTCGGCAAGTTTGCGGCCGGCCAGAGCTACGGCGCGCCGACGGATATGCCCTGGGGCGTGACGTACGACTCCTTCGCGGTCTCCTACACGATTCCGATCCATCCGGTGCAGCTCTACTACGCCGTCTTCTACTTCCTGCTGACGTTCCTCCTCCTCATCGTCCGCCGTCACTCCAAGCGCGCCGGCGCCGAAACGCTCTTTGGCATCGTCGTGGCGGCCGTGGCGACGATGGTACTCGAACTCTTCCGCGGCGACCCCTCGACGCCCGTCTTTGCGTCGCTGCTCGACCTCTTCGTGCTCTTCCTGCTCTTCGGCAGTTTGACGGTCGTGGCGTTGTTTGAGCGTCGGCTGTCAGGGCAAATCGTCATGATTTACGAAATCGTTTCGACGATGCTCGTTGGCGGGTATTTCTTGCTCCGCCAGAGTCTGCATTTGGCAACATACCAGCTGCGCTTCAGCCAGTTTTTGGCGGTGCTGGCCCTCCTCACAGTGGTCGTGTACGTTGTCGTCCATCGTCAGCGTCATCCGCACCTTTAGACCCTCCCTCCTAAAGCCATGATGTCCCTTCCGTCCCTTCTCACCTTCCTCTCCGCCGACCCCGCGTTGCGACTGCTGCAGGGCCTTCTGCTCGGGATTTCCACGCTCGTCGTCTTCCTGGTGTTCTTCACCCTCCGAGACGTCCTGCTTCGGAGCCGGCACTTCGGGTTCCAGCTCTTTGCCATCCTGCTCGTCGCGTTTCTGCCAGTCTTCGGCTTCCTCATCTACCTGCTCATCCGCCCCAGTCGTACGCTCACCGAGCGCAAGCACGACCGCTGGCTGAAAGAACTCCACGACCTGCATGTGAAGACTGAGAAGGAGGAGAAGAAGGAGGAGAAGAAGGAAAAGCACGCCAAATAATTCATTCCTTTCCTACCGATGTACTCTCTGCTCAGTTATCTCTTCTGGCCCAATCCTGGTAACGCCCACTACGGCGACCCAAAGGTCGTGGCGCTCCTCGCAATCGGCATGGCGCTCGTCGTCGTATCACTCCTCGTGCGCGCTTGGCGCAGTTCGATGGAGGATCACCGCCTGAAGAAACTGAGCGCCGCTTGGCAGTCTGCCTCGCTGTGGTTTGGTGTTGTCCTGCTCTTCCTCGTCGTCTGTCGCGTGGAGTCGATCCAGTTTTTGGCGATGCGCTCGTTGATCATCGTCTGGTTCGTCGCCCTCCTTGGCTACGTTCTCTGGCAAATCAACCGCTACCGCACACAATACTTCAAGATCCTGCCGCGCTCCGGCGCCGAGGACGCCCGCAAGAAGTATCTGCCCGGCCGTCGCCGCTGAGACGTCTGGAAGCGTGATCTATCGGCTTCACATCTTGCTATTTCGTCATCCTATTGACACTGGAGTCAAAGGACGCGAGCATACGCCTCCTATGCCTCTCAAGCACTCTACGGAAACCGTCCTCGTGATCATTCTGGCGCTCGTCATGCTCGCCTGTGGCGTGCTGACGGCCAGTTTGCCGCCCCTCCCGCTCGGGGCCGGCCCGTGGGGGATCGCCTTCCTGGCCGCCGTTCTCTATCCACTGATTCTCTACCCGTTCCTGCGCGAGAACCGTGCGGACAATATCTTCCGCATCATGCACTGGGCACCCGCCGCCCTCCTGCTCTTCTGGTTCGCGCTCGCGATCCTCGAGCTGATCTTCCCCGTGTTCTTCGTCCTGCGCCGCGCGCTCGTCTGGGGTTGGTCGCTCATTGCGGTGGCCGCGCTCTTCATCACGCTGGTGGCGTTCTGCCTGCGCGTTCTGCGTGAGGGTACGAAGCGCGTCGCCATCCTCGTTAGCATTCTGGCTGTTTTTCTGGCTGTGGCCTTCGTCGGTGAGTGGATGCGTTGGCCGACGCAGCTCTCGCAGAGCCTCTGGCTGAAGAACACCCCCGTGGTGGCTGACGTTACAGGTCAATCGTCTTCGTCCAGAAGCAGTCTCGTCGCCTCGTCGTCGTCCGTCTCTTCGGTGGCCTTTGCACCGCCGAGCAGCTCGTC